>NZ_JBFTPV010000019.1:0-62682 GCF_056398665.1 Pseudarthrobacter sp. 01T43 | reverse complement strand
GTCCTGCTGCTCAGCGGAAGCTACCACCTCCTGCAGGCCACCAAACCACACCAGCTCACCGACCGGGTCAACAACACCCTCCACGCCCTCATGAACCTCCTGATGGCCGCCATGCTCTGGAACCTCGCACCCTCCACCATGCTCGCCCAAATCGCCGTCCTCACCGGCGCAGCCCTCTGGTTCATCATCCAGGCCGTCGCCCGGCCCGAATTCAAAATACTCTGCGCAGGCAGCCAAGGCCGGATCAAATGCCTCTACCACAGCATGAGCATGGCCGGCGCAGCCCTGATGATCACCATGATGACAAACCACATCACCAGCCCCGGAACCGGCCCCGCAGACACCATGCCACTGCCCAACGCCCACCACGCAATGCCCCACACACACCCCGCCACAGCCACCGCACCCCTCGATCACCTACCCAGCCTCGCCACCCCGCTGACAATCATCTACGCGACCGCGGCACTGATCTTCACCGCCCTCCTGCTGCGCAACCGGAAACCGGCAACCACACCCCCCAACAAAACAACCCCAAAACACTCACCCCGAAAACAACACACCCTCGAAGCCCTCGGCGCCGCCACCATGGCCCTCATGTTCGCCACCATGACATAGAAGCTGATAGGGGGCTGAAAGTGGACGGCTATGTGGAGTTGGCGACGGAGATGTTGCCATGCTCGCGGACTCGACCGGCGTGCAGCTGATCCTTGCGCTGCATGACAACCAGATGTCCGTCAGTGACCTTGCATGGGCGGTGGGCTAACCGCAGCCCGTCGTTTCCCAGCCTTTGGCGAAAATGCGAATGGCAAGTTTCCCCGGGCGGACTTGTGATTGCCCGCCGATGGTCTTGTCTGCGAAGTCGACCTTCATCGCGGACGCCTCTTCCGATAGCGCGTTGTCCGCTGCGGGCCTAGTGTCCGCGACTGGCGTATCGCGACTTCCGGCCATTCCGCGACGCCATTTAGCGCAGGCAAAGTCCGCCTCTTGTCGCTGCGCATCACACACCCGGCTCCTTCAACATGTGACCAGTTGTTCTGAGTTTTAGGCTCGTATTGGACACGGTCACTGCGCGATGACTCTTGATGGGCATGCCGAACCGGAGTCGGCCGCAGTTACGGACTCCCAGGCTTCCGCACTCGATCTCCGGCAGTCACGACGCCGTGGAGCTTAGGCCGCGCACGCCTCCGTCAGTGCGCGTCCACCGAGTCGGCCGGCACCTGGTCTCCGGCTTTGGCGATCTGGCCCAACGGCGTCGTAATTTCCGCCGGCACCCCGGCCGCGTCGGCGGCGGAGACGAGTCCGCTCAGCACGGCCTTGTCCGAGGCGCTGACCAGTCCGTCCTCCACCGCGGAGCAGACCTGCTTTTTGACTTCGTCAGAAGCGGCGGTGGCCACCTTGGAGGCGGCATCGTTCGCGGCGTTTCCGGCCGCTTCCTGGACCGATCCGCAGGCGGAAAGCAGGAGCAGCAGGGGGACGGCGGACAGGGCTGCAAGGCGGCGTTTCATCCGTTCAGCCTAGCCGAGTGCGTGGTCACGGTCCGCCGGACGCCCATATAAAAGGCGCCGCCCTGGGGTAACTTGATGTCACGCGGACGTGCCGCAAACTGTGGAAAGGCAACTCGTATGGGGAACAATCACGACCGGCGCCTGCCGCGGCTTGAGGACGTGGCAGCAAGGGCCAATGTTTCCCACCAAACGGTCTCGCGGGTGATCAACAATCACCCGAATGTCAGCGCGGCGACGCGGGGGCGTGTGGAAGCGGCGATTGCCGAGCTTGGCTACCGGCGCAACACAGCCGCGCGGAGCCTGGTCACCCGGCGCACGCAGACCATCGGCGTCCTTGCCTCCGAATTGGGTCAGTATGGTCCGGCGAATACGCTCCTGGGCGTCCAGCAGGCCGCCCGCGAGGCGGGCTATTTCGTGAGCATTGCCGCGATCAGGGGGGCCGGGTCTGATGCGATTTCCGATGCCGTGCGCCACCTGACGGACCAGGGCGCGGATGGCTTGATTGTCATCGCCCCGCACGACGGGACGCTGGAGGTGCTGGAGGGCCTGAAGTTGAATGTGCCGGTGATTGTGGTGGGCGTAGCCGGCCAGGGGAACCTGTGCGGGGTGATGCTGGACCAGAAACTCGGCGCGCGCCTGGCCGTGGCCCACCTGATCAGCCTTGGCCACCAGCGCATTGGCCACGTCTCCGGGCCGCTGGACTGGATTGACGGCCAGGCCCGTGTTGACGGCTGGCGCGAAGAATTGGCGGAAGCCGGGCTTGGCGACGACCTGCTGGTCGAGGGCGACTGGAGCGCGGGCAGCGGGTACCGGATCGGGCAGCAGCTGGCAGATCAGCGCGAGGCCACTGCAGTGTTCGTCAGCAACGACCAGATGGCGCTGGGACTGCTGCGGGCGTTCGGCGAGAAGGGCGTCCGCGTACCCGAGGACGTGTCCGTGATTGGCTTCGACGACCAGCCCGAATCCGCGTACTTTATGCCCCCGCTGACCACTGTCCGCCAGGACTTTGAAGAACTCGGCAGGCGCTGCATGGACCTGATGCGCGCCCAGATCGAGGACGGCGCCGCGGGCGGCACCCTGGTGGTAGGCCCCGAGCTGGTGGTGCGCGCCAGCACCGCCGCCCGGCCGCCCCAACCCTGAGGCCCGGAGCCCACTCGAAATAACGCGAATGAAGCAATTCCTTGACAGGCCGTTTGTTAGCGCTAACAATAGTGGAGTTCGCAATGCTGCGAAATCAACTTGGAGGATTTGATGGACGTCTCAGTGGACGAAACCGAAAACTTTGTCATTGGCGTGGACTACGGCACGCTCTCCGGGCGGGCAGTGGTGGTCCGGGTCCGTGACGGCAAGGAGCTGGGCAGCGGCGTCTTCGACTACCCGCACGCGGTGCTGACAGATGCCCTTCCGGCGGATACCGCGGAGGCAACGGACGACGGCGCCGCCCGGCTTCCCGGGGAATGGGCACTCCAGGTGCCCAACGACTACCGCGACGTCCTCCGCCACGCCGTCCCCGCGGCGATCGCCGACGCCGAGATCGACCCAGCCGCCGTCGTCGGCATTGCCACCGACTTCACCGCATGCACCATGGTGCCCGTCAAGGCGGACGGCACGCCGCTGAACGAACTGGACGGGTTCGCCAACCGGCCGCACGCCTACGTGAAACTCTGGCGCCACCACGCTGCGCAGCCGCAGGCGGACCGCATCAACGCRCTCGCCGCCGAGCGCRAMGAAWCCTGGCTGCCGCGCTACGGCGGGCTCATCTCSTCCGAATGGGARTTCGCCAAGGGACTGCAGCTCCTGGAAGAGGACCCGGAAGCCTACGCCGCCATGGACCACTGGGTGGAGGCCGCCGACTGGATCGTCTGGCAGCTCTGCGGCAACTACGTCCGTAACGCCTGCACCGCCGGCTACAAGGGCATCTACCAGGACGGCCGCTACCCCTCCGAGGACTTCCTGGCCGTCCTAAACCCGCAATTCAAGGACTTCGTCAGCACCAAACTGGAGCACACCATCGGCCGGCTGGGCGACGCCGCGGGCTATCTCACGGCCGAAGCCGCCGCCTGGACCGGCCTGCCCGAGGGGATCGCGGTGGCGGTAGGCAACGTGGACGCCCACGTCACCGCCCCGGCCGCCCGGGCCGTGGAGCCCGGACAGCTTGTGGCCATCATGGGCACCTCCACCTGCCACGTCATGAACGGCACCCAACTGCACGAAGTCCCGGGCATGTGCGGCGTGGTGGACGGCGGCATCGTGGACGGCCTGTGGGGCTACGAAGCCGGCCAGTCCGGTGTTGGAGACATCTTCGGCTGGTTCACCGAGAACGGCGTCCCGCCGGAGTACCACCAGGCCGCCGCTGCCCGCGGCGAAGGCATCCACGAATACCTCACCGAACTCGCCGCCAGCCAGGCCATCGGCGAACACGGGCTCATCGCCCTGGACTGGCACTCCGGCAACCGATCCGTGCTGGTGGACCACGAACTCTCCGGCGTGGTGGTGGGCCAGACCCTCGCCACGCGGCCGGAAGACACCTACCGCGCCCTGCTGGAAGCCACCGCCTTCGGCACCCGGACCATCGTGGACGCGTTCCGCGATTCCGGCGTGCCCGTCAAGGAATTCATCGTGGCCGGCGGCCTGGTAAAGAACGGGCTCCTCATGCAGATCTACGCCGACATCACCGGCCTTCAGCTCTCCACCATCGGCTCAACCCAGGGCCCGGCCCTCGGCTCCGCCATCCACGCCGCCGTGGCCGCCAACCGGTACCCGGACATCCGCGCAGCCGCCGCCGCTATGGGCTCCGAACCAGGCGCCGTCTACACGCCCATCCCGGAAAACGTTGCCGCCTACGAGGAACTGTTCCAGGAATACCGCGCGCTGCACGACTACTTCGGCCGCGGCACCAACGATGTGATGCACCGACTCAAAGCCATCCAGCGCCGGTCCGCCCGCCGCCTCCTCACCGCCGGGGTGTCCGCATGAGCGCGCTGCTGGAATCCATCGCCCAACTAAGGGCCGAGGTGTGYGCCCTGCACGCCGAACTGACGCGCTACGAGCTGGTGGTCTGGACGGCAGGCAACGTGTCCGCACGGGTACCCGGCCATGACCTGATGGTCATCAAACCGTCAGGGGTTTCCTACGCCGACCTGCGCCCCGAGCTCTTGGTGGTCACCGACCTCTATGGCACGCCGGTCAGTGGCGGCAACATCGGCAGCGGCGGCACTATCCACTGGGGCAACCCGCCGCTGTCGCCGTCGTCGGACACCGCCGCGCACGCATACGTCTACCGCAACATGCCCGACGTCGGAGGTGTGGTCCACACGCACTCCACCTACGCCACGGCCTGGGCGGCGCGGGGCGAAGCGATCCCGTGCGTCCTCACCATGATGGGCGACGAGTTCGGCGGTTCCATCCCGGTGGGTCCCTTCGCGCTGATCGGGGACGACTCCATTGGCCAGGGCATCGTGGAGACGCTGAAGAACTCCACCTCGCCGGCCGTCCTGATGCAGAACCATGGACCGTTCACCATCGGCAAGGACGCCCGCGCGGCGGTGAAGGCCGCGGTCATGTGTGAGGAAGTGGCCCGGACCGTCCATATTTCCCGCCAGCTTGGTGAGCCCCTGCCGATCGACCCGGCCCAGATCGACTCCCTGTACGACCGCTACCAGAACGTCTACGGCCGCTAGGCCCACTACCCGGCCCGCCAGGCCGAACAACTGCCCGCCAGGCCACCCACCGCCGTCGCCCTTTTACTTCAGCTGGAGAAAACATGCCCAACGCCACCAACACATCCGCCAACACAACGTCGCTCGGCCAGTACGAGGTCTGGTTCCTCACCGGCAGCCAGCACCTCTACGGCGAAGATGTCCTGAAACAGGTGGCCGCGCAGTCCCAGGAGATTGCCGCCGCCCTCAACGAATCCTCGGATGTTCCGGTCAAGATCGTCTGGAAGCCCGTGCTCACCGACTCGGACGCCATCCGCCGCACCGCCCTGGAGGCGAACTCGGACGATTCCGTGATCGGTGTGACAGCCTGGATGCACACCTTCTCCCCGGCCAAGATGTGGATCCAGGGCCTGGACCTGCTCCGCAAGCCGCTGCTGCACCTGCACACCCAGGCCAACCGGGACCTGCCGTGGGCGGACATTGACTTCGATTTTATGAACCTGAACCAGGCCGCGCACGGCGACCGGGAGTTCGGCTACATCCAGTCGCGGCTCGGCATTCCGCGAAAGACAGTGGTGGGGCACGTGTCCAACCCCGAGGTCTCCCGTCAGGTGGGATCCTGGCAGCGCGCCTCGGCCGGCTGGGCTGCCGTCCGGAGCCTGAAGCTCACCCGCTTCGGTGACAACATGCGCAACGTCGCCGTCACCGAGGGCGACAAGACCGAGGCGGAGCTGCGCTTCGGCGTCTCGGTCAACACCTGGTCCGTCAATGAACTCGCCGATGCGGTGCACGGCGCTGCAGAGTCCGACGTCGACGCCCTGGTTGCAGAGTACGAGCGCCTCTACGAGGTGGTCCCCGAGCTCCAAAAGGGCGGTGCCCGCCACGAGTCGCTGCGCTACAGCGCCAGCATTGAGCTGGGACTGCGCAGCTTCCTGGAGGCCAACGGCTCCGCGGCCTTCACCACTTCCTTCGAGGACCTGGGCGAACTGCGGCAGCTGCCCGGCATGGCAGTCCAGCGGCTCATGGCCGACGGCTACGGCTTCGGCGCCGAGGGCGACTGGAAGACCGCCATCCTGGTCCGCGCCGCCAAGGTCATGGGTGCGGGACTGCCCGGCGGTGCCTCGCTGATGGAGGACTACACGTACCACCTGGAGCCGGGCGCCGAGAAGATCCTGGGCGCCCACATGCTCGAGGTCTGCCCCTCCCTGACCGCCAGGAAGCCGCGCGTCGAAATCCACCCGCTGGGCATCGGCGGCAAGGAAGACCCCGTGCGGATGGTCTTCGACACCGACGCCGGCCCGGGTGTTGTAGTTGCCTTGTCCGACATGCGCGACCGCTTCCGCCTGGTGGCCAACGCCGTCGACGTCGTTGACCTGGACGAGCCGCTGCCCAACCTGCCGGTGGCCCGTGCCCTGTGGGCCCCGAAGCCGGACTTCGCGACGTCCGCCGCGGCCTGGCTGACGGCCGGCGCGGCTCACCACACCGTCCTGAGCACCGCCGTCGGGATGGACGTGTTCGAGGATTTCGCCGAGATCGCCCAAACTGAACTGCTCACCATCGACGAGGGCACCACCATCCGGGGCTTCAAGAAGGAACTCGCCTGGAACGCCGCCTACTACAAGCTGGCCGGCGGCCTGTGACCGAATACGGGCTCCGGCATGGGGACTACACCGCGCTGATCACCGCGCGGGGAGCGGCCGTGCGGGTGCTGCGGCACCGGGGGCGGGACCTCGTGGTCCCGTTCCCTGCCAGCGGGCCCAACCCGGAGTTCCGCGGCGTCATCGTGGGGCCCTGGCCGAACCGGATCCCCGACGGGAAGTACACGTTCGACGGCATCGACTACCAGGTGCCGGTCAACGAGCCGGACAGGCAGTGCGCCCTGCACGGCTTCACGCCAGAGCTCGACTGGACGCTGGAGACCCGGACCGAATCTGCTCTCACGCTCTCCTGTAGCATCGGGCCGACGCCGGGCTACCCGTTCGCGTTGACCATCACCGCCCAGTACCGGCTGGACGGCGACGGCCTGCACACCACGGTGACCGCCGCCAACGTGGGGGAGCGGGCCGCACCGTACGGGGTGTGCCCGCACCCCTATCTGCTGGCGGGGCCGGCACCACTGGACGAATGGAGCCTGGAGATTCCCGCAGGCACGTTCCTTGAGGTGACGGCCGACAGGCTGCTGCCGCTCGCCACCCGCCCGGTCGCGGGGCACGACTACGACTTCCGCGCCGCCCGCCCCATCGGCCCCACGGCGATCGACCACGCCTTCACCGATATAGCGTTCGACGGCGAGGGGCAGGCGTGCGTGATGGTCCGGGACCCGGGCGGCACCGGCGTGGGGATGGCCTGGGACCGCAGCTGCACCTGGATTCAGCTCTACACCGGGGACACGGAACCGCCGCTGCCCACGCGGCTGGGGCTCGCCGTCGAACCGATGACCTGCCCGCCGGACGCGTTCAACAGCGGCACGGACCTGCTGCGGCTTGAACGCGGAGCCTCGCACCACGCGGATTGGCGCGTTTTTGCCACTTGACGTGTCCGCCGCGCGCGGGGGCGTGCTGCGGATCGGTCTAAGATAAACGCCGAATGTGCGTTGACTCACATGCACTGAGAAGCTATGTTTGACCCTGTTGTTAGCGATAACAATTTGCCGGCGTTGGTTAGCCGGCTCAACTCCGTTCCATCCAGACCTACGCATTCCTCCCGCTGTTACCCGCCCCGCAGGGGGCACAACGACGTGCAGGGCTGCGATCAGCAACTTCGCGGACCACGGGCCCGCGGAAGGAGAAAATTGTGAAGATCAGGAAACTCCTGGGCACCGTTGCGGTTGTCCTCGCTGTGACCGTCGGGGCCACCGGCTGCGGCAGCCGCGGTGGCACGGCAGCCGAGCCCGCTGCCTCCGGCGATGCTGCCGGCTCCCTGGTGGGAATCTCGATGCCGACGCAGACGTCGGAGCGGTGGATCGCGGACGGCAAGAACGTCTCCGACTCCGTTGCCAAGCTCGGCTACAAGGCCGATCTGCAGTACGCCAACGATGACATCCCCACGCAGGTGGCGCAGATCGAGAACATGCTCACCAAGGGCGCCAAAGCCCTGATCGTGGCGGCCATTGACGGCACCACGCTCACCGACGTCCTCGCCAAGGCGAAGGAACAGAACGTCAAGGTCATCGCCTACGACCGGCTCATCAACGGCACACCGAACGTGGACTTCTACACCACCTTCGATAACTACACCGTGGGCGTGCAGCAGGCCACGTCGCTGCTGACCGGCCTGGGCCTGGTTGATGCCGCCGGCAAGAAGGTGGACGGCAAGGGTCCCTTCAACGTGGAGCTCTTCGCCGGCAGCCCGGATGACAACAACGCCAACTTCTTCTGGACCGGTGCCATGGATACCCTCCAGCCGTACCTTGATGCCGGCACCCTGAAGGTCCCCAGCGGACAGACCAAGTTCGAGCAGGCAGCCATCCTGCGCTGGCAGGCCCCCGTGGCCCAGAAGCGCATGGAAGACATCCTCACGGCCGCTTACAGCTCCGGCACCAAGCTCAACGGCGTCCTCTCACCGTATGACGGCCTCTCCATCGGCATCATCTCCGCCCTGACCAGCACCGGCGGCTACGCCAAGGGAAGCCTGCCGATCGTCACCGGCCAGGATGCTGAAAAGGGTTCCGTCAAGTCCATCACCGCCGGCGAGCAGTACTCCACGATCTTCAAGGACACCCGCCAGCTGGGCGCCCAGGCCGTCAAGATGGTGGACGCCCTCCTGAAGGGCCAGGCGCCCGAGGTCAACGACACCAAGACCTACAACAACAAGGTCAAGGTGGTCCCGGCCTACCTGCTCAAGTCCGTGATCATCACGGCAGATAACTACAAAAAGGAACTCATCGACTCCGGCTACTACACCGAGGCCGACGTCAAGTAGCCCGTCGAAGGGCGGCGGCCCGCCGTCGGGTCCTGGCCGCCGCCCTTCCCGTAGACCCCCTGCAGCCGCAGGCGGTCCCAGGTACTACCAGTCAGTGAGAATTGGCGATGAACACACCCATTCTTCAAATGCGAGGAATCACCAAGACCTTCCCGGGCGTGAAGGCACTCCAGGACGTCACCCTGCAGGTAAACCGTGGCGAGGTCCACGCCATCTGCGGCGAGAACGGTGCCGGAAAATCCACCTTGATGAAGGTGCTGTCCGGTGTCTACCCCCACAGCTCCTTCGACGGCGACATCCTGTTCGAAAACGAAACCTGCAACTTCGCCAGCATCAGCGACAGCGAGAAGCGCGGCATCGTGATCATCCACCAGGAACTGGCCCTGAGCCCCTACCTGTCGATCGCGGAGAACATCTACCTCGGCAACGAGCAGGCCAACCGCGGCTGGGTGGACTGGCGCAAGACCAACCTGGAGGCCGCTAAACTCCTGGCCCGGGTGGGGCTGAGCGAAAACCCTGTCACCCCCGTGCAGCAGATCAGCGTGGGCAAGCAGCAGCTCGTGGAGATCGCCAAGGCGCTGTCGAAGGAGGTCAAGCTCCTCATCCTCGACGAACCCACGGCGGCCCTCAACGATGAGGACTCGGGCCACCTGCTGGACCTGATTCTGCACCTCAAAGGCCAGGGCGTCACATCCATCATCATCAGCCATAAGCTCAACGAGATCCGCAAGGTGGCTGACGCCGTCACCATCATCCGTGACGGCAAGACCATCGAAACCCTCCGCCTGGGCGACGGCGGGATCACGCAGGAACGCATCATCCGCGGAATGGTTGGCCGCGACCTTGAGAGCCTCTACCCGGACCGCACTCCCCGGATCGGCGAGGAAGTCCTGCGGATCGAGGACTGGTCCGTCCGGCACCCGCAGGACCACAGCAGGATGGTGGTCACCAACGCCAGCCTCAACGTCCGCAAGGGCGAAGTGGTTGGCCTTGCCGGGCTGATGGGCGCCGGCAGGACAGAGCTGGCCATGAGCGTGTTCGGCCGCAGCTACGGCACCGCAACGTCCGGCAAAGTCTTCAAGCACGGCATCGAAATCAACACCGGCACCGTTTCCGCCGCCATCAAGCATGGGATCGCCTACGCCACCGAGGACCGCAAACGCTATGGCCTGAACCTCATCGAGGACATCAAGCGGAACGTGTCCATGGCCGCCCTTCCCAAGCTGGTCAAGCGTGGCTGGGTGGACAAGAACCAGGAAACCGTCGTAGCCAACGGCTACCGGAAGAGCATGAACATCAAGGCGCCGTCGGTGGCGGCCATCACGGGCAAACTGTCCGGCGGCAACCAGCAGAAAGTGGTGCTGAGCAAGTGGATGTTCTCCGATCCGGACGTGCTGATCCTCGATGAACCCACGCGCGGGATCGACGTCGGCGCGAAGTTTGAAATCTACACGATCATCGCCAAGCTGGCCGCGGAAGGAAAGGCAGTCATCGTGATTTCCTCCGAACTGCCCGAGCTGCTGGGTATCTGCGACAGGATCTACACCCTGTCCGCCGGGCACATCACCGGCGAGGTTCCCATCGCCGAAGCATCGCAGGAAACCCTCATGCATTTCATGACCAAAGAGAAGGAATAGCGAACATGTCCGCCCTCCGAGAATCCCTGGGCTTCCTCACAAGCCGCCTCCGCCAGGTTGGCATCTTTGTCGCCCTGATCCTGATCGTCCTGCTGTTCCAGGTCCTGACTGACGGGATCCTGCTGGAGCCGCAGAACGTCACCAACCTGGTGGTCCAGAACAGCTACATCCTGATTCTGGCCATCGGCATGGTGATGGTCATCATCGCCGGCCACATCGACCTTTCGGTGGGATCAATTGCTGGTTTCATCGGCGCGGTGGCCGGTGTCATGATCGTGCACTGGGGCTGGGCCTGGTGGATTGCCATCCCCGCCTGTTTGCTGGTCGGCGCACTGGTTGGTGCGTGGCAGGGCTACTGGATTGCCTACGTTGGGATTCCCGCCTTCATCGTCACCCTCGCCGGGATGCTCATCTTCCGCGGCCTGACCCTGATCACCCTCAAGAACCAGCAGATCACGCCCTTCCCGGCCGAGCTGCGGGCCCTGGGCGGCGGCTTCCTGCCGGACATTTCCGGCGGCACGTCAGTGCTGGAGTGGCTCACGGTCATCCTGGGCGTGGGCGCCACCCTGGCCCTGGTGATCCAGGCGGTCAAGGAACGCCGGATCCGGAAGAAGTTCGATCTTGAGAATGAACCAATGACCTGGTTCGTCATCAAGACCGCGTTCATTGCCTTGCTGATGCTGATCATCACCTTCCTGCTTGCCAGCTACCGCGGCACCCCGATCGTCCTGATTGTGCTTGCGGTCCTGGTGATCGTCTACACGGCACTGATGAACAACAGCGTCTTTGGCCGGCACACCTACGCCATCGGTGGGAACCTGCACGCGGCGGAGCTGTCCGGCATCAAGACCAAAGCAGTCACGTTCCGCCTCTTTGTGAACATGGGCGTGCTGGCCGCACTCGCCGGCCTGGTGTTCACCGCCCGGCTCAACTCCGCGCAACCGGCCGGCGGCACCGGTTTCGAGCTCGACTCCATCGCCGCGGCGTTCATCGGCGGCGCGGCGGTCCAGGGCGGCGTCGGCACCGTGGCCGGAGCCATGATCGGCGGCCTGATCATGGGAGTCCTGAACAACGGCATGTCCATCCTGGGCCTCGGCACGGACTACCAACAGCTGATCAAGGGCTTGGTGCTGCTCCTCGCCGTCGGCTTCGACATCTTCAACAAGAACCGCAGCGGCAAGGGCGGCGGAGCGGCCATCGGCAAGCGCCTTAAGGTCAAACCCGCCCCCGGTGCAGCAGCGGACGCCGGCCCGGCCACAGATCAGGTTGCCGCCCCGGTGCCCGCGTCGAAGTAGCGCCCCCGTGCCATCAGCGAAGTAGCTTGCTGCAAAGCGGCCGACGGTTTAGCCAGCGTCGGCCGCTTCCGCGTGCACGTCGGCCAGGTTCTCCTCGGAGCGGTCCAGGTATGCCAGCAGGAGGTCTGCGGCACGGTCCAGTTCGCCTGCCTCCAGCGCCTCGCAGATCGCCTCGTTGTCCGGCAGGTAACGCTGGTAAAACAGCGCGTCGGCGGTGGCCTTGTGGAAAAACAGGCGCATCTCGGCCAGCACCTGGGCCATGATGGTGTTCAGCCGCGGGCTCCCGGCCAGGGCAACGATTGCACCGTGGAAATGCTGGTTGGCCGTGCCGCCGGCGTCATCGTCGCCGTCTGCCGCAGCGCGTTTGCCTTCCTCCACGGCTGCCCGGACCGCGGCCACAACCTCGGGGCTGCCGCCGCCGCGGAGCGAGCTTACTTCGATGGCACGCCGGACCGTATAGACGTCATGGATATCGCCAGCTCCGAGGCTCGCCACAAAGACACCCCGGTTGGGGTGCCGGACCACCAACCGTTCGCTCGCCAGCTCGGCAAATGCCTCCCGGACAGTGTTCCGCGAGACCCCGAGGTCCTCGGCGATGGTGGACTCGGTGAGGCGCGCCCCGGGAATCAGGGCCCCTTCTGCCAGCTGCAGGCGAAGTTCAGACGCTACCCGCTCCGCCACTGACGGTACGGCAACACGAAGGCGCCCAGCTGCGCTGCGGACGGTCGGATGTGAAGTGGCCATACCCGAGAATTTACACGATCGTCACATCGTTGAATCGAAGGATTGTTGAACAATCGCTGAATTTAGTGCATCCTAGTAGAACCACTCAATGAGACGGGGATCACAAATGACAACCATCGACCTGAACAGCGACGTCGGCGAGTCCTTCGGACGCTGGACCTTGGGCGATGACGCGGCGATGTTCGCCTCCGTCTCCAGCGCCAACGTGGCCTGCGGATTCCACGCCGGTGATCCCAGCGTCATCCGCCGCACCTGCCGCGACGCGGCCGCCGCCGGCGTCACCATCGGCGCCCACGTCGGGTACCGCGATCTCGCCGGCTTCGGCCGCCGTTTCCTGGACATCAGTCCGAGTGAACTGGCCGCCGACGTTGTGTACCAGATCGGCGCGCTGCAGGCTCTCGCAGCAGTCGAGGGAGCCCGGGTCCGGTACGTGAAGCCGCACGGCGGCCTGTACAACGCCATCGTGACGCACACTGCCCAGGCGCAGGCCGTCGTCGACGCCGTCAAGTCGGTGGACCCCAGCCTCCCGATCATGGGCCTGCCGGGCTCGGAAGTCCTGCGGCTCGCAGAAAAAGCCGGCCTGAGGGCGGTGAGCGAAGCCTTCGCGGACCGTGCCTATAACACCGACGGAACGCTCGTCTCCCGCTCAATTCCGGGCGCGGTCCTTCACGACACCGCCGAAGTGGCGGAGCATGTATTAAGGATGGCAACCGAGGGCTCTGTCAGGACCATTGACGGTTCCATCCTTAAAATCCGCGCGGAAAGCATCTGCGTGCATGGTGACTCACCCGGGGCCGTAGCCATGGCCACTGCAGTGAAGTCCGCTCTCGGCGACGCCGGTATCGGCATCAGCTCGTTCGCCTAGCCCGTACTGCCCAGCCCCCTTCCACGGCCGCACCGGCCCGCCGCACCCGGCCCCCGCACCACCCGAACCCCGCACCACCCTCACCCCCGGAGGAACCCATGACCAGCATGAACAAGGCAGCGAAGCCCGCAGCCAGGAAGCCGCCGCGCGGTGCCCTCAAGGCGTACGTCGCCAGCCTCACCGGCACCTCGCTCGAATACTACGACTTCGCCATCTACTCGGTGGCTTCGGCCCTGGTGTTCCCCAAGATCTTCTTCCCCTCCAACGATGAATTCGTGGGGCTCCTCCTCTCCTTCTCCGCCTTCGCGGTGGGCTACCTGGCCCGCCCGATCGGCGGCGTGATCTTCGGCCGCCTGGGCGACAAGGTGGGCCGCAAATACGTCCTGGTGTTCACCCTGGTGCTGATCGGCGTCGCAACCGTGCTCATCGGTGCGCTGCCGGACTACTCCGTCATCGGCGTCGCGGCCCCCGTCATCCTGGTGCTGCTGCGCCTGGCCCAGGGCATCGGCGTCGGCGGCGAATGGGGCGGTGCGGTGCTGCTGTCCAGCGAATTCGGCGATCCCAACAAGCGCGGCTTCTGGTCCTCCGCTGCTCAGATCGGTCCGCCCGCCGGAAACCTGATGGCCAACGGCGTCCTGGCCATCCTTGCCGCTACCCTCAGCACCGAAGCCTTCCTGTCTTGGGGATGGCGCGTGGCCTTCCTCGCCTCGGCAATCCTGGTGGTCTTTGGCCTGCTGATCCGCCTCAGGCTTGAGGAAACCCCGGTTTTCAAGGCCATCCAGGCGCACGGCGACCGTCCCAAGGCACCGATCAAGGAAGTCTTCACCACCGAACCCAGGGCCCTGATTTCCGCAGCCCTGTCCCGTCTCTGCCCCGACGTCCTTTACGCGCTGTTCACCGTTTTTGTGGCCGTCTACGCCACCAAGGAGCTGGGCATGACCACAGGCAACGTGCTGGCCGCCATCCTCATCGGCTCAGCGTTCCAGCTCTTCCTGATCCCGGCAGCCGGCGCCCTCACGGACCGCTTCAACCGGCGCTGGGTCTACGGCATTGCCGCGGCGGCAACCGCCCTCTACATTCCGCTGTTCTTCCTGATGATCGCGGGCAAATCCGTGGTGATGCTGACCATCGGCGTGGTGATCGGCCTGGCCCTGCACGCCTTTATGTACGGCCCGCAGGCCGCCTTCATCACCGAGCAGTTCCCGGCCCGCCTCCGCTATGCCGGCAGCTCGCTGGCCTACACCCTGGCCGGCGTTGTTGGCGGCGCCGTGGCCCCGCTGATCTTCACAGCCCTCTACGGTGCGGCGTCCGGCGGCTGGTACTTGATCGCCATTTACATCGCGCTGACGGCCGTCATTACCATCGTGGGCATGCGCCTGGGCCGCGATCCGCAGCCGGAAGCGGACCTCCGCCTGCTCCACGACAACGTCCAGGGCAGCCCCGCCTGAGCGGCGCGGCCTGATCCCCATGGAAACAGTCAGTAACCCCGCCACGGCTGCCCGGGTGCTCGCCGCCCGCGTTTTGTCCGTAAGGACGGTAGGTACGACGGCGGTGCTCGCCGAACTCTCCGGGCTCCACGATGTCCTGGCCCTGCAGGCCCTCCTGCTTGAGCAGCCGCTGCCCGGCCAGATTGACGTCCTGGCCGCCGCCGAAACGGTGATGGTCAGGGCCGATTCGCCCTCCTCCGCGCGCCGGATGGCTTCGCTGCTGCTGGCGCTGGACCTGACGGTCCAGTCGCATGCGGAGGGGAAGCTGGTCACCATCGATACCGTGTACGACGGCGAGGACCTCGCTGAGGTGGGGCGGCTCACCGGCCTGGGGACTGAGGGAGTGGTGGCCGCCCATACCGGGCAGGTCTGGACTGTTGCCTTCGGCGGCTTCGCCCCCGGCTTCGGCTACATGGTGGGGGAAAACCAGGTGCTGGAAGTCCCGCGCCGGAGCTCACCCCGGACCGCCGTCCCCGCCGGTTCCGTGGCGCTGGCCGGCAACTATGCGGCAGTGTATCCACGGAAGTCGCCGGGCGGCTGGCAGCTGATCGGCCGCACCGCCGCACACATGTGGGACCTCGGCCGGGAGCAGCCTGCCCTGGCCGCCCCCGGAGACCGGGTGCAGTTCCGGGCCGTGCGGGAGCTCGTGGAAGTTGCGGCGACCCAGTCCGAGACGGCTGGCTCCCAAGTGCGGGCTGCTGCCGATGCTGACAATAAGTCCGGCCTGCGGATCCTGTCGCCCGGCCTGCAGAGCCTGATCCAGGACCTGGGGCGGCCAGGCCACGCCGGGCTGGGTGTGTCCTCAGCCGGTGCACTGGACCGTGGCTCCCTGCGCCGCGCGAACCGGATTGTGGGCAACCAGCCGTCAGCCGCCGTCGTCGAATCAGTTGCCGGCGGGCTGCGTGTGCAGGCCGTGGGGGACCAGGTTCTGGCGGTGGCCGGGGCGCCGTCGGCACTGACTGTTGGGACGCCCTCGGACGTTCCCGACTCCGACGCGTCCGAAGACGAAGAAACTGACCAGTCCGAACAGGTGCGTGAGGTGCCCATGGCCACAGCGTTCGCATTGCTCGACGGCGAAATCCTGACCATCGGCGCGCCCGAGCGCGGCTTCCGCACGTACCTGGCCATCCGCGGCGGTGCGGCGGCCGAAGCGGTGCTGGGCAGCAGGTCCACAGACACCATGTCCGGAATCGGGCCTGCACCACTGGCCGCCGGGCAACTTCTGGCCGCGGGCGCGGCCACGTCCTCCAACGTGGTGGGCAATCCCGAGCTGCAGCCGGACTTCCCGGATGCCGGTGTGACGGTCCTGGACATTGTGCCCGGACCCCGCGGCGACTGGTTCGACGCCGCCGCACTGGAATCACTGTGCAGCCAGGACTGGGCGGTGACGCCACGCTCGAACCGGGTGGGTATGCGCCTGGACGGGGAGCCGCTGACCCGGAGCCGGGACGGGGAACTGGCCAGTGAGGGKACCATGGCCGGAGCGCTCCAGATCCCGCCGGAAGGCCAGCCCGTGCTGTTCCTTGCCGACCACCCCATCACCGGCGGCTACCCCGTGATCGGCGTGGTGGTGGACCACCAGCTGGACCTTGCCGCGCAGATCCCCATCGGCGGTTCCATCCGGTTCCGGTGGGCGCCCGGGTATGGGCTGCCCGCCGACTCTTCCGCCGACATTTCCCGGACAAAAGACGTCCAGACCAACGATTCCCAGACAAAGTGAGCAACTGATGCGCAAGGTCCTGATCGCCAACCGCGGAGAAATCGCCGTCCGCATCGCCCGCGCCTGCGAGGACGCCGGGCTCGAATCCGTGGCCGTCTACGCGGACGTGGATGCCGACGCACTGCACGTCTCCGCCGCCAGCGAGGCCTACAGCCTGGGCGGCAACGCGCCATCGGAAACGTACCTGGATATTGCCAACCTGTTGCGCGTGGCCGCGAAATCCGGGGCGGACGCGGTGCACCCCGGCTACGGCTTCCTGTCCGAGAACGCGGAGTTCGCCCAGGCCGTCCTCGACGCCGGCCTCACCTGGATCGGGCCGAGCCCGGAGGCCATCCGGCAGCTCGGCAACAAGATCACAGCCCGCGAAATCGCCGTCCGCGCCGGCGCCCCGCTGGTGGCCGGCAGCGAAGGCCCGGTGGCTTCGCCTGCCGAGGCGCGCGCGTTTGCCGAAGAGCACGGCCTGCCCATCGCCATCAAGGCGGCCTTCGGCGGAGGCGGGCGCGGGCTGAAGGTGGTCCGCGAGATGGACCAGATCGAGGAGTCCTTCGATTCGGCGGTCCGCGAAGCGGTGGTAGCTTTCGGCCGAGGCGAGTGCTTTGTGGAGCGGTACCTGGACCGGCCCCGGCACGTCGAGGCGCAGGTCCTGGCGGACCAGCACGGCAACGTGGTGGTGGTGGGAACGCGCGACTGCTCGCTGCAGCGCCGGCACCAGAAGCTGGTGGAGGAGGCGCCCGCCCCCTTCCTGACCGAAGAGCAGACCCGGCAGATTTACGACGCCGCCAAGGCAGTGTGCCGCGAGGCCTCCTACGCGGGGGCCGGGACGGTGGAATTCCTGGTGGCGGCCGACGGCACCGTCGCGTTCCTGGAGGTGAACACCCGCCTGCAGGTGGAGCATCCCATCACCGAGGAGACCACCGGTGTGGACCTGGTCCAGGAGCAGTTCCACATTGCCGCGGGCGAGCCGCTGCGCTTCACCGCTGATCCCAAACCGCGCGGCCATTCGTTCGAATTCCGGCTCAACGCGGAGGATGTGGGCCGCGGCTTCCTGCCCTCGCCCGGGACCATCGCCACGTTCAGCGGGCCCACCGGCCCGGGCATCCGGTTGGACTCCGGGGTCCGCTCCGGCTCCATCGTGGCGCCGCAGTTCGATTCCCTGTTGGCCAAGCTGATCGTGACCGGCGCCGACCGGCAGCAGGCTCTTCGCCGTGCCCGCCGGGCCCTCGCAGAAATGGAGATCACCGGCGTGGCCACCGTCCTGCCGTTCCACCGCGCCGTGGTTGAGGCACCGGACTTCACGTCCGAAACGGCTTTCGGGATCCACACGCGCTGGATTGAGACTGACTTCGCGGATTCCATCGCGGCGGATCCGGAGTTCGGCACGTCCGTTCCGGACGGTGCGCGGCGCACCATCACCGTTGACGTCGATGGCCGGCGCCTCGCCGTCGGGCTTCCCGCTTCCTTGTTGGATGGCTGGGCGCGCTCCGGTGCCGGCGTTGCGGCGGGCGTTCAGCTGGCAGGGGACTACGACGGCGGCGTTGCCGCCGGGTCCGCCGATCCCGGCGAGCTGCGGGCGGACATGGCGGGCACCGTAGTTAAGTGGCTGGTGGAGCCGGGTGCCGAGGTCTCCGCGGGGGACCCCGTCGTGGTGCTTGAGGCGATGAAGATGGAAACCCAGATTGCCGCTCACCGCGGCGGGACCATCACCGACATGCGGGCAGAGGCAGGCGGCGTTGTGGGCGCGGGAGCCGTGCTGGCGCTGATCGGCTAAAGCCGATGGGGGCAGCTCCGCCCATAGGAAGGTCCGGCCGGAAAACCTGATCCGGCCGGACTTCTGCTGGTTGTTTGAAGGAGTTAGCCAGTGTGGTTGGACAGGGCCACCAAGACGCCTGCCACCGCAAAGTACTTGTTGCTGCCGAGGTCGCGGACGGTCTTGATGCCCATTCCGGCGAGAATTTCGTCGTGCTTCTCTGTCAGGCCAGCCAGCGCGGACGGCGGGGCGTCAAGAATTTCTGTCAGGCTTTTGTTCTCGTAGTCCTTGTCGAGTTTCTTGCCAAGCTCAATTGAAACGGCCATGATCATCCTTTGCTCGAACGAACCTTACAGTCGACAACCCGTGGGCTACATTGCTGCGGATTGCTATGGTGCCCAGGGTGTCCTGGCGCCATAGTGGCTACGCTATATCAGGCGTAGGCGCGCGTGGAGTCTTTTGGAGCGATTTTTTGTGACTGGTCCGCTGCGGGCGGACCTGACCGGGCATTTAAGTGGCGTCGGGGAACCTTGTCGTGTTGCTTGAGGCGATGACGTACTACACCGGACCTCCATGCGGCTTCCGCTGAGTGGGAGCTTTGGTTGCCACCGCACCCCTCGACGGAACAGGGTTGCAGCATGACCAAGTTGCACGCAACGGCCAACCACTTTGGACAGGATGTCTCGGCGAGTATCGAGGCGGAGCCTGACGGTGTGATTGCCCTGGACCCCCATCTCGCTGCCCTGTGGGAATTCGCTGCCCCTTTGCTCCGTGTGCGGAACAATGATGCCCACACCCTCTACGCCTTCGGACTGGCCAGCGCTCTGCTGGCCGCGCATCCGGAAGCGGATGCCGGCGTCGCGCTTCCAGCGATCATGCTGCACGACATCGGCTGGTCCCAGGTGCCGCCGTCGGAGGTCCTGCAGGCGATCGCGCCCGGCGGCGGCAGGCCGGACCTCGTCCTGCTGCATGAGAAGGAGGGTGCCCGGCTGGCGGCTGAAATCCTCGCGGAATGCAACTACGACGTAGTGAAGATCCCCCCAATTCTGGGGATCATCGACGGCCATGACTCCCGCCGCGAGGCGCTCTCCATCGAGGACGCGATCGTCAAGGACGCGGACAAGACCTGGCGGCTCAGCCCGCACGGCATCGACACGGTGATGGACTGGTTCGGCCTGGACCGGGGGCAGGCGCTGCGGCTGTGCAGCCAACGTGTGCACGGCCATCTGTTCACCGACGAGGCAAAGGCCATGGCGCGGGCGCTGTCCGCCTTGGAATCCGTCACGGAGTGGCCGCAGCGCCAGCGGCTTCTCAGCGCGGGCGGGACGACAGCCTGACACCCATCTAGACTCGAATCCGGACACTGACAGGCGCGTCCGGAAACGAGGAGGTCACCATGGCCGGCGGCAGCCGTGAGCCGGGACGCACCGTGACGTCTAAGGTGCTCGCCATTTTGGAGGCTTTTGAGAGTTCGCGCGGCGCACTGAGCCTGACGGACATTGCCGAGAAATCCGGGTTGCCGCTCAGCACCACGCACCGCCTGGTGAACGAACTGGCGGACTGGGGCTTCCTTTCGCGCGAACCCAACGGGCGCTACCAGCTGGGCATCCGGCTGTGGGAACTCGCCCAGAACACCGGCCGCCAACTGCGCGACGCTGCCCAGCCGTACGTGCAGGACCTGTTCTCCCTAACCGGTGAGACCGCGCACCTGGCGGTCCGTGCCGGGCACGAAGTCCTCTACATTGACCGGGTTTACGGCTCCAAACGCGTTCCCCGGGCCTCCCGCGTAGGCGGCCGGCTGCCGATGCACGCCACCGCCGTCGGGAAAGTCATCCTCGCGTTCGAAGACGACTGGGTCCGCGACGCCTACCTGAACCGGGACCTCGAACGGCCCACCGCGCACACCCACATCGACCCCCGGAAGTTCGCCGAGGAGCTGGCCCAGATCCGGGCGCAGGGTTACGCCACCACCCTGGAGGAAGTGCGGCTGGGCTCGTGTTCCATCGCCGTCCCGGTGTTCCATACAGGCAGGATCGGCGCTGGCCTCGGGCTGGTGCTGCCGACGTCCCACGCCTCCACCATGACCCGGCACCTCCCCGTCCTCAAGGGCATCTCGGCCCAGATCGAGCGGGCCACCGCCCGGATTCCGCTGGAAACGCTGATCGGCGTGCACCGGAAGGGCAAGGACTGACAGTGGGTGCCGTTCCCGGAATGGCGGCCTGAAGCCATGCGCAGCTATTCCGGTCCGGCTCATTGCTGAATAGGGATGAACAGGACGGTGACGATTCCCAAACCGGCTAGGACGATCACGCTGGCCGCGACGGCGGCGACCGACGCAATGTCGGGCGTAATTGCTTCTTGGTTGATGCCCTCGATAGCGCGGTGAAATCTCCGCTTGCGGGTGACGTTGATGGCCAGGGCCGTAAAGGTGGAGGCCGCTACGAGGGTGCCGGCGAACCAGCCATGGTGCGGCATCCATCGCAGGAAGATGGCGGATGCGACCGTCAGGGACAGGGTGGTGCGTCCCCAGGCCAAGTCTGTGCGTTCCGGCTGGAGCCCGGGGTCGCCATGGATTGGCGTTTCAGACGGTGAAGGCATGGATTAGACGGGGCGGACGAGGACGAAGACCGTCATGATGGCGGCGACAAGGCCCCCGCCGGTTGCCAGGACCGGGGCAATCCACGGCAGTGGAAGCGGGGCATTGCGGCGCATGCATCGTTCGATATTCAGCCATCGAAAGAATGAGCCCCCGCCGATGAGGAGCGCAAGAACGAGGAGCAGGACGGCGACCGTTTTGCGCATTTCAGGGCCGAATAAATCGGCCATGAAGGCCTCCACGGCGACACCGCCGGCGAGTAAAGCCAAGGATGTCCGGATCCACGCAAGGAACGTACGTTCATTTGCCAGAGTGAACCTGGGGTCCGGTTCGGTGCCGCCGCCCAGGATCCGGCCGGACATGCCGGCTCTTCCACCGCCGCTGCGGGCGTCGAAATTTTCCATGGGTGGTTCCTTCGGTGTCCTTGTTTGTTCTTCAGCTCAGGCGGCTAGCGGAGGCCGGGTTTGCGCCTCCGCCAGCTGCCTTCCAGGAGTGTTGTCTCAGGCCTTAGTGACTTCCGCTAATGGAACTGCCTCGGCTCCGGCGGCAGGGGCGGCCGCCTCGAGTGAGAAGCCGGCGGCTACGTCAAGGCCGAGCCGGCGGCGGTCGCGCTGCTGGTTGACGAACACGAGGGCCAGGACGCTGAACGTCAGCATGAGACCTCCGGCCAGGGCGAACGCCGCACGGTAACCATCTGCCGGGGTGGCTGCGCCGCCGATCAGGAATCCGGACACCGCCGGTGCGAACACGCCGCCTGTGGTGAGGACGGCGTTGGCAATGGAAAGGTTCGCGCCGCGCTGGCCGATGGTGGTTAGTTCTGCCACCACCAGGTAAGTGATGGCGAAGAGTGCAGGCGCGGTGCCGAAGCCGAAGACCATGAGGGCGACTGACAGGATGGGGGAGGTTGTCATCGTTGCCCCTACAAGGCAGGCGCCGGCGAAGGTCCCGGCGGCGCCGAGTACCCAGCCGCGGGCTTTTCTGGTGGGAACGCCCTTCAGGTGCAGTCGCTGGGTCAGGGCGCTCAGGCCCACAGTGGCAATAGTGCCCCAGGCTGCGGGCAGGGCGATCATGGTGCCGGCCTGCTGACCGCTGAAGCCGAGGACGTTCTGGAAGTATGCCGGGCCCCAGGACATGGCCAGGGTGA
Organism: Pseudarthrobacter sp. 01T43; assembly: GCF_056398665.1. NCBI lineage: Bacteria > Bacillati > Actinomycetota > Actinomycetes > Micrococcales > Micrococcaceae > Pseudarthrobacter > Pseudarthrobacter sp. 01T43. Next base: position 40,362 of record NZ_JBFTPV010000019.1, on the reverse strand, counting down.
AGGTCCAGTAGCCGAAGAAGGATGCCAGGACTGCGAAGATCCAACTCGGAGAAAGAATGGTGCGCCAGTAACGGACCTTGGCTTCGGCCACTACAGGTGTCTCTTCCGGGGCGACGCCGTCAAGTTCCTGTTCAGCCTTCCGGCTCGTGTAGGGGCCTTCTTTGCCCACGATGAACCAGAAGATGGACCAGACGAGTCCCACACTGGCCAGCACGGCGAAGGCGGTCTGCCACCCGAATTGTCCGATGACCCAAGCCAGCACCGGGGCGAACGCCACAATGCCCAACGTCACGCCCGAAGATGCCAGCGCCGCGGGGGTGGCGCCCTTCTTCTCGGGGAACCACTTGTAAATGCCGTGCATCAGAACGGGTGCCAGTGGGCCCTCGCCGGCGCCGAGCAGTAGACGGCTTGCCCAGAGCGCGGGCAGCGAGGCGAACAGCAGGATGGGAACCTGCGCCACGGACCACAGCAGGCACAGGACCAGCAGGATCCACTTGCTGGATACCTTGTTTGCGATAGGGGCGGCAACGATCTGGGCCACGCCGAAGGTCAGGAACATGGCGCTGCCCACCAGGCCAAACTGTTCGGGCGTGATGCCCAGCTGTTTCATCAGGGGGACGGCCGCGATGCCCAGGACTGCTTTGTCCGCCCAGCTGAGCATCATCAGGAAAAGCAGGCTGAACGTCATGAACCAGCCGTAGCGGTTGCGTTTGGCCCGGGACCAGGTCCGGGGATCGCGGGAGGTTGCGGAGCCCGGCGTCATGTGGCGAGTTTCAGACACGGTTTGCCCAATCGTTGAAGGGGAGTCTTTGCCGGTTTCGCCGGCGTTTCCTCGACTTTATGCTCGTGTGACGGGCCTTACATTTGAGCTTTCCGTTGGGTGGAAAGCCACTTTTCGGAGCGTCGCGCACCGGCGAGGCTAACGCCGTCGGCCCGTCCCAGGAACACCAGCAGAACCATTCCCAGAGTGCTCAGGCCGCACGTCAGCCACCACGTGGTGCCCCAGCCGCCGGTGGTGGTGGCCAGCAGGGCGAAGAGCATGGGCCCCAGAAAGTTTCCCACGTTGAAGATCTGCTGCGTCAGCCCCAGCACGGCGGCTACAGAACCGTCCGCGGGCGCTATGCGCACCGAGTAGCTCGTCACTGCGGCAGGGATGAGGCCCCCGACGGCGGAAAACAGCGCGATGAGGACAACCTGGACGATGATGCCATTCCCGATGCTCTCCCAGCCGACGGCGAACGTGGCCACGGATGCGGCGGCCATCGACAGGAAGGTCCAACAGATAATCTTCCGCTCGGACAGGCCGCGCTGGATCAGTGGTCCGGCGCTGAGGGCCCCGATCGCGTTCACCCCTCCGACCATGGCGCTGAGAATGCCCGGCCACGGACCGTCGAGCCCGGCTGACCGGTAAATTGACGGTAAGAACCCGAGGACCGCCATCCACTGCGCCGTGTAGCAGGCGAACACCACCCCAACGATCCAGGGCCTGCGCGTGGCGATGGTGCGGCCCACCCTGCGGAGTGCCGGGCGGAGCCCTGCCTCGGCGGGGGCCACGTCCTTGGGCACCCGGCGGAGCAGCAGCGGCACCGGGAGCAGCGTCAGGACAGCCATCACCAGCCACCATTCGCGCCAGCCCGCGGCCTGCAGGAACAGGGCACCTGCGGACAGGCCGAGCAGCGTGGCCGTTCCCTGAAACGTGGCCCAGCTGGCCAGTGCAACATTGAGACGCCGCGGCGAGGTCACCTTGCGGATCAGGGCAGGGGCGACCACAACGGCCAGCAGAAAGCCGATGCCCTCCAGTGTGCGGGCTGCCATTAGCCATCCGGTGCTCGGGGCGGCAGCACCCAGGGCGGAGGCGGCGCTGAGCAGCACGAGTCCGGAGATGAGTAGCCGGCGCAGGCCGGCCATCTCACCGCCCACTGCCGTGGCCAGGCCGCCGACCACGCTGGCCAGCTGGATGATCCCGAGCAGCAGCCCGGCCTGTACCAGTGAGGTGCCGAGATCCGCCTGGATGCCCGCCAGCGCGGCCGGAAGTTTCCAAATGTGCATGGCCGCCGCGATGCCCGCAATAAGGACGGCTGGCCAGGCCCCGTCCGCCGTCGCCTTTGTGTCATCCATTGCTGTAGTGTGCGACGGCAATGCCAAAACTGATCCTTGCTTCAGGTGAGGGGCGGTTCCTTTGGGTCGGTTTCGTCTTAGGCGGGGGCCAGGACGGGGCTGTCGATGCGGAAGCGCTGGCCGCTGACGGCTACGTGGACCGGGCCGTCGAAGGTTGAGGAGGCACGGCCGCTCCACCACTGCGGCTCGGCGCGCCCGGCAAGGTGGGAGAGGACCAGGCGGCCCACGCCAGCGGCGGCGGCAACCCGGCCGGCCCCTTCCGGTGCGGTGTGGGCGATCCGCTGGTGGTTCAGGAATTCCGGTGCGAAACCCTTGTCCGCATAGAAATCCAGATTGACGGCTTCATGCACCAGGACGTCCGCACCCTGGGCGAGCACCACCATGGCGTCGCATTCGGCCGTGTCACCGGAGAACACCACGGAGCCGGCGTCGGTCTCGAAGCGGAAAGCCAACGCGGGCCGGACGGGCGGGTGCTCCACCAGGATGCCGGTGACCTTGACCCTGTCATCCTCGTAGACGTCAAAGGGACGGGCCGCCTCCGCGGACCTGTGCGCGGGCGTGGCCAGATCGACGGTGCGCACGAGGGAGGCCAGGTTCGGGCGGGCCTCGTCATGCACCCGGATATCGATGTCGTAGGAGAAGGCCTGCAGGGAGTGGGACACCAACTCGCCGGTGCCCGAGAGGCCGCTGCCGCCGGCGCGGGTGGCATCCTTGCCCGGACCAACAATGGAGACGGGCCCGGTGAAGCCTTCCACCGGATTACCCCAGTTCCACAGCAGGAACCCGGGAAGTTCCACAACGTGGTCCGAGTGCAGGTGGGTGACAAAGCCCGCTACGAAGTCCTTGCCCCGTAGCCCGGCTTCATGGGCCGCGCGGGAGCAGCCCAGGCCAAAGTCCACCATGTAGAAGGCGTCCCCTACAACCAGCGCGCTGGAGATGCCGTTTTCCGGTCCGCGGATGGCCGGGCCGGCGGCGGTGCCAAGAGTAATCAGTTCGACGCTCACAGGAAGTCCTTCTGCAGAATTGTGGGGTCAGGAGTGGGGGCGGCCATTGATGACGCGGGTTTCCAGGTATTCCTCGAGTCCCCAGCGGCCTCGCTCGCGGCCGACGCCGGAAGCCTTCCAGCCGCCGAACGGCGCGTCCGGTTCCACCAGTGTGTGCTGGTTGACCCAGACGGTTCCGGCCTCAATGCGTGAGGCGATGGCGTAGGCCCGTTCCTGGTCGGGGCTCCACACGGAGGCACCCAGCCCGAATTCACCGGCGTTCAGCCCGGCGATGGTCTCGTCGAGGTTGTCGTAGGCCACGATGGGTAGGGCGGCGCCGAACTGTTCCTGTTCAACCAGGTCCATGCCCGGCTCGGCGTCGATCACCACGGTGGGGGAGAGGAAGTAGCCGGGCAGGTCGCAGCCGTGGGTGCCGCCGGTAAGGATGCGGGCGCCGGCGCCCACGGCGGAATCGACCAGGCCGCGGACGAGTTTGAGCTGGGACTCGTTGTGCATCGGGCCCATGGTGGTACCGTCAGCGATCCCGTGGCCCAGCACATGGCGGGCGGCCTCGGCGGCGATGGCCTCAGCCAGTTCAGCGCTGCGGCTGCGCGGGACGTACACACGCTTTACCGCCATGCAGACCTGGCCGGCGTTGCGGAAGGCGCTGCCCACAATACCGCGGGCGGTGACGGAGATGTCGGCGTCGTCCAGGACGATGGCAGGATCGTTTCCGCCGAGTTCCATGGTGACGCGCTTGACGGTGGAAGCAGCCTGCTGGGCGATGGAGATGCCCACCTCCGTGGAACCGGTGAAGGAGATCTTGCGGATGCCGGGCGAGGTGCTCAGGGCAACGTTTACTGTCCGCCGTGAACTGGTGCGGGCCTGCAGGACGCCGGCCGGGAGGACCTCGTTGAGCAGGTTAACCAGGGCGATGGTGGACAGGGGCGTGGACGGCGAGGGCTTGGCGATCACGGTGCAGCCAGCCACCAGGGCGGGGGCAAGCTTGACGCAGAGCAGGGAAATGGGGAAATTCCACGGGGTGATGGTGCCGACGATTCCCACGGGCCGGTACTGGACCTCCAGGCTGCGGTCGGCCCGCGGGGTGAGGTGCTGGGCCTCGTCCCAGTCGAGGTCCGCATAGTATTCGAAAAGGTTGGCTGCCACGGAGAACTCACCGGCGGCGTCCGCCTTGGGCTTTCCCTGTTCCCGGGAGAGCAGCGTGGCCAGCGCCTCAAGGTCGCGGCGGATCAGTGCGGCGCCTGCCCGGAGGGCGCTGCGGCGCACTTCCCGGTCCGCGGACCAGCCGGATGAGGCTTCGCGGGCCGCCGCAACCGCCAGCTCAACGTCCTCTGCTGTGTTTTCCGGAGCGTATCCAACTAGTTCGAGGGTGGCCGGGTCGTGGACCTCGTACTGGGCTGCCGTCATGGTTTGTCCTTTCGGCCGGGAGGGAATTCTCATCCCAGTGTCATGGCACCGGTCACATCCGTGTGCGGTCTTTCCATCCAACGGAAAGCGCGCGCCAGGGACTGGCGCCCGCTTGCCACTATTGAGTGAAGCACGTCACGCACTATCGAGGAGTCTGCATGTCCCAGGAGCAACTGCCCATCGTACTCACCGGGGTTTCCTCCGGAATCGGGGCCCGGACGGCCCGGATCCTCGCCAGCCGCGGGGTGCCGTTGATCGGCATTGACCGTAACGCGCCAACGGAGTTCAGCGGCACGTTTGTGCAGGCGGATCTTTCCAGCCAGGCGGGCATTACCGCCGCTGCTGAAGCCGTCGCGGCCGCAGCGCCAATCGGCATCGGGGGTCTGGCGAACATCGCCGGAGTCCCCGGCACCGCACCTTGGCGGACTGTGCTGGCCGTCAACGTCTTCGGGGTCCGCGGGCTGGTCCGGGCGCTTGCACCCCTGCTTGGCGAGGGTTCCGCGGTGGTGAATCTCGCCTCCAGCGTTGCCGTGAACTGGCGGGAGGCCAAGGCGAAGTGTTCCGCTTTCGCGCTCGCGGATGATGAGGCTGCCGCCCTGGAGTCCGTTGCCGGCGACGAGGAGATCACCGGCGAGTCCTACCTCTTCTCCAAGCAGTGCGTCCGGTTCCTCACCGAGCATCTGGCCGCCGAGCTGCTGCCGCAGCGGATCCGCGTCAACAGCGTCAGCCCGGGGCCCGTGGCGACCCCCATCCTCGAGGACTTCAAAAAAGACCATGGCCGCGACAAGGTGGAGGGCGCCGGCGCCCTGCTGGGCCGCTTCGGCGACCCGGACGACATCGCCCCTGTCATCGACTTCCTGCTCCGCCCCGAATCGGGTTGGGTGAACGGTTCGGATATCCGCGTGGATGGCGGCCTGGGTGCATACCGCGGCTCGGGGCTCGCCGCTGTGGCCGGCTGAACGCCGCCGTCACACGGCGGATGCATTAATGTACGACGCCGGTGCCTCGCCTTTCGCATAAGGGGGCGCCTGCGTCGGGCCTAAAATAGCAGGATGCAGCGCTGCGCCACGTACAGCGCTCTCCAGCACTCAGAAGGGTGACCCATGGCAAACGCTGCCCCGGCAGGCCGGACCACCCGACGCCCGGTTACGACGGCGGCCGCGCCCAAGCTTCCGGCCCCGCCCGGCGGTGCTGCCACCAACCCGGCGGCCAGCGTCACCTCACGCGCCCTCGCGTTGCTGGGCACCTTCGATGCCGAGCACTCGGTCCAAAGCCTCAGCGCCATGGCCCGGCGGGCAGGGCTGCCGGTGGCCACCGCGCACCGCCTGGCCGGTGAGCTGGTGGCGTGGGGCGGCCTGGAAAAGGTGAACGCCGAATATCGCGTCGGCCAGCGCATCTGGCGGCTGGGCCTGCTGGCCCCCGCGCAGCAGAATATCGCCGAGGTGGCGGCTCCCTTTATGCAGGACGTCCTTTTCGTCACCCACAACGTGGTGAACCTGTTCATTCTGGACGGGGAAGAGGTCCTGCTGGTGGAGCGCATGTCCGGCACCGGCGCGGGCCAGCCGTTCAGGCGCGTGGGCGCACGCCTGCCGCTGCACGCAAGTGCCGCGGGTAAAATCATGCTCGCCCACGGGGCCAAGGACCTGTTTTCCTCCGCTGTCCAGCGGCTGGAGCCGCACACGCCCCGCACCATCACGAACCCCGGACTGCTGGCCGCCGAGATTGAACGGGTCCGGGCCAATGGCTACGCCACCACGGAAGAAGAGGCTGGACCGGACAACTACGGCCTGGCGGTCCCGGTATTTCTGCCGAACAAGCAGGTCGTGGCCGCGCTGGGAATCGTCACCCGCGGCCGCCCGGCGCCGGTAGGCAGTGTGGTTCCCGTGCTCAACATCGCTGCGCGGGGAATTGCACGGCGGCTGGGTGTGGAGCACCTGCCGCAATAGTTCTGACGCTCCCGCCCGCGGCAGGCCAGTCTTTCCGTTGGATGGAAAGCAGCGCACCGCCTGTGGCGTGGAACACCTAACCTCAAGTAAGACCTCAAAGCGGCCAGATCTCCGGCCGAAGCCTGCTTTGCGGGCACGCCGTTCCAAAGGAAGTGAAGAGCCCCATGAGTGCATCTGCAGGAGCCACCATCGACGCCGTCGTCGACCAGGTGGACATCGCGGCGGACCAGGTGGTCTCCCTGGTGCTGAGGAGGGCCGACGGCCAGCCGTTCCAGCCCTGGCAGCCGGGCGCACACATCGATGTCCATGTCGGCGATGGCCTGGTTCGCCAGTACTCCCTGTGTTCCTCGCCGGATGAGCTGGACCACCTGCGGATTGGTGTGCTGCATGTGCCGGATTCCCGCGGCGGATCAAAGGCAGTGCACGCCCTGCTTTCCGGGACGCCACTGACCATCTCCGAGCCACGCAACAACTTCCCCATGCGTGAATCGCGGCGCTACCTCTTCATCGCGGGCGGCATCGGCATCACGCCGCTGATTCCGATGCTTGAGGCGGCCGAGGCTGGCGGCAAGGAATGGACCCTTATCTATGGCGGCCGGAGCCGGAACACCATGGCTTTTGCACAGCAACTGGAGGATCGGTACGGCCCGGACCGTGTCCGCATCATCGCGGAGGACGAGGTTGGCCGCCTGGACCTGGATCAGATCCTCGGCATGCCGCGGGCACACATGCTGGTCTACGCGTGCGGCCCCGGCGGGCTGCTCGGCGCGGTGGAGGAACGCTGCATGGGCTGGCCTCCGGGCGCCCTGCACACCGAACGTTTCGTGGCCTCCTCACTAGGTGCCGCCGCGGCCAACGCCCCGTTCGAGGTGGAGCTGGCCCGGACCGGGACCACCGTGACCGTGCCCAACGACAAGACCATCCTCGAAGCCGTGGAGGAAGTGGGCGTACGCGTCCTGTCCTCCTGCCGCGGCGGATTGTGCGGCACCTGCGAAACCCAGATCATTTCGGGTGAGCCGGAGCACCGCGACGCTGTGCTGTCGGAAGAGGACCGTGAAGCCGGCGAGGTGATGCTGGTGTGCGTTTCCCGCGCCGCTGCCGGTTGCCCGCGCCTCGTCCTGGATCTATAGCCACCACTTCCATCCCGCCAAGTTTTCGTTCCCAGGAGTGTTTCCCATGACCGCTACCACCCATGAAGCCAACGTATTGGGCGAGGATCCGTTCGACACGGCGAACCTCCTGGACCCGTACCCGTTCCTGGGACGGCTCCGCGATGCCGGCGCCGTCTCTTATTTGGAGAGCACCGGCAGTTACGCCGTAGCCGGGTATCAGGAGGTCTATGAGGTCCTGACGGATTTCGAAACCTACATCTCCTCCGGCGGGCTGGGCCCGCGGGACATCCGGAAGGATTCGGGCTGGCGTCCGCCCAGCATCCTGGAATCGGATCCGCCCATCCACACCGTGATGCGCCGGGCGCTGACCGGCGTGATCAATCCCAGTACAGTCCGCGCCCTCCGCGAGCCGTTCACGCCGCCCGCCGTGGAGCTGACGGAGCAGTTGGCGCAACGGGGGACCTTCGACGCCATCACGGACCTCGCCGAAAAGTACCCCCTGCGTGTCTTCCCGGACGCGGTGGGGATTCCCGACGTCGGCCGTGAACATTTGCTGCCCTACGGCAACATGGTGTTCAACGCGTTCGGCCCGGAAAACTACATCTTCAAGCAGGCTTTCGCCCAAGGCGATGAGCACGCTGCCGCGGTGATGCGGAACTGCCAGCGCGAAAACCTGGACGACGTCGGCTTTGGCGCCCAGATCTGGAAGCGCGTGGAGGACGGCCTGATCACCGAGCAACAGGCCACGCTGCTGGTCCGCGCCTTGCTGTCCGCGGGAGTGGACACCACGATCTTCGGCATCGGGAACACACTCTCGGTGCTGGCCCGATACCCGGAGGCCTGGGCCCAGCTGCGGGACAACCCGAAAATGGCGAAATTTGCCGTGGATGAGGCGCTGCGCCTGGAATCACCGTTCCAAAAGTTCCACCGGACCGTGGCCATGGACACCGTTCTGGGCGGGGTGCATCTGCCCGCCGGCGCCAAGGTCCTGGTGTTCCTCGGGGCCGCGAACCGTGACCCGCGCAAGTGGGGAGAGAACGCCGATGAGTTCGATCTCAACCGCAATGCGTCGGGCCACGTCGCGTTTGGCATGGGCCTGCACCAGTGCGTGGGGCAGCCCATCGCCCGGCTCGAAATGGAAATCGTGCTGCAGCAGCTGCTCCAGCGGGTAGCCACCATCGAGCCGGACGGTGCACCGGTGCCGATCCTGCACAACGTGCTCCGCGGGTTCGAGTCCCTGCCGGTCCGGATCACGGCCGCTTAGCTTCCTGTCGGCCGCGTGCGCTTTAGAGCGTCGACGTGTCGATCACGAAGCGGTAGCGGACATCCGAAGCGAGGACGCGCTCGTAGGCGTCGTTGATCTTCCCGGCGGGGATGACCTCGATCTCAGCGCCGAGGTTGTGCTCGGCGCAGAAGTCGAGCATTTCCTGGGTCTCGCGGATGCCGCCAATCATGGAACCGGCGAAGGAGCGGCGGCCGCCGATGAGGGCGAACGCGTTCACGGGGAGCGGCTCGGCCGGTGCGCCGACGTTGACCAGGGCGCCGTCGAGGGACAGCAGCTGCAGGTAGGAGCTGATGTCGATGGAGGCGCTGACGGTGTTGATGATCAGGTCGAAGCTGCCGGCAAGATCCGTGAAGGTGGTTTCGTCGCTGGTGGCGTAGTAGTGGTCCGCGCCCATCTTCAGGCCGTCTTCCTGCTTCTTCAGCGACTGCGAGAGGACGGTGACCTCGGCGCCCATCGCATGGGCGAGCTTGACGGCCATGTGGCCGAGTCCGCCGAGGCCGACGACGGCAACATTCTTCCCGGGACCCGCGCCCCAGTGCCGCAAGGGGGAATACGTGGTGATGCCCGCGCACAAAAGGGGAGCGGCGACGTCGAGCTCGATGCCCTCGGGGATGGTGAGCACGAAGTCTTCGGTGACGACGACGTGGGTGGAATAACCGCCCTGGGTGATGGTGCCGTTGCGGTCCACGGCGCCGTACGTGCCGGTGTTGCCCTTGAGGCAGTACTGCTCCTCACCCTTCTTGCAGTTGACGCATTCGCCGCAGGAGTTGACCATGCAGCCGACGCCGACACGATCGCCGACGGAATGCTTGGTGACGGCGCTGCCGACCTCGGTGACGATGCCGGCGATCTCGTGGCCGGGGACCAGCGGGTACTGCTGCGGGCCCCAGTCGCCGCGGACGGTGTGGATGTCCGAGTGGCAGATGCCGGCGAACTTGATCTCGATCAGAACATCGTGCGGGCCGACGTCGCGGCGCTCGATGGTGGTGGGGACGAGGTCTCCGTCGGCGGACGGGGCGGCGTAGGCGTTAGCGATAAGCAATATTTCTCCTATTTAACAGCGAACAGGCAGCTTTGGGATGGAGCTGCTGAGTTTCTGGGCCTTGCGGCGGGTGGCGCCATGCGGGCACTATTCCATCAAAGCGCATCGCGCAGATCTGAGGGAGTCTCTGCCTTGAGGGGTACTGGCAGGGCCTCCCTCGGAATTTTGCCGGCGTGCGGTGTGGACCCCTAGAGGCGCCGGGCAGGCGTCTGCGCGGTCTGCGCGAGGCTTTCCGTTGCGGCCCAGGAAGCGAGGAGCTTGAGGGCTTCCTCTGCAGGGCTGCCCGGGACGGCAGGGTAAACCGTCAGGGTGTGGCCGGGGTCCTCATCCAGTTCCAGGACCTGGTAGTCCAGTTCGAGGAGCCCCACCACCGGGTGCTGGAACAGCTTTGTGCCGGAGTAGTGCCGCCGGACGTTGTGCGCTGCCCATCGGGTGCGGAAGTCGTCGCTGCGCATCGAGAGTTCGCCAACGAGTTCGGCAATGCCTTTGTCGTGCGGATTGCGGCCTGCTTCGCGGCGGAGGATGGCCACGTTGGCGCTGGCCGCGCTGTTCCAGTCGGTATAGAAGTTATGCGAACGCGGGTCCAGGAAGATGAACCGCGAGTGGTTTGCCGGCCGTGCCGGACCGCGGTACATGTCCGAGTACAGGGCGTAACCCAAAGTGTTGGCGGCCACGATGTCCAGCCGGTTGTTTCCGATGAACGCCGGTGCGCCGGTGATGGCGTCCAGCAGGTGCTGCAGCACGGGGCGCACACCTTGTGCTGTGGCGTTTGCAGGACTGCGCTTGCGGCCTGAGGTGGTGGCCGTGCGTGCCAGGTCATAGAGGTGATCGTGCTCCGCCCGGTCCAGTTCGAGTGCGCGGGCGATTGCATCGAGGACGCTGTCCGAGACTCCGGCCAGGTTTCCGCGTTCCAGGCGCGTGTAGTACTCGACGCTTACGCCGGCCAGGCGGGCAACTTCTTCCCGCCGCAGTCCGGGCACGCGGCGCCGGCCGCCGTACGGTTCGAGGCCTGCCTGTTCCGGGGTGATGCGCGCGCGGCGGGAGGACAGGAACTGCCGTACCTCTGCTCGGTTATCCATACCGATCACGTTACGGCGAATCCGGGAACGGGTGGGAGGTTCTGTTGGGGCCTGCTTGTAGTCAGGCGCGGGACCTGCCACGAACGAAATGGAAGATCAGGACAACCACTGCGATAACCAAAAGTATGTGAATAAGCCCGCCGCCGATATTGGCGAGCAGGCCCACAAGCCAGAGGACTGCAATGATGATGGCTATCCAAAGCAACATGGAACTCTCCTTCGTTTCGCTTGGTCAGGGGCTGACCCGGCCTAAGCACCACTCGGTATCGCGTGGTGGGTATCACCATATTTCACAATTGGGCTACTGGAAATGGCAAAACACTAAGTAGGCTGCATAAATTTTTCGGGTGCCCGTATGCGGCTGAGGCAAGTTGGCCGCGATGAGCGGGAGGCTGATGAAGGCGACGCCAACCTGACGGCGTGTCCGTTGTCCCCATCCGATTCCGACCGGTCGGGGCAAGCAGCCTCTGAGCAGCCATTTCATTGCCGTCAACATGCGGGGGGCCGCTCCGAGCCCTGCAGCCCAACAAACAGTTCACTTCCATCCAGTGGAAGTAGGGCCTACCCAATCGCCGGTGATGTGGACCACACTGGAGCCTAAGAAGCCTGCCACCCCACCAAGTGCCCGGCGGAACCAAATCACCAGGAGTCAAGATGTCATCGTCGACAGAAACGGCCGGCCGCTGTCCCTTCGGCCACGGCGCGGAAGCCCCAGCCGGGCACCACGGCTACGAGCCCTTCCAGATGAAGAATCCCTTCACTGCCTACGCTGAGCTCCGGACCGAACAGCCCGTCATGTTCGACGAGCGTGTAGGGCTCTATGTTGTTTCCCGCTATGACGACATCAAGGCCGTCTTCGAGGACTGGGAAACCTTCTCTAGCGAAAACGCCCAGGCCCCGGTCCGGGAACGCGGGGCCGCCGCGAAGAAGATCATGGAGGACGGCGGTTTCACCGCCTACTCTGGCCTGTCCGCCCGCCGCCCGCCGGAGCACACCCGGATCCGCGCCGTGGTCCAGAAGGCCTTCACCCCCCGCCGCTACAAGGCGCTGGAGCCCTTCATCCGGCAAAACGTGGTGGCCCTCATCGAAACGATGCTGGCCCGCCCCGAACGCCGCGGCGACCTCGTCAAAGACCTCGCCTACGACGTCCCCACCATCACCATCCTGACCCTCATCGGCGCGGACGTCTCCCAGGTGGACACCTTCAAGCGGTGGTCCGATTCCCGGGCCGCCATGACCTGGGGTGACCTGAGTGACGAGGAACAGATCCCGCACGCCCACAACCTCGTGGAGTACTGGCAGGAATGCCTGCGTCTGGTCCGCGTTGCCCACGAACAGGGCGGCGACAACCTCACCGGAGACCTGGTCAAAGCGCAGCATGAAGGAGCAGAAATCTCGGACCATGAGATCGCGTCCGTCCTCTACAGCCTGCTCTTCGCCGGCCATGAAACCACCACCACGCTTATTTCCAACGCCCTGCGCGAACTGCTGGCACGTCCCGAGCAGTGGCAGCAGTTGGTGGCGGATCCAAAGAAGATCCCCGCCGCCATCGACGAGGTCCTCCGCTACGCCGGCTCCATCGTCGGCTGGCGCCGGAAGGCCCTGAAGGACACCGAAGTGGGCGGCGTTGCCATCGAGGAAGGCTCCCAGCTGCTGCTCCTGATGGGGTCGGCCAACCGCGACGAAAGCAAGTTCGAAGCCGGCGAGGACTTCGACATCACCCGCCCCAACGCCCGCGAGCACCTCTCCTTCGGCTTCGGAATCCACTACTGCCTGGGCAACATGCTCGCCAAGCTCCAGGCCAAAATCGCCCTCGAGGAAGTGGCCCGGCTCGCCCCGGAGCTCCAGCTGGAAGATCCGGAGGCCATCGCCTTCCGCGAAAACCTCTCCTTCCGTGTTCCCGAGACCGTTCCTGTCAGTTGGAAGGCCTAACCACCATGCAGAGCAATGAATACGTCCAGTTCTTCGATGGCGGCATCGAACCGACCCTTGAAAATCTCGGCGGCAAGGGCGCATCTCTGGTCACCATGACCTCCGCCGGCATGCCCGTCCCGCCCGGCTTTGTGGTCACCACGGCGCAGTTCGATGCATTTATGCACGAAGCCGGAATCACCGAGGAGATCCACCGGCTCCTGGCCGGCCTCGATCCCGAGGATACGGTCCAGGTGGACAAGGTGTCGGCAACCATCCGCGAGGACATCTGCTCCCGGCCGGTGCCGCAGGCCATGCGCGAACTCACCATCAGCGCTTTTGAGTCCTTGATGAACCGCTTCGACGCACCCGTCCCGGTCGCGGTAAGGTCCAGCGCCACGGCGGAGGACCTGCCGGATGCCTCCTTCGCCGGCCAGCAGGACACTTACCTTTGGCTTGAAGGCGTCAAGGCCGTGACCGAGCACATCCGTCAGTGCTGGGCATCGCTGTTCACCTCCCGGGCCATCATCTACCGGCTCAAGAACAGCATCCCCAACGAGGGCCTCTCCATGGCCGTCGTGGTCCAGAAGATGGTCAACGCCCGCGTCTCCGGCGTCGCCATCACCATGGACCCCACCAACGGCGACCGCTCCAAGATCACCGTTGACTCCTCCTACGGGGTAGGCGAGATGGTGGTGTCCGGCCAGGTCACGCCGGACAACATCAAGCTGGACAAGGTCACGCTCGCCGTCGTGAACGAACACCTCGGCGACAAGCACGCTGAACTCGTACCGGATAAGGGCGCCAAGCGCCTCGTGGAACGCGAGGTCGACGCCGAACGCCGCGGCCGCCGCAGCCTCACCGATGCGGAACTCACCGCCGTCGCCCAGATGGCCAAGCGGGCCGAGAAGCACTACAAGTGCCCGCAGGACATCGAATGGGCCCTCGACGCGGACCTGCCCGACGGTGAAAACCTGCTGCTTCTCCAGTCCCGCCCGGAGACCGTCCACTCCTCCAAACCCACCCAGACCGCCTCGCAGCCCGTTGTCTCCGGCGGCTACTTCAGCGGCTTTAGTGCCACCGTTCCCAAGCAGGCCGTTTAGCTCCCCGAAATCCCTGTCAGCCCGCTTTCCCAACCAAGGCTCACCGTTGAGCCCTTTTGAAAGGACCGCCATGTCCCTGAAGTCCTTCCCCAAACCCTCCGAGCTCACGGTCCCCGCCGGCGCCGAGGGCTGGGAAAAGATCTACCCGTATTATCTGGTCTTCCAGGACAAACTCAAGGAGCAGGAGGACGCCAAGTTCTGGTTCTGTGACAGCCAGCATTGGCCCACCGTTTTTAAGCCCTTTGAGACCATCGGCGGCGAGTTTGCGGTCAAGTGCCTGGGCCAGTACAACGCCCGGCACCTGATGATCCCCAACGCCAATGGCATCGAGTTCCGCATCCATCTGGGCTACCTCTACATGTCGCCCATCCCGGTGCCGGAGGATCAGATCGCCGCCCGCGTGCCGCTGTTCGAGCAGCGTGTGGGCCACTATTTCCAGAACTGGGAGCAGCTGCTGAAGGACTGGCACGTCAAGGTCAAGGGCACCATCGACGAGATGGAGACCATCTCCTTTCCCAAGCTCCCGGATATGGTCCCGATGGAGGACATCACGTCGGGCAAGGGCAAGGACGGGTCTGAGAAGCTGCTGGAAAGCTACGACCGCCTCATCCAGCTCGCCTACCAGAACTGGCAGTACCACTTCGAATTCCTGAACCTGGGCTACATCGCCTACCTGGACTTCTTCAACTTCTGCAAGCAGGTCTTCCCCAATGTTCCTGACCAGTCCATAGCCACCATGGTGCAGGGCGTGGACATGGAACTCTTCCGCCCGGACGACGAGCTCAAGGGGCTCGCCAAGCTGGCCGTCGAGCTTGGGCTGCAGGCCCACTTCGGGAACACGGACGACGTCGATGCCACCCTGGGTGCCATCGCTTCGGCTCCCGGCGGGGATCAGTGGATGGCACAGTACGAGGGTGCCAAGGACCCGTGGTTCAACTTCACCGTGGGCAACGGCTTCTACGGCCACGACAAGTACTGGAACGAACACCAGGAAATCCCGCTCGGCTACATCGCGGACTACATCCGCCGCGTGGACGAAGGCCAGGAAATCATGCGCCCCGTCGAGGCCCTCATCGCTGAACGCGACCGCATCATTGAGGAATACCGCGACCTGCTCGAAGGTGACAACCAGGCGCTCTTCGATGCCAAGCGCGGTCTCGCCGCCACCGCCTACCCGTACGTGGAGAACCACAACTTCTACATCGAGCACTGGACCATGGGCGTCTTCTGGCGCAAGATCCGCGAGCTGTCCCGCATGATGCAGGCCGAGGGCTTCTGGACCGAACCGGACGATCTGCTCTACCTGGGCCGCAACGAGGTCCGCGACGCACTCTTTGACCTGGTCACCGGCTGGGGCGTGGGTGCCAAGCCCATCGGCCCGGACTACTGGCCGGAGGAAATCGAGCGTCGCCGCGGCATCGTGGACGCGCTCAAGACCGCCCGCCCCGCCCCGGCCCTGAACACCCCGCCGGAAATCATCACCGAACCATTCACCCGGATGCTCTGGGGCATCACCACCGAGCAGGTCCAGCAGTGGCTGGGCGCCGGCGAAGAAGTGGAGGGCGGCGGACTGCGCGGGATGGCCGCATCCCCCGGCGTGGTGGAAGGCCTGGCCCGCGTGATCACCGATGCCGACCAGCTCTCCGAGATCCAGCAGGGCGAGATCCTGGTGGCTACCGTGACGGCACCGTCCTGGGGGCCGATCTTTGGCAAGATCAAGGCCACCGTCACGGACATCGGCGGCATGATGAGCCACGCGGCAATCGTCTGCCGCGAGTACGGACTGCCCGCCGTGACCGGAACCGGTTCGGCATCGACCACCATCAAGACCGGCCAGCGGCTGCGCGTTGACGGAACGAAAGGAACTGTCCAGATCCTCGACGCCGAGGAGGACCTAGTAGTGACCGGCCCCGGCGCCCACAGCCACAGCCATGTCTGAGCTCAATATGCCTAGTGAAGAATATGCGGCTGGAGGCATGGACGCGGTCACAAACCGGACCGTCCTGATCACCGGTGCCGCCGGCGGGCTGGGCCGGGCGTTCGCGCTCGGCTTCGCCGGCCGGGGGTACCGCGTGGCGGTGGCCGACATCAACATCGAGGGTGCGGAGCAAACGGCCAAACTGGTCCGCGAGCTCGGTGCCGAAGCCGCTGCGTTCGCGGCGGACGTGACCAGTGTGGACTCCACGGAGGACCTCGCAAAAAGCTGCGCGGACTTCGGAAACGGAAGCATCGACGTCGTAATTAACAACGCCGCGGTGTACGCAACGGTGACGCGCACCCCGTTCGAGGATATTGATCCGGCCGAATGGGACCTGGTGATGAACGTGAACCTCAAGGGCCCCTGGCTGATGACCCGCGCCGCGAGTCCGTACCTGCCGGAGGGCGGGCGCGTCATCAACCTCTCCAGTGCCACGATCTTCAGCGGCTCGGAGCAGTGGCTGCACTACGTCGCCTCCAAGGGCGGCGTAGTGGCCATGACCCGGGTCATGGCGAAGGAACTGGGCCGGCGGGGGATCACGGTCAACGCGATCGCCCCCGGCTTCACCCTCACCGAGGCCAGTTACGGACTGATGGAAAACGCCGAAAACTACGGCGTGGACCGCGGTGCCATCAAGCGGGCCAGCCAGCCGGAGGACATCGTGGGAGCCGCGCTCTTCCTCGCCGGACCCGACAGCTCGTACTACACGGGCCAGACCATGGTGGTGGACGGCGGCCGGCAGTTCATCTGACTGCCCGGCTGACCATCCACTCCACCTCAATCAACTTCAATTCAAAGGAGGACCCATGCCAACGGTTCACTTCACCGATGCAGAAGGCGCCGTCCGCGACGTCGAGGGCAACGTGGGCGACTCGGTCATGGAAACCGCGGTGCGCAACGGCGTTCCCGGCATCGTGGCAGAGTGCGGCGGCTCGCTGTCCTGCGCCACCTGCCACGTCTTTGTCCGGGAGGACTGCTTTTCGCAGCTTCCGCCGATGGAGGACATGGAGGACKAGATGCTCTACGGCACCGCAGTGGACCGCGAGGACAACTCCCGGCTGTCCTGCCAGCTGCGCCTGACGGACGGGAACGAACTGTTCGTCACCACCCCGGAAACCCAGGTGTAGCCGTGGGCACCCAAGCAGCGGAACAGCCGGTCAGCATCACCACAAGCGCCGCCACCGTCCCCACCCGGACCGGGCTTCTCATCATCGGCGCGAGCCAGTCGGGCGTCCAGCTCGCGGTGTCGCTCCGGGCCCTGGGCTTTGACGAGCACATCACGTTGCTGGGCGACGAGGACCACCGGCCGTACCAGCGGCCGGCGCTGTCCAAGGAGTTCCTGCAGGGCACAGTGGAGAGCGAATCGTTGATTTTCCGCTCCAACGACTACTGGGCCGAGCACAATGTGGAACTGGTCAAGGGCGAGTATATTGTCCGGATCGACAAGGAAGCGGACGGATCCGGGGTGGCGCACGCGTCCTCCGGCCGGGAGTTCCCCTTCAAGCGGCTGGCCCTGACTGTGGGTGCTCGCGCACGCAAGCTGGAGATCGACGGCGGGGACCTCGACGGCGTGCTGTACCTCCGCAATGCCGACGACGCCCTGGCGCTCAAGGCCCGGGTAGGCGACGCCACCGACGTGGTGGTGATCGGCGGCGGGTTCATCGGCCTCGAGGCCGCGTCCAGCCTGCAGAAAATGGGCAAAAACGTGACCGTTCTTGAGTTCGGGCCGCGGCTGGTTGGCCGTGCTGTGGGGGAGGAGACTGCCGAGTACTTCCTGCAGGCGCACCGCTCCCGCGGTTTGGACATCCGGCTCAACACGAGTGCTGCGCGGTTCGCCCCGGACACGGCCGCAGGCAAGGAACAGACGTCAGTCGCCGCCGTCGAGCTCCAGGACGGGACGGTGCTGCCGGCGCAGATCGTGCTGATCGGCATCGGCGTCATCCCCAATACCCAGCTGGCCGAACAGCTGGGCCTGGCCGTGGACAACGGAGTGGTGGTTGACAGGTTCGCGCTTGCCTCGGACGGCACCACCGTGGCCGTGGGGGACGTGGCCAACATGCCCAACCCCGTGCCCGGCTCGGAGCAGGGGGAACGGATCCGGTTGGAGAGCGTCAACAACGCCATCGAGCATGCCAAGGTGGCCGCGTACTCGCTCACGGGCCGGCGTGAGGAGTACGCCGGTATCCCGTGGTTCTGGTCGAACCAGGCCGACCTCAAGCTGCAGATCGCGGGCCTCTGCAACGGCTTCGATGCGACCGTGCTCCGGCGCGACGAGGAACGCGGGAAGTTCAGCGTCCTCTACTACCGCCAGGGCAGGATCATCGCTGCGGACTGCGTCAATGCCCCGCTGGATTTCATGGCCGTGAAGAACGCGCTGGCCAAGGACCAGAACATCCCGGCGGACGCCGCGGCGGACCCCGCCACGCAACTCAAGACCATCACCACGGACAGCTAACTGCACTCAGACAGTAAGTTGGCCCACCCGAAGGAGCATTATGAGCACCCCCAAGACTCCGGTCGCTGCGGGCCCCGATCACGCCGCGACCGCCACGGAAGCTGCCGATACGCTGGCCGACGCGTTCGCCGCCGAATACGGCGTGCGCCCCATCCCGGCACCCGGTCCGGTTGACACCACTCCCATCAGCACCACGCCTGCCGCCCTTGAGGAGCTGGACGCGTTGTGGAAGGCCGTGGTGCACGAAACACGCACACGCGGCAATGACATTCACCTGCCCATTTCCCTGGCCTACGCCGAACGCCTGTGCCGGGCCTACCCTGCTGCCGACGCTGAAATCGTGCGGGTAGCCACGCTGCTGCACGACACCGGATGGGCGCATGTTGACGAATCCCGCATCATCTCGGAGGGGTTTGCCGGGGATTGGCGCAAGGCTGCCATCCGCTACGAGCATGAACTGCAGGGCTGCCATGTGGCGCGCCGGGTGCTGCCCGGGCTGGGCTATTCGGCGGCCTTCGTCGAGCGGATCTGCGACATCATCGACGGCCACGACACACGCTTGGTGGCCCACTCCCTGGAGGACGCCCTGATGCGCGATGCCGACCGGCTGTGGCGGTTCGACCAGGCCGGGATTGCGCTGGCCTCCTCCTGGTTCGGCATGGACCCCGCCACCTACACCGACCGGCTGGCCATCGAAATTGTCCCGGAGCTCATCACCCAGGCCGCCGTGGACATGGCCACAGCCGACCTCAACCGATCCAACGCCCTGCTCAAGACGGCGGTGATCCGATGACTTCCGCCACCCATGACGCTCCGGCACTGGCCGCCCGCACGTCGCTTGCCCTGCCCCACACCCATGTGGACACCATCTTTGTAGACGGCGCCTGGCAGCCTTCCCGGGGCAGCGGCCGGAACCCGGTGACCGACCCCGCCACGGGCGAAGTCTGGGGCTCCGTACCAGACGGAACTCCGGAAGACGTGGACGCCGCCGTCGGCTCCGCCCGGCATGCGTTTCAGGGGGAGTGGCCCCGGTTGACCCCGTCCGAGCGCGCCGCTTACCTCCTGAAGATCGCTGTGGAAGTGGAGAAACGGGCCGAGGAGCTGTCCCTGACCAACTCGCGGGAAAACGGCTCACCCGTGGCCGAATCCGCCGGTGCCGCGGCCAACGCGGCCGGCATCTTCCGCTACTTCGCCACCCTCGCCGAGTACCTCGAACGGGAAGACGTCCGCCCGTTCCCACGCGGCGGCGGCGAGTCCGTGGTCCGGCGCGAGCCGCTGGGGGTGTGCGCACTGATCGCGCCGTGGAACTTCCCCATCAACCTGGTGATCATCAAGCTGGCACCTGCGCTGCTGGCAGGCTGCACCGTGGTGATCAAGCCGGCCTCGCCCACGCCGCTGTCCATCCGCGTGATCATCGACGCGATCGCGGCGGCAGGTGTCCCCGCCGGCGTCGTGAACCTGGTGACGGGTTCCGGCAGGCTGGGGGATGTGCTGGTCAAGCACCCGGACGTGGCCAAGGTAGCGTTCACGGGTTCGACGCCGGTGGGCCGGAAAATTGCCGCGGCCTGCGGTGAGCTGCTGCGTCCGGTCACGTTGGAGCTGGGCGGAAAGTCCAGCGCCATTGTGCTGCCCGACGCTGACCTGGACGCCATGTCCGAGGTCCTGATCAAGTCCTCCATGCGCAACACCGGGCAGACCTGCTACATCTCCACCCGGATCCTTGCCCCCGCGAGCCGTTATGACGAGGTGGTGGACATGGTCACGGCCACCATCGCCGCCGGGAAGCAGGGCGACCCGCTGCAGACTGACACGGTTTTCGGCCCCTGCGCCACGGAATCCCAGTACCGGACCGTGCTGGAGTACGTGGAGTCAGGCCTGGCTGAAGGTGCCCGGGCGACCACCGGCGGCCGTGCCGCGTCCTTGGGCGGGGGACTGGAGAACGGTTACTTCGTGGAGCCGACGGTGTTCGCCGACGTCACTCCGGACATGCGGATCTCCCGCGAGGAGATCTTCGGGCCGGTCATCACCATCCTGAAATATGACGACGCCGGCGGCAGCGTTGACGAGGCAGTGGCCCTTGCCAACAACACCGAGTTCGGCCTGGGCGGCCTGGTGTTCGGTGCGGATCCTGACGCCACCCTCGCCGTGGCGGACCGCATGGACACCGGCTCCGTGGGCCTGAACTTCTTCGCCTCCAACCACGCCGCACCCTTCGGCGGACGGCACGATTCCGGCCTCGGAACCGAGTACGGGATTGAGGGCCTGAACGCGTACCTGAGCTACAAGTCGATCCACCGGAAGGCGTAGTGGTGGTGCCCGGATACCGGACCCGGGCCGCCGTGGGGCAGAATGCGTTCATGACCAATGACGCTCTCCGCCCTGTCTACTTCCTCTCGGACAGCACGGGCATCACCGCCGAAACGCTCGGCAATACGCTGCTGACGCAGTTTCCGGCGAACAACTTTGACCGCATCACGGTCCCCTTCATCACTACGGTGGATCAGGCCAAGTCTGTGGTGGGCACCATCGACGGGCTGATCGGCACCGGTCCGCGGCCCATCGTTTTTTCCACCGCCGTCAGCAGCGAGATCCGGCAGACCCTCGCCACATGCCAGGGAATCGTTGTCGACCTCATCGGAACACACATGGGGCAGTTGGAGCAGGCCCTCGGCTCCCCGGCAAGTGCCGTACCCGGCAGGGCACATGGCCTGGGTAATGCGGAGCGGTACCAGTCCCGGATGGCCGCCGTCGAATACGCCATGGAACACGACGACGGGCAGAGTCTGCGGGCGCTGGAAAAGGCCCAGGTCATCCTGGTGGCACCTTCCCGCTGCGGAAAAACGCCCACCACGATGTACCTGGCGCTGCAGCACGGCATCTTCGCAGCGAACTTCCCGCTGGTGGATGAGGACTTCCAGCGCGAAGGCCTGCCCAAACCGCTTCGGCCTTTTGTTGAGAAGTGTTTCGGGCTGTCCTCCAACCCGCTTCGGCTGAGCCAGATCCGCACCGAACGGCGCCGCGGCTCATCCTATGCGTCGCTGCGGCAGTGCGGCTTTGAGCTGCGAAGTGCTGAGCAGCTGTACGTCTCGCACCGGATTCCGTACCTGAACTCGGCCTCGGTGTCGGTAGAGGAAATGGCCGCCACCATCCTGCAGCGCATGAACCTCAAGCACTAGGGAAAATTTTCACAAACTGAGTGTGGCAGACATCATGTTGGAAAGACGGCCTCGGACCTGTCACTGTAGACAGGATTCGCGCCCACCGACCGGTTACAGCCCGCGAGCGGGGCGGCACCACCGCATGCCATCATCTGCAAAGGAGCAGCAACKATGACTACAGACATCCTGTGGTTTTCAGAACTCGGCCTCAAGGACCTGGACCGGGTAGGCGGAAAAAACGCCTCCCTCGGCGAGATGGTGCAGAACCTCACGTCCGCCGGCGTCCAGATACCGGACGGCTTCGCCACCACCGCCGACGCTTACCGCAACTTCCTCGCAGACTCCGGGCTGGACCAGCGGATCGCGGACCGCATGCTCGGGCTGGACACCGATGACGTGACTGCCCTGGCCGCGGCCGGCCAGGAAATCCGGACGCTCATGCGCGAGACGCCCTTCCTGCCTGATTTTGAAGCCCAGATCCGCAACTCTTACCAGCAGCTGGTGGACAAGCACGGCGGCTCCGAAGACCTTTCCTGGGCCGTTCGTTCCAGCGCGACGGCGGAAGACCTGCCCGACGCATCCTTCGCCGGGCAGCAGGAAACCTTCCTGAACGTCCGCGGCATCGAGAACATCCTGCTCGCCATCAAGGACGTCTTCGCGTCCCTCTACAACGACCGCGCCATCGCCTACCGCGTGCACCACAAGTTCGAGCACGCCGATGTTGCGCTCTCGGCGGGAGTCCAGCGGATGGTGCGCTCCGACGTCGGGGCTTCCGGCGTGATGTTCACCATGGACACCGAATCCGGGTTCCAGGACGCCGTGTTCGTCACGTCCTCCTACGGTCTCGGTGAGGCTGTGGTCCAGGGCGCCGTGAACCCCGACGAGTTCTACGTGTATAAGCCGGCACTTCAGGCCGGCCGTCCCGCCATCCTCAAGCGCGGACTGGGCGAGAAGGCCCTCCAGATGACCTACACGGACAGCCGGGAGATCGGCCGCACCATCGACTTCGTGCCGGTTGAGGCTTCGCTGCGGAACCGCTTCAGCCTCACGGACGACGACGTCGAGCAGCTCGCCCGGCATGCCGTCGCCATCGAAAACCACTACGGCCGTCCCATGGACATCGAGTGGGGCAAGGACGGGATCGACGGCGGCCTGTATATCCTGCAGGCCCGCCCGGAAACCGTGCAGTCCCGCCGTCCCGCCGGCAGCCTGAGCCGTTTCCGCCTCAACGGGACCAGCCGCGTGCTCGCCGAAGGCCGCGCGATCGGCCAGCGCATCGGTGCCGGCAGCGTCCGCATCCTGACCTCGATCGACCAGATGGCTGCCTTCAAGACCGGCGACGTCCTGGTTGCCGACATGACCGATCCTGACTGGGAACCGATCATGAAGCGCGCCTCCGCCATCGTCACCAACCGCGGCGGCCGCACGTGCCACGCGGCCATCATCGCCCGCGAACTGGGGATTCCCGCCGTCGTCGGCACCGGGGACGCCACCCAGGCGCTCTCCGATGGCCTCGAGGTGACCGTTACCTGCGCCGACGGTGAAACCGGCCTGATCTACGAAGGGCTCCTGGACTTCACGGTCGAGGAAACCGAGGTCACCCAGCTGCCCGAGGCCCCGGTCAAGGTCATGATGAATGTGGGCACCCCGGAGCAGGCGTTCACCTTCGCGCAGCTGCCCAACCACGGCGTGGGCCTGGCGCGGCTGGAATTCATCATCAACCGCCAGATCGGCATCCACCCCAAGGCACTGCTGAACCTGGACGAGCAGCCGGCGGACGTGGCCGCGGAAATCCGCGAACGCATCGCGGCTTACGACAGCCCGCGCGACTACTACATCAAGCGCCTGGCTGAGGGTGTGGCTACCATTGCCGCGGCTTTCGCGCCGCACCCGGTGATTGTGCGCATGTCCGACTTCAAGTCCAACGAGTACGCCAACCTCATCGGCGGACCCGCTTACGAGCCGCACGAAGAGAACCCGATGCTGGGCTTCCGCGGCGCCTCACGGTACCTGGACCCGTCCTTCCGGGACTGCTTCGACCTCGAATGCGAAGCCCTGTTCTTCGTCCGCAACGAGATGGGCCTGACCAACGTCAAGCTGATGATCCCGTTCGTGCGGACCCTCGACGAGGCCCGCGGCGTCATCGAACTGCTCGCCGAGAACGGCCTGAAGCGCGGTGAGAACGGCCTCGAGGTCATCATGATGTGCGAGATCCCGTCCAACGCGCTGCTCGCCGATAACTTCCTGGAGTACTTCGACGGATTCTCCATCGGCTCCAACGACATGACCCAGCTGGCCCTGGGCCTGGACCGGGACTCGGCCACTGTGGCCGCCGGCTTCGATGAGCGGGATCCTGCCGTCAAGAAGCTCCTGAGCATGGCCATCAAGGCCTGCAAGGAGCGCGGCAAGTACGTCGGCATCTGCGGTCAGGGCCCCAGCGACCATGCGGACTTCGCCGAGTGGCTCGTCGGGGAAGGCATCGACTCCGTCTCCCTGAACCCTGACACCGTGGTGGACACCTGGCTCCGGCTCGCCGGCGGCGCGGTCGAGGTTGGTGCCGGCGCGGCAGCGAACTGACGCAACTGAACTGACGCAACATAGCTGAAAGGGCGTGGCCGGCGGATGTCGCCGGCCACGCCCTTTGCGCGTCTGAGCTGATTCAGCGGAACGCAGGAACCCCGGTGAGCTTGTTGCCCAGGATAAGGGTGTGAACTTCGTCGGTGCCCTCGTAGGTGCGGACGGATTCGAGGTTGTTCGCGTGCCGCAGCGGTGAGTAGTCCAGGGTGATGCCGTTGCCGCCGAGGATGGTGCGGGCCTCGCGGCAAATGGCGATGGCTTCGCGGCAGTTGTTAAGTTTGCCCACCGAGATCTGCTCGATCTGCAGGCGGCCGGCATCCTTGAGCCGGCCCAGGTGCAGGGCGAGCAGGAAGCCCTTGTTGATTTCCAGGGCCATATCCACGAGCTTCTGCTGGGTCAGCTGGTAGCCGGCGAGCGGCTTGTCGAACTGCATGCGCCCCTTGGAGTAGTCCAGGGCGGCCTCGAACGCGTCACGGGCCGCGCCCATGGCGCCCCAGATGATCCCGTAGCGTGCCTCGTTTAGGCAGGAGAACGGGCCCTTAAGTCCGACGACGTTCGGCAGCACCGCGCTTTCGGGCAGGCGCACGTCAGTCAGCTCAATATCGCACTGGATGGATGCCCGCATGGACAGCTTCGGTTCGATGGGGGTGGCGCTGAATCCCGGGGTGGACGTGGGCACCACGAAGCCGCGGATGCCGCCGTCGGTCTGGGCCCAAATGATGGCCACCTGGGCCACGGAGGCCAGACCGATCCAGCGTTTGGCGCCGTTGAGCACCCAGTCGCTGCCGTCGCGGCGGGCGAAGGTGGTCATGCTGCCCGGATCGGATCCTGCAGTGGGTTCGGTCAGGCCGAAGCAGCCGATCGCCTCACCCGCGGCCATCGCCGGCAGCCACTCCTGTTTCTGTTCTTCGGAGCCGTGTTTGTGGATGGCACTCATGGCCAGGGAGCCCTGTACCGAGACGAAGGTTCGCAGTCCGGAGTCACCGGCTTCGAGTTCGGCCCCTGCCAGGCCGTAGTCGACGGCGGAGCGGCCGGCGCAGCCGTAGCCTTTTAGGTGCATGCCGAGTAGGCCCAGCTTGGCCAGTTCCGGCACGAGCTCCAGGGGAAAGACGGCCCTTTCGTACCAGTCCGCGATGTTGGGCTTGATCTCACTGTCCACGAAGGCCCGCACGGTGTCCCGGAGGGCAATCTCGTCAGCGGTGAGCAGGGAATCAAAGTCAATGAGGTCGCTGACATCAGGCATGGGTGGGCCTTTCAGGTGGTGCGGAACCGTGCCGGCAAACGCTGCAGGTGAGGCGGCCATGACACGGCTCGGCGGCCTGCCCCGCCCGTGAGTTTACGGGAGTTCAGCCTGTTAGCTGCGTCCCGCACTCACACCGTCCGCTCCACCGCCGCCAGGATTGCCTGGCTAAGCTCAGCCGGCTTGGTGAACTGGGGCCAGTGC
The DNA here is from genome assembly GCF_056398665.1 of Pseudarthrobacter sp. 01T43. NCBI lineage: Bacteria > Bacillati > Actinomycetota > Actinomycetes > Micrococcales > Micrococcaceae > Pseudarthrobacter > Pseudarthrobacter sp. 01T43. Next base: position 14,743 of record NZ_JBFTPV010000019.1, on the reverse strand, counting down.
CCGGTGGGGAGATCCACGTAGTCGACGTCGCGGATGCGGGCCAGTTCCGCGGTGAAGGGATGGCCGGCGTCGATCCATTCAATGATGAGCGACGACGGGAACTGGCACGCAATGACGGTTGCGGGCACGTTGTACCGGCGGATGTCGTGCAGGCGCTGCTTGCCGTAGGCCACGCCCTTAGGCTCGGGGATGGCGCGCGCCCGGAACTTGGTCCGCAGTTCGTCCGTGAGGTCCACCAGGTCGGCGTCCTCGAAGCCGTCCCACGGCGGCAGCGGGACGTCGTCGCCCTCGGCCGGTAGTTCATTGTTGATGACGCCGCCCTCACCGAGTGGTCCGCTGTCCACATAGATGTTCCTGGTAACCCGGTCCGGCCGCGCGTCCGCTACCCCATGGATGACGGCGCCGCCACCTGAGTGGCCCACCAGGACCACCATTCCGTCGATGCCGTCCACAACGTTCACGACGGCGGCGATGTGATCCTTCAGGGTGATGCCGCCCCGCCGTGCGTCCACAGATTCAAGGCCGGGCAGCGTCAGGGGATGGGTCGTGTGCCCCGCCGCTTCCAGGGCAGGCGTCACCTCCTCCCACGATGAGGCGTCCAACCAGAAACCAGGTACGAGGATGATGTCCATGACGGAACCCTACTCCGGGGTACCGACACCGGGTAGGGCTGCCGTGGGTCATGGTTTGAGTCACCACGTGCGGTGGTGGTCCTTATTATCGTGCCGGTGTCCGTTGTGATCCCAGTAGCCGTCTCGGTCATGCCGGCAACCGTCGTGGCCCGTCCAGGAGCCATTGTGGTCATTGTCAGCGCGCCAATTACCGTTGTCATCCCGCCAGCCCGAGTCGTCGCCGTTGTCGTGCCATCGGTCCTCGGTGTCAAACCAGCCGTTCCTGGTGTCGTGCTTGTTGTGGTCCCGTACGTCGTGCCTGTTATGGTTCGAAGCCTGGTTCCAGGAACTGGTGGAGGCGTTCACCGMGGCGCTGGCGGGAAGGGCGCTGGCACCCAGTCCCAGAGCAGCGGTCGCGGCCGCCGATCCGATGATGCGCATTGCTTTGTTCATGAGCGTAATCCTTTGCAGTAGTCCACATTCCTCCGTCCCTGAAGCCAGCGTTGGCGGGGCACCCCAAGGAATCGGGGACGCTTTCGGAAAAGGCTGAGCTTCTTTCGGAAAAGGCTGAGCTTAACGTTGGGAAAGCCACCGGAAGATGATGTGTGCAATCACTTGATTGATGGCGTCACGCCGGGATTTCCTGGCGGGCGGCGGGGTCCGGGATCTACAGGACCCGAGCTCACTCCGGAAACTGTTGCCCGGAGTACCAAACCAGTTCACGCCCGCCGGCCCGTCCGAAGTAGGGACCAAAGCCCCTACTTCGCCTGGCGCTATCGCGGTATACATCTTGGCTGCATGTGGATGAGCCCGGCCCACTCCCTTGCTTTCACTCTCGCGCCGATAATTAAGATATGTCGGCGAGATCGGTTCGACCTCGATTTGGGCCTGTGCATCATGGCGAACAGGGGCCGTTTAACCGCACCGAACCGAAATTGACCGCAATCATGAAAGGAACCGACGATGAGACTCACCCACATCCCTCTCCGCCTGACCACTGGCGCGTTTATCTTCAACGCAGGGTGGGGCAAGCGCGACCTTGACAGGGACAGGGCCGCCGGGCTCCAGACCATGGCGGCCACGGTAATCCCGCCCGTGAGCAGAATCGACGCGGCGAAGTTCGGGAAGATGCTCAGCTACGCGGAAATGACCCTGGGCGCAGCGCTCCTTATGCCTTTCGTGCCCAGCCGCATGGCCGGCATTGGCCTCGGAATCTTCTCCGGGTCGCTGGTCACCCTCTACCTGAAGACGCCGGGCATGACCCTGGAGGACGGAATCCGGCCCAGCCCGCAGGGAACAGCACTGGCAAAGGACGTCTGGATGCTCGGCATCGCGATCGCGCTGATCCTGGACCGCAAGCCTCAGGCAAAGGCAACCGAACGAATCACCGCCGTCAAATAGGCCGGCAATCTCCGGACAACCCGGTTGCCCGGCAAACCCGCGATGTTGCATCCGGCCCTACGCGTGCGCGCCGTCCGGCACCACCGGCGCAGCCAACCCGCCGTCACGCATCACCGCCACCGCGTCGGTCAGCGGGACAAATTCCGTATCGTGCGTGACCATCACGGTGGCCACCTGGAATTCATCGGTGACGCGGCGGAGCAGCCCGACGATCGAGGCGCTCCGCTCATGGTCAAGCGCCGCCGTCGGCTCGTCTACCAGCAGCACCGTGGGGTCACCCATCAGCGCCCGCGCTATGTTGACCCGCTGCCGCTGCCCGCCGGACAGCTGGTGCGGCCGCTTCTCCGCGGATGGTCCCATACCCACAAGGCCCAGCAGATCAAGGGCCCGTGAACGCGCTGCCTTCAGCGGCTTGCCGCGCAGGTGGTGTCCGATCATCAACTGCTCGACGGCGGTGAGTGACGCCAGGAGGTTGGGCTGCTGGAAGATGATCCCCACCTTCTCCCGGCGCAGCGCGGTCAGTTCCGCGTCCTTGAGGCCCGCCGTCGTGATCCCGTCGATCACCACGTGCCCGCTGGTGGGGCGGACCAGAGTGGCGGCCACCGCCAGGAGGCTGGACTTGCCCGAACCCGACGGACCCACCAGCGAGACCATCCTCCCGGCCGCCACACCCAGGCTGACACTGTCCAGGGCCTTGAGAATTCCGCCCCCGTCCGGGTACTCGAGGGTGACGTTGTCGAGCGCCAGGGGGAGGGTGGTGCGGCTAGCTGAACCGGGGACAGGTGTAACAGACAAAGAAGAGACAGACATAACGAAGGACCTTTCGAGAGGAAATAGGGGTTTTCAGTTGCCGCCGAGCGCGATCAGCGGGTCAACCGTGGTGACCCGCCGGACCGCCAGCGCGGCGCCGGCGAGCCCGAGGGCAACGATTCCCAGCACGGGCAGCAGCGTGGTGGCGGGAGTGACGAGGAACGGTGCGGCCTGGGCCGCTGCAAATCCGCCCAGGACGCCGGCCGCCCCGCCCAGACCCGCCCCGGCCAGCAAAACGATGGCGGCCTGCGTGATGGCATCCCGCAGCACATAACCACCGGACGCGCCCATTGCCTTGAGGACGGCTATGTCCCGGGTGCGCTGGACGGTCCACACGGTCAGGAACGCCACGATCACGAGCGCCGAAATTCCGTAAAGGAACGCCTGCATCAGCATCAGGGAGCCGTTCTCGCTCTTGAACGAACCGAGCGCCTGGAACGAACCCGTACGGCTCACGCTCACGGTGCCCGCCATCGAGTTAGCCGTCGCCTCGTCCACCGCCGCCCCGTCCTGGTGGGTGACCGCGATAACGGTGGCCACCGGCGGATTACCCGCAGCACTGCCACCCGCAGCACTGCCACCCGCAGCACTGCCACCCGCAGCACTGCCGCTAACCGGTGAAATATGCGCCACCTCAGCCCAGGTCGGCAGCGCCGTCCACACCACTCCGGTGTGCGAATACCACTGGTCATCCACGACGCCGGTGACGGTCAATTCGGTGCCACCCACCGTGGCGGTGTCGCCGACGTCGAGCGACAGGTCCGCGGCAACGGTGGAGCCGATCACGAGCGCCCCGGTCCGGACCGGGGCGGGTGCCAGCTCGCCGCCGGCAGCGACGCCGAATACCGCCACGTTGGTGGTCCCGCCGTCGCCGGCCTGGAGGCGCGACTGGCTGATGCCCAAGGCCTCGGCCCGGGCCACGCCGGGGACGTGTTGCCAGCTGTCCACCTGGGCGGCGGTCACCTCGCTCTCGGTAAAGGACGCCGTCGGCTCATTACTGCCCGGGGCGCCGAAAACGATGCTGTCCACCGGCCGGGACGCGGCGCCGGAACCGCTCCCGGGCCCGGCCCCCAGCTTCCCTATCGCGGAGGTGGACTGATCGCCCAGGCCGGCGGTCAGCCCGGACAGCAGCACCAGGAGCAGCGTCACCAGGGCCACCACGCCGCCCATCAGGGCGAACCGGCCCTTGGCGAACCGGATGTCACGAATAGCGAGAAACACGTTGAACTTCCTTCAATCGAGGGGTGAATTTCCTTCTCAATCCACCCTCCCGCGCACCGGCGCCGGCCACATCCGGCAGGTGGTTGATCCCGAAGGGACAAAAGGTTGAGCGGCCGGTCAAACTTTTGATTGATCCGCCCGCGGACTGCGCCGCCTAAGCTGAAGGAATGCCTGCTGCGGACCCACAGACCACCCCGTCGGGGGCCACCGTCCTGCGGTTCCTGCGCGTGACGCTCCATGTCGGGTTTGCCGTGCTGCTGCTCGTCGCCATCCTGCGGCTGCACCTGGTGGACGGACCGGCCGACGCCGGCACTCCCGCTGGAGCGCGGCGCTACGTTTGGTCCGCGCTCGCCGTCGCCCTGGCCGGGACCTACCTTGCCGGCACCCTGCTGGAAAAGCGGTACGCATCCGGCCGCTCCACGTTCAATCCGCACCCCTACGCGCTGCTGTGGCTGGGCATGGTCACGGCACTGTGGGGCGTCCTGCTCGCCGGCAGCGCGGAGTTTTCCTGGGTCGCCTTTCCGTTGTTCTTCCTGCACCTGCATGTGCTGCCCCGCCGCATCGCGCTCGTCACGATTGCTGTCATGACGGCGGCGGTGGTGGCCTCGCAGTGGGTGGCGGCCGGACTGCCGTCGCCCAGTCTGCCGATGGTGCTGGGCCCGGTTCTGGGTGCCGGGTTCGCCGTCGTCACAGGGCTCGCGTATCGAGCGCTTTACCTCGAGGGGGAGGCGCAGCGGCTGGCCGCGGACGAACTCAGGCGGACCCGGGCCGAGCTGGCGAGGACCCAGCACGAGGCCGGTGTCGCCACCGAGCGCGAACGCCTGGCCCGGGAAATCCACGACACCCTCGCGCAGGGCCTCTCCAGCATCGTCCTCGTGGCGCGCGCTGCAGAGAAGTCCCTGGCCAGCGGCGATCTTGCCACCGCCGCCGAACGTTTCGCGCTGGTCCAACAGACGGCATCGGAAAACCTCTCCGAGGCCCGCAGCTTTGTCCGCGGCCTCACGGCTCCCCGGCTCCAGGAGTCGTCACTGTCTGAAACCCTTAAAAGGCTCTGCGGCGAGACCGAAACGCTGGCGGCCGCACGCGGCGAGGGGCTCCGCTGCCGGTTCGAGTTGGTGGGGGACGCCACGGAACTGGCACCGCAGTACAGCGTCACGCTGCTCCGGGCCGCCCAGGCCAGCCTCGCCAACGTCCGCCTGCACGCGAAGGCGCGTACCGCCGTGGTCACCTTGGCGTTCCTCGGGGATGAGGTCACCCTGGACGTGTACGACGACGGCACGGGCTTTGAGCCCGAAGGGTCGGGTCCCGGCGTGGCTGGCCGCGCGGACGGGAGCGGCTTCGGCCTGCGCTCGCTGGCCGCCCGGGTGGCGGAACTGAACGGTTCACTGGAGGTCGAATCGGCACCGGGGGAAGGGACCGTCGTCGCGGTCCGGCTGCCGCTCACCGGAGAGGCGCTCACTAGGGAGGCGCCCGCTGAGCAAGCGCTCGCCGGAGAAGCGCCCCCTGGCGGGGCGCTGCCCGGCGTGGTGCCCGGTTCGGCGGGGGAGCCGCGCTGATGGGAACCTTGCACATTCTCCTGGTGGACGACCACCCCGTGGTCCGTGCCGGGCTGCGCGCCATGCTCACCGAATTCGAGGACTTCAGTGTGGCTGCCGAAGCTGCTGACGGGGACGCCGCGCTGCGTGAACTCGCCCGGCTCCGGGCACTGGGGGAGCGCGTGGATGTGGTGCTGATGGATTTGCAGATGGGCGCCGGGATGGACGGGGTCACTGCCACGGCGGCGATCCGGAAACTGGATTCCGCGCCGCCGGTCCTGATCCTCACCACGTACGACACCGAGGCGGACATCCTGGCCGCGGTGGAGGCTGGCGCCAGCGGCTACATGCTCAAGGACGCACCGCCCGGTCAGATCAGGCAGGCTGTGCTCTCCGCTGCCGCCGGCCAGACAGCGTTGGCGCCGAAGGTCGCGGCGTTGCTGATGTCGCGGATCAGCAGCCCGGAAACCGCCCTGACGCCGCGCGAGGTCCAGCTGTTGGAACTGCTGGCGACGGGCTTGACGAACAGGGCCATCGCCCGGCAGTTGTTCATTTCCGAGGCCACGGTCAAGACCCACCTTGTGCACATCTTCGGCAAGCTCGGCGTCGACAACCGTACGTCGGCCATCGCCGTGGCCGCGCAGCGCCGGATCATCCGCGGGCCCGGGCAGTAGCGGGCTGCCGGGGTTCGCTTGCCGCGCCGGCAGGATCAGACGTTGTTGGCGTCCCGCAGTTCGGCCATGGCTTCCGCGACCAGCTGTGCCCGTTCTGCGCCCAGGATGTCCACGAAGTTGGAATGGACCAGTCCGGCCACGAAGCAGGCCAGCTCGTTGGCCGTTTCTGTGCCCAGGGTGCTGAGTTCAAGGTAGACCACCCGGCGGTCCGCGGCGCAGGGGCTGCGCTGGACCAGTGCCCGTTTTGCCAGCCTGTCGGCGATTTTCGTGAACCCGCCGTTGCTGAATGCGACTTCCCTGGCCAGTTTTGCCATCGGCATCCGGGCGCCGGGAGTACGGACCAGCCGTAAGAGTGTCTCGGCCTCGGCAGGTTCCAGGGAGTACGCAGCAGAGACTTCCGCGTGGACCAACTTGTTGGTGTTTTGGAAGCCCTCGATGACCAGTCCCCACTGCGAGATCACATCAAGGTCCCCGGGGGTCGGGGTGTGTTTCTGCGTGGCCGGCATGGAATCCCTTTCCACGCCCATAATACGCTCCACCTAAATGTCCTTCCCGTGACTCTTTCGAGCGTCAGGACGGCCGATAGGGCCTCCCTTTTAACAACGAAAACCGGTGCTTTCTTAACAACGAAAACCGGTGCTTTCGGCGGGCGCTTGGCCCGCCGGAAGCACCGGCGCTCGGGTGTGCGTGGGTTACGCGTTGACAGATGCCTCGGCGCGGACGGCTTCGAGGGCCTTGGTCCACGGGATGAGCTGGTCGAGGACCGGTGCGAGCGACTCGGCCTGCAGTTCGGTGGGCTTGAAGACGGAGAAGTTCTCGAAGTCGGTGAACAGGGAGAACATGCCGGTCTTCTGGACGTGGGCGATCTGCAGTTCGGACAGGATGCCGCGCAGGTGCTCAACGGCGCGGACGCCGAAGGCGGAGCCGTAGGAGACGATGCCGGCTGCCTTGTTCGCGAACTCGGCGTTCAGGTAGGACAGGGCGTTGGCCAGGGCGGGGGCCACGGAGTGGTTGTACTCGGGGGTGATGAAGACGTAGCCGTCGAACTCGGCGATCTTGGCGGCCCAGGCGATGGTGTGGGCGTTCTGGTAGTTCTGGTAGGCCGCGGGGTAAGCCTCATCCAGCAGTGGCAGGTTGTAGTCCGCGATGTCGACGAGCTCGAACTCGGCGTCGGTGCGCTGCTGAGCCTGCGCGAGAACCCACTCGGCCACGCCGGTGTTGTTGCGGCCGGGACGGGTGCTGCCGGTGACGATTGCGATCTTAGTCATGAACTTCTCCTCGATGGATCACTGAGCGGAAAGCTTCTCCGCAATGCTTCAAGATACAACTATATCTTTGAAAACTATTTCTGTAAATACTATTTCCGGTTGTGCTCGTCACCCGCGCATGAGCGGAGAAGGCCGGGCAGGACGAATTGTCCGACGGCGGTGCGATACTGAGGGTTGCATCACAGCGGACGTTTGGGGGAGCTTCGGGAATGGTCCTTGATACGACAACACTCAGGATCGCCTTCGGCGTGATGGCCGTGATGTTGGAGCTGCTGTTCTACTTCTTCGCCTACCGCCCTACCCGCGCACCGTACTGCGGCTTGTGGTGCGTGGCCCTGGCCTTCTTCCTTGCCGGAGCCCTTGCTTTCCTGCTCGATGGGACGCCCCATCAACAGTGGGCGAATCCTCTGGGAAATGTTCTCTTGGTTTCCGGGGCGGTGAGCGTCTGGACGAGTGCATGTTCACTGCGGCGCGCGCTTCCCCGGCCATGGGTGTTGGCTGCCGCGCCCGCCGCGACCCTGGTGGCTTCGGGTGCCGACAGCCCGGCCACGAATACCTGGGCAGGCGGTTCCGTATTCCTCGCTTCGATGGCGCTGATGTTTGGCTTGGCCACAAGGGAGATGTGGCCGACGTTCCCTGGTTACACCCGTGTCCGCATCCCGATGACAGCATCAGTGGGGCTGGTCACCGTTTTCTACGCGGGCCGCCTCGTGGCATTTCTCACGGATAGGCCGGGCGGATCAATCTTCGAATTGGTCTTTGGTTCCGCGATTACCACGATGCTGACCATGGTGCTGCTGGTGGTGGTGTCGTTCAGCATGTCTTCGCTCAGCACCGAGCAGCAGACCCGCGCCCTGCGGATGGTGGCCACGCGTGACGACCTCACCGGGCTGCTCAACCGTAAAGCATTCCTGGATCTCGCGGCGGGGCTGCTGAAGGACCGCGGCGTCACGCAGGGGACCGGCGCCCTGATCCTCGCCGATCTGGACCATTTCAAGGACGTCAATGACACGCACGGCCATGCCGCCGGCGATCTCGCCCTGCAGGCTTTCGCCGGCGCGTGCCAGGACACCGTCAGATCCACAGACCTCGTGGGCAGGTACGGCGGGGAAGAATTCGTCCTCCTGATTCCTGGCGGGTCAGCCGTCCGCGCCGAACACATCGCAGACGAAATCAGCCGCAGCCTCGCCCAGGTCCCCACCGCCGACGGACTCGAGATGCCCACCGTCAGCTACGGCGTTGCACTGTACGACGCCGGGACCGCCGATGTGGAAGACCTCATCGCCGCCGCGGACGAGGCCCTCTATACCGCCAAATCCCTCGGCCGTAACCGCACCGTCCACAGCGACCGCCGCCGCTGAACCGGCCCAAGCTCTTATACTCGGGTCAGGCGCGAGGATAAGGACACATTGACGTGGGCGAACGCATCGGAATCATCGGCGGGGGCATTGTGGGCATCGCCCTGGCGCGGGCCCTCCTGCAGCGCGGACTCGGAGAGGTCACGGTCTTCGAAAAGGAGCACCGGCTGGCCGCACACCAGACCGGCCACAACTCAGGTGTTGTGCACGCCGGCCTCTACTACGCCGCAGGATCACTCAAAGCCCGGCTGTGCGTTTCCGGCCGCGCAGCACTCAGGGATTATTGCCAGGAGAAGAACCTTCCCTACCGGGAAGTTGGCAAGCTGGTGGTAGCCGTAGATGAATCGGAGCTGCCGGCGCTGGCCGAAATCGAGAAGCGGTCCAGGGCCAACGGCGTCCCTGACTTCGACCGCATCGACGATGCTGCACGGCTGCAGGACATCGAACCGCACGCGGCAGGCGTGGCGGCGGTCCACTCCCCGCACACCGCCGTCGTCGATTTTGCGGCAATTACCGAAGCGATGGCGCAGGACGTAAGGACGGCCGGCGGCACCATCCTGCTCGGGCAAGAGGTAGTGGGGATCACTGTGGACGGGGGCAAAGTGCACGTCCGGACGGCTGTGTCCGAGCACGTCTTCGACCGGCTCATAGCGTGCGCCGGTTTGCAGTCCGACGTCGTTGCGCGCCTGGTGGGTGCCGATCCCGCACCGAAAATCCTGCCCTTCCGGGGTGAGTACTGGTCGCTGAACCCCAAGCGGAACAGCCTGGTGAACGGAATGATCTATCCCGTCCCGGACCCGCGTTTCCCCTTCCTCGGTGTGCACTTCACCCGCGGTGTGTACGACGACGTCCACGTGGGGCCGAACGCTGTTCCCGCGCTCGCGCGCGAGGGCTATGGCTGGTTGTCGGTCTCCGCGAAGGACACCTGGGAATCGTTGCGATGGCCCGGAGCGGGCACGTTGGCGAAGAAGCACTGGCGGATGGGTGTGGACGAGATCAGCGCCTCGCTGGTCAAGGCCATCTACTTCCGCAAAGCCCGGCGCTTCATCCCTGAGCTCGAGATGTCCGACCTGACGGCCAAGACGGCCACAGGTGTGCGGGCTCAGGCCTGGGGCCGGGACGGTGCGCTGCTGGACGACTTTGCGGTGGAACAGCTGGGCCCGGTGACGCTGCTGCGGAACGCGCCCTCGCCGGCCGCCACATCCTGCATGGCAATCGCAGAGCACCTCGTGGAGAACTACCTGCAGGTGCGTGCCTGAGCCCGCGTCAGTTCAGCTTCCCCGCCAGCCGCTCGCGCATCTGGACGCTGGCGGAGTTCAGCCCGATCAGCTCCACTTCGCGCCCGTGCCGGCGGTACTTTTCCGTAACGGCGTCCAGCACGGCGATGGTTGACGCGTCCCAGAGGTGCGAGGCGTGCAGGTCCACCACTACCCGGGCGATGTCCGGCCCGGCATCGACGGCGTACTCAAACTGGGTGTAGAGGTCATTGGAGGAGGCGAAGAACAGCTCACCGTCGACGGTGTAGGTGGCCACGTTTTCGCCGTTGAGTTCGACGACGGTCCGCTCCACCGTGGCGAAATGCGCCACCCGCCGGGCGAACAGAGCCATGGCCGCCAGTACGCCGGCGCCGACGCCGATGGCCAGGTTGTGCGTCACAGAAACCACCGCGACGGTAATCAGCATGACGGCGGTCTCGGACCTGGGCATCCGGCGCAGGGTCCGCAGGGCGATGGAGTGCCAGTCGAAGGTGATCGCCGAAACAAAGATCATCACGGCCACCAATGCGGCCATGGGGATCATGCCCACCACGTCGCCGAGCGTCACCACCAGGACCAGCAGGAAGACTCCGGCCAGGAAAGTGGATACCCGGCTGCGCGCGCCGGAACCCTTGACATTGATCATGGTCTGGCCGATCACCGCGCAGCCGCCCATGCCACCGAAGAAGCCCGTGACGATGTTCGCCACGCCCTGGCCCCAGGACTCGCGGGTCTTGTTGGAACGGGTGTCCGTGATGTCGTCCACCAGCTTGGCCGTCATCAGCGATTCCAGCAGCCCCACCAAGGCCATCGAGAGTGAGAACGGCGCAATCACCTGGAACGTCTCCCACGTCAGGGGGACGTTGGGGATGAACAGGGACGGCAGGCTCTCCGGCAACTGGCCCTTGTCCTGCACCGTGGGGACGTGCACCCCGGCGAGGACGGCAAACAGGGTGAGCACCACGATGGCCACCAAAGGCGACGGTACCGCCGTCGTAATTCTGGGCAGCCCCACCACAATGACCAAGCCCACCGCCACGAGGGGATACACCATCCACGGGACGCCGATCAGCTCGGGGAGCTGGGCCATGAACACCAGAATCGCCAGCGCGTTCACGAAGCCCACCATGACCGAGCGCGGGATGAAGCGCATCAGCCGGGTCACGCCCAGGACGGCCAGCAGGATCTGGAAGACGCCCGCCAGGATCACGGCCGCGATGAGGTGGTCCAGGCCGTGGCTGCGCATCAGCGGTGCGATCACCAGGGCCACGGCACCGGTGGCGGCAGAAATCATGGCCGGCCGGCCGCCGACAAACGAGATGGTGACGGCCATGATGAAGGACGCGAACAGGCCGATCCGCGGGTCCACGCCGGCGATCACCGAGAAAGCAATCGCCTCCGGAATCAGGGCCAGCGCCACCACCAGTCCGGCCAGCGCCTCGGTTTTAAGCCGCCGCGGCGAACGTAATGTGGCGCGGACCGATTGGAGCTGCTGAGGCGTGCTGGTCCGGGCGTCCGGGACGCTTCGTACGGCCATTGCGGGGTCCAATCGTGCTGGTGAACCGCACTTTGGCGGCTTCTGCCTTCGGGGAATGTGGAGGCGCGGGCCGCTTCGTCGGGAAATGAGGGTGCGCGTCCGCTCCCACCAGTCTGGGGTACGCCGCCTCCCAACTGCTAAAATGGCGTGGTTGTAGACCGGCCTATAGCTGGTCCGGCCAGCGCCGTAACGTAAGTAGGGGACCCACAGGACATGACGGCAGGCGGTTCGCACCTCAGCACCTCGGAGACTTTCCCGGGCCCGTCGAAAAGGACGCCGGCCGGGACGGAGCTTCCGAAGTCCGCTGCGCCCGCCGTCGCACCGCCGGCCAAGCGCCGCGCCTACATCGCCACCTGGCAGGGGTTCCTCGGCGCGCTGATGATSTTCGTSGGCTCMATCGGARCSGGCTGGATCGCCAACGGCTCRCCCATGATCCGCCAGCCAGTGGTCATCGCGCTGCGGACCGAGGGCTGGGGCGTCACTCTTTCCACGGTCCTCCTCACGGTGGGCGCCATGCTGCTGATGCGCTCCTGGCTCCGGCTTGGCCAACGGCTGGGGGACTGGGGGGAGCATTCCCTGCGGTCGGTGGTGATCGCCATCTCCGCGTGGTCCTTCCCCCTCCTGCTCGCCGTCCCCATCTTCTCCCGCGACGTCTACGCCTACACTGGCCAGGGGCGGCTGGTCATGGAGGGTCAGAACCCCTACGAAGTGGGCATCTCCACGCTCAGTAACTGGTTCTCGCTTGGCGCGGACCCCGCCTGGGCCGAGAACAGGACGCCTTATGGTCCCTACTTCCTGTGGCTCGCCCGTGGTGTGGTCGGGTTGACCGGGGCCCAGCCTGACGCCTCCGTCTTTCTGTTCAGGCTGCTCGCCGGCGTGGGCGTGGTCCTCTGCGTCATCTACGTGCCTAAACTCGCGGAACTGCATGGCATCAACGGCGCCAGGGCGCTGTGGATCGCGGTGGCCAACCCCCTCTTCCTGATCAGCTTCGTGGCCAGCGCCCACAACGACGCACTCATGGTGGGCCTCGCCGTCGCCGGTGTCTATTTCGCTGCGACGAAGCATTACCTCACTGGCATATTACTTGTTACGGCATCCATAGGGATCAAACCGATCACCGTCCTGCTGCTCCCGTTCATCGGAGTCATGTGGGCTGGGCCGGCCGCGTCGTGGACGCGGAGGTTCCTGATGTGGGGTGCGACGGCGGGAATCAGCTTTGGTGCGCTGGCGCTCAGCGGGATCCCGTACAACCTTGGCCTCGGTTGGGTTTGGGCGATCATGGACCCGACGCCCGGGTACACCGGCTACTCGCCGTCGGGGTTCCTGGGGCAGCAGGTGGAGTTCCTCGGCAACGTGCTGGGGCTGCCGGGCGGGACGTTCGCGGACCTGCTGCGGACAGGCATGAAGTGGACGGCGATCGGCCTGGTCCTGCTGCTGATGTTCCGCGGCGACTACCCGCGGGCGGTGCGGCGGCTGGCCCTGGCGTTCACCGCCGTCGTGATGCTTTCGCCCATCATCCAGCCCTGGTACATCCTCTGGTTCCTGCCGTTCCTGGCGGTGACGGGCATCCGGAACGACTGGCAGATCCGGTGCCTCTACGTGGGCGTGACGTTCTTCGTGGTGTTCGGCGCGCAGGACCAGCTCTCGGTCTGGTCCTTCGTGGAGTTGCCGATTAATGCGTCCTCGCTGGCGTTTGTGACGGCGCTGCTGTTCACGTTCTACCTGCTGGTCCTGGACATCCACACGCGGAAGCTGCTGATCGAGGGCAAGCCCATGGACTGGGCCCGGCGGGGATTGGGCTGGGTGCGGGAGCAGTGGGCGGCGAGGCGCTGACCTGCCGGATGGGGATGACCTGCTCCGTCGGGACCTCAAAAAGGGAACCCTCGGCCTGAGGAATCTCGTATATGGCAGGTAGAATTCCCTGGCATGAGGACACTCGCCGACGACCTTGAAGCCCCTGGTGACGTCCACACTCGTATTGTGGTCGCGGCCTACGGCTTGTTCTCGCGCCGCGGGATCCGTGATGTTGGGGTCGACGAGCTCATCCGCGCGTCAGGCGTTGCCAAGGCAACGTTCTATCGGCACTTCCCGTCGAAGGATGATCTGGTGCTGGCCTTTTTGAAGCGCCGCGACGAGCTATGGATGATGGGGTCCGTCGTCCCGGAAGCCAGGCGCAGGGCGGAGAACCCCGAGGATCAGCTGCTGGCCATCTTCGATGTTTACGACGAGTGGTTCCACGACGACGATTTCGAGGCATGTTCATTCGTGAAAGTGCTGCTGGAAATGGGGGCAACCCATCCTCTGGGTAAGGCGAGCATCGAATACCTGGCCAGGATCCGCCAGCAGGTTCGACTCCTGGCTGATGAAGCCAACCTTGAGGACTCAGAAGCATTCGCCCTCTCCTGGCACATCCTCATGAAGGGCTCAATTATTGCCGCTGCCGAAGGCGACAAGCTGGCCGCCCGCCGGGCCAGGCGGATGGCCGCCGGACTGATTGCAGATCACCGGCCCAAAAGCTCCCAGCAGGGTTAGATCGGGGACCCCCTACGCCGCTTCGGTCCGTGGGTCTCTGTGGAGTTGACGGCCGTGCTGTCCGTCTTTCCGGAGCCGTGCGATGTAGGAGCAGAACAGGGCGTCCCGGGACCGTTTCATGGACCAAAAAACCAAAATTAATCTTTGTCTTGAACCATTGACTTGAACAGCTGTTCATGTCAAAGTTTGTGGGACGAACAAGCGTGATTGGCGTCACACCGGCGGGGCTCAATGTAGAGCTCAACTGGGAATGGTTTCAGGTAGCCAGGCGATCCCTCGGGAGCCCCAATGGGGTTCCAACCTGAACGCAGTCGCAATCCTTTATGCATCAAAGATTGACCAGCTCTGACAAAGAAGACCAGTTCTGACCTATCTTTCCCACACTATTTACAGGAGACATCATGGAAACCACTCTGGTAGGAACACTGAGCAAGGCCGGCTCCATCCACAAAGTGGAAAACGGCTTTATCGGGCTGCCGTCTATGGACGAGCCGGGTACGGTCGCTGCGATCGGCGATTCACTCCACAACCCCGAGGGTT
>NZ_JBFTPV010000018.1:0-63660 GCF_056398665.1 Pseudarthrobacter sp. 01T43 | reverse complement strand
GCCCTGACCAGCGTTGTCATCGCACCCCGCCTGACCCACCGGTTCTCCCCCACCCGCGTCCTCGCAGGCATCCTCATCGTCTTCGCCGCCACCCACGTCGCGGCCTCGCAGCTGACCGGGAACACGCCCTGGCTCGTGGTGTGCGTTGTGCTCCTGGGCTTCGAGATCGGCGCAGCCAACACCGTGCTCACCGAAGCAGTCATGGAGGCCAGTGACCTGCCCCGCGCTGTCGCGTCCTCCGCCTACTCCGGCATCCGCTTCTTCGGCGGCGCGATCGGCGCCCCCGTCGGTACCGGGCTGGCGGTCCTCGGCGCCGGGGTACCGTTCCTCTTCGCCGCAGCAACCGCCGTCGTCGGCGCCCTCTTGCTCGCCATCTTCCGCCGCACCCTCACCCCGGCCGACCATCCCGTCCACGAAAGCACAGCATTCGAAGCAGAAGCCATTACCGCCGGCGAGTAACCGGCACGCTCTGCCAGGCCACTGACCGACACACAGGTGGCCACACCAAACCGCCGTCATCGCCGTGCCGGAAACCAAACGAAACCTTGGACTAAACACTAAAGGCCAAATTCCAAGCATGAGTGGCAAGCTAAATGTGTGCCCACATGGGACCCAACTCGGGAACACCGACGAGCGAGCGTCAGCCCACCCGCCTCTGTCCCTCCCCTGAAACATATGGAGAAGACAATGTCACAACGCGTACTCATCACCGCCGGAGCCAACGGTATCGGCCTGGCCACCGCCAAGGCCTTCGCTGCCGCCGGCGCCCGGGTCCATATCGCCGACATCAACGCCGATGCGGTCAAGGCTGTTACCGGCGAGTTCGAGAACATCACAGGGTCCGTCACGGACGTCAGCAACCCCGACGCCGTCACCGCCCTGTTCGAAGACGTCAGGAACGTGCTCGGCGGCCTGGATGTCCTGATCAACAACGCGGGCATCGCCGGCCCGACCGCCCCGGTGGAGGAGTACGACGCCGGCGCGTTCGCCGCCGTGATCGGCGTAAATCTCCAGGGGACATTCAATGTGACCCAGCAGGCGATCCCGCTGCTGAAGGAATCCGACGCCGCCTCGATCGTGACGATGTCATCGCTGGCCGGCCGCTTCGGCTACCCGAACCGGGTCGGGTACTCCACCACCAAGTGGGGCCTGGTCGGTTTCGCCAAGACCCTCGCCATGGAGCTCGGACCGTTCGGCATCACTTCGAACACCATCCACCCGGGCGCCGTGGACGGCCCCCGCATCATGAGCGTCTTCGAAGGCCGCGCCTCCGTCTCCGGGCGCACCGTCCAGGAAGAAATCGACTCCGCCATGGCCAACCAGTCGGTCAAGAAGTTCATCAACCCGGACGACATCGCCGCCCTGATCCTCTTCCTCGCCGGCCCGCACGCCCGGACCATTTCCGGCCAGATGTTCCCCATCGACGCCGACTCCAAAGCCGCCGTCTAATGAGCGGCCCCACTGTTCCCGCCGGGGCCGGAGCCAGCGGCCGCAACACGGCCGGCTCCGCGCCCCTGCGGCACGCGCCGGCCACGGCCGCCGCGCCGGTGCCGGGCAGCCTGTGGCGCGGACGCTTCATACTCATCATCGGCATTGTGCTGCTGGGCATCACCTTGCGCCACGCTGTCACCGGGCTCTCCCCGCTGCTGCCGGTGGTCCGGGAAGCGCTGGGGCTCGACGTCACCGGGGCCAGTTTCCTGGGCATGCTGCCCACGCTGAGCTTCGGCATCGCAGGTTTCCTGGCTCCCGTCCTGATCCGGGCCCGTGGCCCTGAACTGACCGCGGCGCTGGCCATGGTTCTCGCCGCCGTCGGCACTTTCGGCCGGGCGTTCACGGACAGCGTCCCGGTCTTCTTTATCCTCAGCGTTGTGGCCCTGTTCGGGATGGGCTTCGGCAACGTCGTGGGCGCACCGCTGGTCAAGAAGTACTTCCCGGACCGCCAGGCGGTCATGCTCACCACCTTCGCGCTGCTCATGCAGGCCGGCGCGACGCTGCCGGCCATGACCGCGGTTCCGCTGAACAACGCGGCCGGCTGGCGGGTCTCCCTCGCGTCCTGGTCCGTCCTGTCCCTGGCCGCGGCGCTGCCGTGGATTATTCAACTGGTCCGCCTCCGCCGCGCCCATTTCCTGCCCGGTCCTGCGGGGACTGCTGCTCCTGGCATCGGTGCGCGGTTCGGGCTCGCGAAGCTGGCGACGAGCCGGATCGCCGTGGGCACTGCGCTGTTCTACGCGATGGCCTCGCTGAACACCTACGGCATGCTGGCCTGGCTGCCCACCATCCTCAAAGATGGTGGCCTGGACCTCGACGCTGCCGCCGGCGCCTTCTCCGTCTTCACGTTCATGACCCTGCCGATGGCGCTTGTTGTCCCACTGGTGGCCAGCAAACTCAAGCACGTGTTTCCATTGGCTGCAGTACTGGCCCTGGTGTATCCGATCGGCTATATCGGGCTGGTCCTTGCCCCCGGGATGCCGCTGGTCTGGGCCCTCATCATGGGCCTGGGCGGCGGCGCGTTCCCCCTGGCCATCACCATGTTTAACCGGCGCACCCGCACGGCCGGCGGGTCCGCCGCCCTCGCCGGGTTCGCCATGGGCGTGGGCTACCTGTTCGGCACCCTGGGCCCGCTGATCGGCGGCGCACTCTATGCGGCGACCGGCGGTTGGACCGCGGCCCTGCTGACCTTCGCGGCCACCGGCCTGGTCATGCTGGCCGGCGGCTGGATGATGACCCCGACCAACAGTTTCCTCGAAGACAAATTCATGCCCGTCACAACTGATCGGCCGCATTCGTGACCCGCTGATTTACCTTGGTGTGGCCGAGGGTCGGCCCGGCTTCGGTTCATTTAGCGGCGGCGCGGCCGCGCGCCAATCTCTGGAAATAGCCGATCTGCGGGAGAATGCATTATGGCTGACTGGCAAGCGACACTTTCCGTCTGGGCCGGCGCCTGGGCTGCCGTGCGGGGACAGACCTCCATCCCGGACGGCGCCGGAGTCCTCACCGCACCGGCAGGCGGCCAGACCGTTCCGGAGTACATCCTCCCCTGGCCCGGCAGCGACGCCGACCGCGCCGCTGAAACCGTCTGCCACCACCCCGGGGCATTGTTGACCCTGGTGACCGGAGAGCCCGGGGCAGCCATGAGCTACGCCGCTGCCCGCGGCTTGGCACCCGTGGACCAGGCCGTGCTGCTTACCGCCCCGACAGCGGAGCTGAACGCCGTGCCGGAATCACCCGAAGGTGCGGAGCTTGCCCAGGCGCCCTCGAACTCTACGACCTGGTGGAAGTATCCGTCTTTGACCATCCCGTTGCCAGCGGCCGCGTCAGGATCGATGATGGGATAGCAGTCGTCGGCGGGCTGGAGAGCGAGACGCCCGGAGCCGGTAAAGGCTTCGAGCGTGCGGTTCTGGCAGCACTGGCGGATGAGGCTTTCGGGCACGGCGCGGACACCCTCTACACCATCCTCCTGCCGGACCAGGTGGCAAATTACACGGCCGACGGCTGGACCGCGGCCGCTCACCTCACCCGTTTCAAGGCAGCCCGGTGAACCTTCGATTGCATCCTCCACTGCCCACGCAAAAACGTGATACCCACAAACCATAGTGAGGACAAAGAGGCGGGCGAGGACCTGCAGCACGAGGCTCGTCATCCATAGCGGAGCCTTCTTCGATCAAGCCCGGTGAAGTCCGGCTGCACCCATAGGTGGGCGGGTTAGCCAAGTATTTTCAGTGCCGTGCCCCAGTTGAAGTCCGCGTATTCCGGGTTGGCCTGGAGGGCCATCAGGAGCAGCTGGAAGCCTTCGAGTTCACGGGCGTGATGGAGGCCGCCGACCTGGAGGGGGCGGAGTCCCGCTGCGGTGACAAACTCTGCAACTTCCTTCCGGGCATCCTCGGAATCCGAGGCGATGAAAACATCCAACGGCTGGCCATCGACCTCTCCGGCGAGCAGGGTACCGGCGAAGGTGGTGTTGAAGGCCTTCACGACTGTGGCTTCCGCAGGGGCCAGTTTGGCGATTTCCTCCGCCGCAGAGGTCCCCGGGCCGACGACGAGCGAATCGAACGTTTCGAAGTTGATCGGGTTGGTGATGTCGATGATGATGCGGCCATTGAGTGCATCACCGTAACCACTGACCACTTCCTTGGCGGCGTCATACGGGAGGGCAAGCACCACGATCCGGCCCGTCGGAGCCTCGGTGGACGCGGCGCCTGTGGCGCCTCCTCCCAGCTCGGCGGCGAGCTTCTGCGCTTCCTCGGCGCTCTTGTCGAGGACCTGGACGGAGCGGCCGGCCGCGACCGCGCGGGTGCCAATGCCCCGGCCCATATTGCCCGAACCAACGATGGTGATGTCAGCCATGATGTTCTCCCTTGAACGACGAAGCAGATAACTTCCGAGTCACAGCATCAGGGCCGGCATCCATCCGCCGACCGATGCCCTGCATTTGAAAAGTCAACCAGTCCTACCGACACTTGACCAGAGAACGCCCGTTATCACTTTGGCGGCCCCTGGTTGCCAAAGGAGGCCCCGCCCCATCAGATCCGTCCCCGGAGATCCCCGCCGCGAATTGCAGCCTGTACGCCGTTGAGCGGCTGCCCTCCGCTGATCGAGTCGGCCATGGTTGAGCTCGACGGCGCAATCAGGCACCGATGCCGGCGCGCTTGGAGAAGGAGGAAACCATGACGGATGAGCAGGTTGACCGCAATCTCAAAGGTATGGACGATCTGGACTTCGACTGGAAGGGCCAGCAACCCACCCATGGCATCCAGGAACACATCGACGCCATGAAAGCCTACGTCGAATCCCGCGGGCGGCACACCGCCCCAAATCACCTCGCATCCCATCGCTTTCAGATCCGGAGAGTGGACCTGCGTCATCGGCGAATTCGAAGGCGGCGGCCGCATGGTCACCGTAACCAAATGGAACGACGGCGCCATCACCGAGGAATAAAGACCAGGGCACCCCACCGCGTGAGCGGCGGGGTGCCCTGGTCTTTGCCCGCGTGAAGTGAAGGGGGCTGTGCCTATCCGTCAGACCTCAAGTCCGAGCAGTCGGATCGCATTCTCGCGCATGATGAGAGGGCGCACCTCAGGCTTGATGGCCAGTTTCTCAAAGTCCGCGATCCAGCGGTCCGGCGGGATCATGGGGTAGTCGGACCCGAACAGGACCTTGGTCCGCAGGAGTGAGTTCGCATATTGGACCAGCTGTGGCGGGAAGTACTTCGGGGACCAGCCGGAGAGGTCGATGTAGACGTTGGTGTGCCTCGCCGCGACGGCCAATGCCTCATCCTGCCAGGGGAATGAGGGGTGGGCCATGATGATCTTCAGGTCCGGGAAGTCCACCGCGACGTCGTCGAGGACGATCGGGTTGGAGTATTTCAGCCTGATCCCGCCAGAGCCCGGCATGCCCGAACCGATTCCGCTCTGCCCCGTATGGAAGAGCGCGGGAACCCCCAGTTCCTGAATCGCCTCATAGAGCGGGTAGGCCATGGGATCATTCGGGAAGAATCCCTGCAGGTTGGGGTGGAACTTGAAGCCCTTGACTCCGAATTCCTCCACCAGGATTTTCGCTTCCCGCACGCCCTCTTCCCCTCGGGCGGGGTTGATGCTGGCAAACGGAATCAGTACATCGGGGTGTTCGGCCGCCTGAGCCGCGATTTCACGGTTGGAGATGGGCGGGTGCCCGGTCTGGGATTCGTGGTCCACGGTGAAGACGACGGCGGCCATGTTGCGTTCGCGGTAGTGCGCGGCCACGCTTTCGACGCTTAGCGGTTCGTGGGAGGTTCCGAAGTGCTTGCGGGCGGCTTCGCGGAAGTCCTCGGGCATGTCGGTGTGGCCGTGGCCGTCGGCTTCGATATGGACGTGCATGTCGATGGCGACGAGGTCTGAAATGTTCATCGGATTTACGTTTCTGGTAGTAGTCACGCGGCGAACGCCTTCTTGATGAGCCGTACTGTCTCGCCGACATCGTCCGGCTTGACGAGCACGCCCGGGTCCAAAGCGTCCCCCATCACGGCACCCTGGATAACACGCTTCAGCGGGATTTCGAGCCTCTTGCCCGAGGGGTTACGGGGAATACTGGGGACGAAAACGATGTCGTCGGGTACGTGGCGGGGCGACAGTTCCGTGCGGAGCGCCCGGCGGACAGCCGCTTCCAGCTGTGCAGTATCGGCGCCTTCCTCGGCTTCGATAAGCAGGGCCAGTCGACCCATTCCGCCGGCCGGGTCTTCAAAGTGCAGCACCATGCTGTCGTTGACCTGCGGCAGACCGTCGAGTACGGCGTAGAACTCTGCCGTCCCCAGGCGTACGCCGCCGCGGTTCAGGGTGGCGTCCGACCGGCCCGAAATCACCCAGGTCTTGCGCTCCGTCTCGATCAGCCAGTCGCCGTGCCGCCAGACGCCGGGGTAGGCGCCAAAGTAGCTGTCGGTGTAACGCTCATTGTCTTTGTCCCCCCAGAAGAAGACCGGCATGGAGGGCATGGGCTGGGTGGCAACCAACTCCCCCGCGGCGCCGTGCAGGGGGTGCCCCTCCGAGTCCCAGGACTCCACGGAGACGCCCAGAGGGCGGCAGGACATTTCGCCCGCGTAGACGCCGGTGAGCGGGCTGGCGCCCAGGAACGCGGCGCAGATATCAGTGCCCCCGGAGGTGGGGGCGAGCACCAGGTCAGGGCTGACGGCGTCGTACACCCAGGCCGCAACGTCGGCCGCGAGCGGCGAGCCCGAGCACTGGATCTCGCGGAGCCTGCTGAGGTCCCACGTGGTACCGGGCGTCAGTCCGGCGTGCGCGCAAGCGGCCAGGTAGGCCGATCCCGTGCCGAGGTACGTGGCTTCCGTCTCGGCCAGCACCGCCCACTGGGACCATTCGCCGTCCAGCGTTGGCCAGTTGGGGTCGCCGTCCATAAGAACGACGGCGGCGCCGGTGAGGAGGGTGGAGATGCCCAGGGTCCACACCATCCAGCCGGTGGTGGTAAACCAGAACGCGGTGTCCTTCGGGCCCATGTCGAAGTGCAGACCCATGGCTTTGAAGTGCTCAAGCAGCAGGCCGCCGTGCGAGTGCACGATTGCTTTGGGCTTGCCCGTGGTTCCGGAGGAGAAGAGCACGGTCAGCGGGTGGGAAAACGGCACGGCCTCGAAGCGGATGTCGGCGTTCTCACTCGTGAAGTCGGCATAGGAAATGGTGTTGGGCGGCATCTGGCAGTCCTGGTCTAGGTACGGCAGCAGCACCACCTGCGTGTCCGGCAGCTCCATCCGGACCCGCACCAGGTCGTCTGCCCGCGACAGCTCCTTCTTGCCCCAGCGGTAGCCGTCGATGGCGATGATCAGTTTCGGTTCCAGCTGGCTGATCCGGTCCACCACGGATTTGGGGCCCATTTCAGGTGGCACCGAGCACCAGATGGCACCCAGGGCTGTCGTAGCCAGGTAAGCGGCGAGGGTCTGCGGAATGTTGGGCAGATAGCCGGCCACGCGGTCCCCCGCCGTGATGCCCTGGCGGATCAGCCCCCGCTGGATGCGCCCGATCTCCGTCAGGAGCCGGCCGCCCGTCCAGTCGGAACTGCCGGCGGTCTGGCTCCGGGCCTTGACCATGATGTCATCCCGGCGGCCGCGGACCGCACGGACAATGTGTTCGGTGTAGTTGATCGTGGCCCCCGGGAACCACTCCGCCCCCGGCATCCTGCGGTCGCCCAGGACTGCCTCATAGGGCGTGTGGGAAATGATGTCGAAATGGTCCCAAACCTCTGCCCAGAATTCTTCGAGGTTGTCCACGGACCACTGCCAGGCGTCCTCGTACTCGGCGAACGTCCGGCCGGTCTTCCGCTCGACATCGGCCAGGAAGCGGCCCATCCGGGATCCGGACCATTCCTCGCGCTGGGGGGCGGCCCGCAGCAGGGTGCCGGTTTCAACTGATCGCATGTGTTTTCCTTCTAGTTCTTGGCGGGGAGGGTGCGGATTCCGCTTATGCGGCAGGTGTACTGGGCGCCAGGGCGGTATCTGCGGCGGCCGGAGGCTGTGTCCGCTTCAGCGATACACCCAGCGACACTATGCACAGGGCGGAGGCTGCGAGCGGAATGGCGAAAAGGAAGAAGATCCGCTCCGGCTGCCAGCCGCCTGAAATCAGGTAGCCCACGAGGATGGGGGCCACGATCGACACCAGGCGGCCCAGGCCGATCATCCAGCCAATGCCGGTGGCCCGCGCCCTGGCGGTGTACACGTCGGGAGCCACAGCGTAGAAGCCGGCGATCCCGGCCGTGGTGAGGATGCCCAGGAAGAGGGCAACGACGACGGCGACGCTGATTTGGGTGAAGACCACGCCGAAGAGCAGGTATGCGGCGGCGGCGAGGCCAAGTGCCCAGACGAGCAGGGGGCGGCTGCGGTACTTGATAGCGAGGCCGCTGAAGATGAAGCAGCCCAGGATGCCGCCGGCGTTGGCGATCACACCGATGGTCACGCCGAGGGAATCATCGCCGGAGGCACCGGCCACGATCTTGGGCGTCCATGTGTTGGCGAAGTAGTAGGCCGCCACCAGGCAGGCATAACCGATCCAGAGTGCCAGCGTGCGGAAGCGGGTGGGGCGGCTCAGGATTTCGGCCACGGCACCCTGCTGGTGCACGGCTGCCGGGAGGGCGGGGAGGTCCGCCAGGGCCGGACGCCCGATCTTGGCGAGGATGCCGTTGACCTTCGGCAAGGCATTCTCGGGGCGGCGGGTGAGCAGGTAGTCAAGGGATTCCGGTAGGAAACGCCAGGAGATGAGGAGCATCAGGACCGTCAGGGCCGCCCCGACAATAAAGACGGAATGCCAGCCGAACACGGGGATCATGGGGCCTGCCACAAGGCCGCCCACCGTGGCACCGATCGGGTAGCCGGCCGCGTAAATGCCGATAATGGTGCCGCGCCGCTTGTCCGACGAGTACTCGGAGACGAGGACGTTCAGGTTGGCCATCATGCCGCCAACACCCAGGCCGGTGATGATCCTAAACGCCATCAGCTGCATGGCATCACCGGCGAAAACGGAGAGCACCATGCCAATGCTGATGATGACCAGCGAGATCAAGGCCAGCTTGCGGCGGCCGATCTTGTCCGCGAGCGGAGTCAGGAAGATGGAGCCTGCGGCCATCCCGAACAGGCTGGCGCTGAGGAGAAAGCCGAGTGTGACGGGGTCCAGCCCCCACGCCCTTGAGAGACTGGGCGCGGCATAGGCCATCACCGCCACGTCGAATCCGTCAATGAGGATCAGCGTCAGGGCAATCGCAACTGCCATCACTTGGAAACGGGTCATCCGCGACTGACGGATTTGGGTTAAGACGTCCATGTCTTCTTTCCTGGTGCCTAAAGATGTGGGGTGTTTGCAGTGAGCCTAGTCACACGCCCTACGACCGTCCACAAGAATGTTAGAGATTTCGTCTAGCGAAATTCTCGCGGGAACTCGTTCGGGCCGAGATTGGCAGCACTTTAGCTACACGCCGCGAGCAATCAAAGGCTAGTCACGCGTCATTGGAGCGTGTCAGTATTCTGCTATGCAAAATTCCGAAAGTCCTTCCAGGCTCGAATCCGTTGACCGGGCGCTGCAACTGCTGATCATCCTGCGCGGCGGTGAATCAATCAGTGTCAAAGCCGCCGGAGAGCGCCTGGACGTGGCACCGTCCACCGCGCACCGGCTCCTTGGCGCACTGGTGGCCAGGGACTTTGCCGTCCAGGACCGCGAACGGCGGTACCGTGCAGGTCCGCAGCTCTCGCCCCACGGCGAGGCCAATTTCTCCGTGAACCAACTGCGGCAGGTTGGCCGGCCGGCCCTCCAGAAGCTCTACGGCGACATCAATGACACCGTCCAACTCATGATCCTGACAGGCCCCCACATTCGCTTCATCGACGGCATCGAGTCCGAAGCAGCCCTCCACGTTAAGGCCAGGATGGGCGATCTGATGCCGGCCTACTGTTCGGCCGGCGGCAAGGCGATCCTCGCGGAACTCGGCAACATTGAGCTCGAGAAAATCTACCGCGGCGGCTTGACACCCTGGCCCACCGCCAGAATCCACGCCCTGCCTGCACTCAAGCGGCAACTCGCGGCAGTGCGCAAGGCGGGCTACGCAACAAACTTCGAGGAGACAGAGCAGGGCGTCAGCGGCCTTGGCGTGTGCGTCAGGGACACGGCAGGCAAGCCCATCGCCGCCTACACAACAGCCATCCCCACTGCACGGTTCCAGAAGTCGATGGTTCCTGACCACGTGAAGGCGCTCCACGAGGCAGCATCGATGACAGAAAAGGGCCTGCTGGCAGGACTGGACATCAGGGGCTAGATTGCGCACAGCGGAATCTCTTCCGATTCCGTTGCGGACACCGGGATGCCTTCCTACGCTGTAAACAAGTGGCATAGACCACATTTGGCCCTGATCAACGAGGACAGGCGTTACAGAAGGACATTCCGCACATGGACATCGACCTGGAAGAACTTGCGGCAATTATCGAGCAGCTGGATAAGACCGAGTTCACGGATTTTTTGTATGAGAAGGGTGACCTGCGGCTGCATGTACGCAGGGGCGGCCATATTCTGGACGGCGCAATCCACTCGCCTGCGGCTGCCGTCGCGGCTGCCGCACCACCCGTGGCCACTCCACCTGCGGCACCACCGGTGGCCAGTCAGCCAGCACCAGACGCGGCCGCACCCCAACCCCCGGTGCCAGCACCCGCCGTCGTAAATTCCCCCGCGTCCAATGGCCACTCCCCCGCCATAAGCCCTGACGCCCTTCCGGCGGGACACATCCTGGTTACCGCGCCGATGCTTGGCACGTACTACGGGGCACCCAAGCCGGGCGAGCCCGCTTTCGTCCAGGTGGGCGATGCCGTATCCTCCGACGCCGTGTTGTGCATCGTCGAAGTCATGAAGCTCATGAACTCCGTGACCGCGGGCGCAGCCGGCGAAGTTGCTGCCGTTTTCGTTAAGGACGGAGACCTGGTGGAGTTCGAGCAGCCACTGTTCGCTATCCGGGCCACCTCATGAACCACCGGATCTTCGTAGCCAACCGCGGCGAGATCGCGGTCCGCATCATTGAGGCCTGCGACCGGCTGGGGTACGACACCGTCCTCGGGGTCTCCACGGCGGACAAAGACACTCTTGCTGCCAAGCGGGCCGGCCGGGTGGTGACTATTGGCGGGCCGCGGCCTGCCGACAGCTACCTGAACATGAACGCCGTGGTCCAGGCTGCCCTGTCTACCGGGTGCACCGCGGTCCACCCTGGCTACGGTTTCCTCTCCGAACGTCCGGCCTTTGCCGAACTGTGCGCTGAGAACGGCCTGACCTTTGTGGGTCCGTCACCTGAGGCGCTGCGTGCACTGGGCGACAAGCTGACTGCGCGGCGACTGGCCGAATCCGTGGACGTTCCCGTCTCCGCCGGCGGCACCGCGCAAACGGCGGAGGAGGTCCAGCAACTGGCCGAACGCATCGGCTACCCGGTGCTCATCAAGGCCGCCCACGGCGGAGGCGGCCGCGGCATGAAACTCGTGGAGAGCACCACGGAACTGGCCGAGGCCTGGCAACTTGCATCCTCCGAGGCGGAGGCATCCTTCGGGGACGGCACCGTATTCCTGGAACGGTTCGTCCAGGACGCCAAGCACGTGGAAGTCCAGATCCTCGGAGACCGCCACGGCCACCGCGTCCACCTCGGCGAGCGGGAATGTTCGGTGCAGTACCGCTACCAGAAAGTCGTGGAGGAGGCGCCCTGCACCGCCCTGCCGGAGGCCACCCGCACACTCCTTTATCAAAGTGCCCTCCGGATCGCGGAGGCCCTGGACTACGTGGGCCTGGGAACCGTGGAGTTCCTCTACGACGTGGAGCGTGATTCGCTCGCCTTCCTCGAAGTGAATCCGCGCGTGCAGGTGGAGCACCCTGTTACCGAGGCCATCACCGGCGTCGACCTTGTCCGTGAACAGCTGTTGGCGGCGCTTGGCGAACCTCTGTCCTTCACCCAGGCAGACGTCGCCCTTGCCGGACATGCCATCGAATGCCGCATCACCGCCCAGGACCCGGAGAACGATCTGCGGCCCTCGCCGGGAACGGTCACCCGCTGGCGCCCTTCTGCCGCTGGTGGACTCAGACTCGATACGCATATCTACGAGGGCTACCGCTTCCCGCCGTTCTACGACGCACTGATGGCCAAGCAGATCGCCTGGGCACCGGACCGTGCCGCCGCCGTCGAACGGATGGAACAGGCCCTGGCAGCCTTCGTGATCGAAGGTGTCACCACCTCGCTGCCGCTGCTGCGCCGGATTCTGGCCCATCCGGTTTTCCAGGACAACACGGTGACCACCCACTGGCTGAATGAACTGATGATGGAAAGGGTGAACTCATGACCGACGTCAAACTTGTCGACGTCTCCCTGCGGGACGGCAACCAAAGCATCTGGGGTGCCACCGGAGTCACCACCCGCATGGTCCAGGGCGTCGCACCCCTGCTGGACCAGGTGGGTTACCACGCCATCGAGCTGGTCTCCAGCACCCTGATGGCCACTGCCGTCCGGTACCACCAGGAGGATCCGTGGGAGCGGCTGCGGGCCGCCCGCGACCTGATGCCCAACACCCAGCTCGGCTTCCTCACCACGGGCAAACGATTCATCTCGTTCCACCGCACCCCGGACGCCGTCTTCGAGCTTGCCTTCCGGCTGCTGGTCCGCAACGGCGTCAAACGCCTGTGGGTGATCGACCCCATGCATGACATGGAGGGGGCCAAGCGCACAGCCGAGATGGCCAAGCGGGTCGGTTTCGAAGAAGTCATCGGCGGGATCTGCTACACCACCAGCCCCGTCCACACCGACGAATACTTCGCTACCAAAGCCAAGGAACTCGACGACTGCGACGCCATCGACAGTGTCTACCTGAAGGACCCGGCCGGGCTGCTGACACCGGACCGGGTGAAGAGCCTGGTGCCGCTGCTGCGGTCCAGCCTCAACACCACCCCTCTCAACGAGATCCACTCGCACAGCACTACGGGCCTGTCCCCCATCACCGTCCTGGACGCGGCGGACCTCGGCATTGAGACCATCCATTGCGCCCTGCCGCCGCTGGCCAACGGAAGTTCGCACCCGGAAGCCCAGCGGCTGGTCCATAACCTGCGGGCCCGCGGCCACAACGTCACCGTGGACCTGGATGCCATGGCCAAAGCGTCCGCCTACCTGCAACGCCAGGGGCGGATCAAGAACCTGCCCGCCGGCAGCCCCAATGAATACGACGAGGCCTATTACCGGCACACCATTCCGGGCGGGGTGCAGTCCACCACCCGGCGGCAGCTCGGAGAAATCCGACGCGCCGACCTGTTTGACCAGGTGATCGAGGAGTCCGTCCAGGTCCGTGAAGACCTCGGCTGGCCGATCGTCATGACCCCGTTTGCGCAGTACATCGTCACGCAGGCCACCCTCAACGTCATCACCGGTGAGCGGTACAAACAGATCTCCGATGAGGTCATCGACCTCCTGCGCGGCGACTTCGGGCCCCTGCCCGGGGCCGTCAACCCGGAACTGATGGACCGGGCCATGGCCACCAAACGCGGACAACAGCCCGTCAACGACGGCGGCGAGGTCACCATCGCTGATTTGCGGCGGCGCTTCGGGGCCACCATCAGCGACGAGGAACTGCTGCTCCGGGCGGTCATGCCGGCCGAGCAGGTGGACACCATGTACGCCGCGAAGAAGAATTCGGCCACGTCAACGCTGCAGCGGTTGCTCGCAGCAGTGGATGACCGGCCCTCCACCTCGTTGTCCGTCAGCGACGGCACCACAAAATTTTCCATTCAACGCGGACCTTCCGAAAACGCCGCACAAGGGGCCACAGCATGAACGAGCTGATACAKAATTCCCGCGGCTGGGTACTGGACGTCGATGGCTGCCTGATGCGCACCAAGCGCGCAGGCGGTGCCGGCGGCGAAGCCATGCCGCGCGCCGCGGAGCTGGTGGCAGCGCTTTACGCTGCCGGACACGCCGTGGTTGTTTGCACCAACGCCTCGGAGAAGACCCCGGCCGAATACGCCGCCCACCTCCGCTCGCAGGGAATCGGAATCCGCGACGAGGACTTCGTGACCGCCGGCAGCGCAGCCGCCGAATACATCGCACACCGTCACCCCGGGGCCCGGGTGCTGGCGCTCGGAGCGGAAGGTCTGAGCGCCCCTTTGCGCAGCCTGGGCGTGAACCTGGCCGACCCCGCGCAGCCGGAACTGGCCAACGTCGTAGTCGTCGGGGCCGCAAACGGCTACAGCACGGAGCAGATCAATGCGGCCAGCCTGGCGGTCGACGCGGGAGCCCCGCTCTACACCACCGTGGATGTGCCTTGGTTCCATGGCGGCCTCGGCAAATCGGTGTGCGTGTCGGCAGCCGTCGCCAACGCCATCGGCTGGGCGGCCGGCGCCATGCCGCAGGTCGTCGGAAAGCCCTCTGCCGCCCTGGGCGAAACCCTGCTCCGCCGGCTGGGCCTTCCCGCCGGGGAGGTCACTGTGGTGGGCGACGCTACCGTCGAAATCGACCTTGCCCGCTCCATGGGCGCCAACAGCGCCGTGGTCCTCTCCGGCGCCACGTCCCCCGACCTGCTTGCCGCGCTCGAAGGCGCCGCCAGGCCGGATCTCGCCCTGGCGGACGTCGCCGAACTGCTTGAATTCCTCACCCCCTCCCTTTCACTGTCGCAAGGAGCCACATCATGACCGAAACCACCCCGGGCAGCGCAGCACGTTTCCCGTTCTTCAACGAAGCCACCACCCCGGCCGGCGGTGAGGGCTGGGAGTCGATGTACCCCTATTACCTCGTCCCCTCCGAGGAGACCACCGAGCACGAAAATGCCCAGTTCTGGTTCGCTGACACCATGCACTGGTCCCGCGGCTGCCACCCGTTCGACAGCATCGGCGCCGAAGCCGTGTACCTGGGCGTGGGCACGTTCAGCACCCGTATCTTCGCCCTCCCGGTGTCGCTGGGCCTGGACGTCCGGGTGGTCAACGGGTACGTCTACATCTCGCCGCTGGGCGTTGAGGACCCGGCCCGGATCCAGGAGCGCGTAGCCATCTTCCAGGAGCGGGCCGGCTACTACTACGCCAACTGGGACGAGCTCTACGGCAAGTGGAAGACCAAGATGGAAGGCGCCATCGATTCCCTGCGCACCATCGAATTCCCCCGGCTGGGCGAATACGACCCCGCCGAGGTGGTCACCGAAGCACGCGGCCGGTCATCCGCCATGGCTGTGATCGAGAACTACCATCGCCTGATCGATGAATTCTTCTCCATCTGGCAGTACCACTTCGAATTCCTGAACCTGGGCTACGGCGGCTACATCACCTTCTTCCAGTTCTGCAAGCAGGCGTTCCCACTCATCAGCGAGCAATCCATCTCCCGCATGGTGGCCGGCGTGGATGTCCTGGCCTTCCGCCCGGACGACGAACTGCGCAAGCTCGCCGCCCTCTCCCACGAGCTGGACCTGAACGCCATCATCACCGGGGACGGCGGCCCAGACGCCATCCTGACTGCCCTGGCCGAAACCGCCAACGGCCGGACCTGGCTGGCCGCGTTCGAAGAGGCCAAGGACCCTTGGTTCAACTACTTCGCCGAGTACGGCTTCACTCACGACCAGGAGACCTGGGCCAGCGACCTCTCCATCCCACTGCAGGGCATCTCCCGCTACGCGGTCAAGATCGCCAACGGCGAAGACATCTCCCGGCCCATCGAGCGGCTCCGCGACGAACGCGACGAGATCGTGGACGAATACCGCGCCCTGCTCACCGGCGATGAGGCACGCCAGTTCGACGAACTGCTCGGCCTCGCCCGGAAGGTCTTCCCGTACATCGAAGAACACAACATCTACGTGGAGCACTGGTCCCACAAGGTGTTCTGGGAAAAGGCCTGGGACCTGGCCCGCTTCCTCGTTGACGCCGGGTTCCTCGAGACCGCCGAGGACATGTTCTACCTGAACCGTTTCGAGCTGGACACCGCTCTCTTCGACGTCGTGGACTCCTGGGCCATCGGAGTCCCTGCCCGCGGCAAGAAGCGCTGGCAGGCCGAGATCGCCCGCCGCCGGCCCATCGTCGCAGCCCTCCAGGCCGCCAGCGCCCCGCCCGCCTACGGCATTCCGCCGCAGCAGGTCACGGACCCGTTCGCCGTGATGAACTACGGGGTCACCACAGAACGCGTGCAGGACTGGCTCGGCGCGTCCGATGGCGCCACGGACAAGCTCAACGGCATCCCGGGCTCCCTCGGCATCGTCGAAGGTCCCGTCCGGGTGCTGCGTTCCGAAAAGGACCTGCCGCTGCTGCAGCCCGGCGAAATCCTCGTGGCACCGATCACCGCGCCGTCGTGGGCTGCGGCCTTCGCCGTCGCCACCGGCGTGATCACCGACATCGGCGGCATGATGTGCCACGCCGCAATCGTCTGCCGCGAATACGGCATCCCCGCCGTGGTGGGCACCGGCTTCGCCACCGCCCGCCTCACCACCGGCCAAAGGGTCCGGATCGACGGCAAGGCAGGCACCGTCGTCGTGCTTGAACCCGCCCCCGAAACCACCCACGCCACTGACACCGCAGCAGCGGTCAGCTAGGAGATTGACCGTGTACATCCGAGAATTCAACGACCCCGGCTGCCAGGACGTCCGGGAAGTCGGCGGCAAGGCCGCCGGCCTGGCCCAGATGACCGCCGAGGGACTGCCCGTTGCACCCGGCTTCGCCGTGACCGCCGCGGCCTACCGCGCCTACCTCGAGGCGGACGGCCTGAAGGAGTACACCCGCAGCCTGTTGGAGGGGCTGGGCACCGGCCGTGACCAGGCAGCGTTCGACGACGCCGGGCAGCGGATCGGCCAACGGTTCACCGAGGTGCCGATCCCGGCAGCAGTGGCGGACGCAGTGCGTGCGGCCTACGCGAAGCTGTGCACCGAAACCGGTGTGGAGAACATCGCTGTGGCCGTGCGCTCCAGCGCAACGGCGGAAGATTCCGTGGGCGCCAGCTTCGCCGGTGAGTTCGAAACCTGGGTGGACATCGTGGGGGCGGACGAGGTCCTGAAGTACGTGCATGAGTGCTATGTCAGCGTCTTTGCCGGCCGGGTCCTGTCCTACCTTGCCGAGAAGGACATCGATCCGCACGCCATCGAAATGGCCGTGGTGATCCAGAAGACCGTCCGTGCCCGGGCCGCAGGCGTCATGTTCACCATCAGCCCCACCAGCGGAGACCGGTCCAAAATTGTGCTCGAAGCCAGCTGGGGACTGGGCCTGTCCGTGGTCGGCGGCGAGGTCACACCGGACCGCTTTGTGGTGGACAAGGTGGGCCTCGGCATCGCAGACCGGGTCGTGGGGAACAAGATCATCGAATACCGCCGCGGTGACGCACCGGTGGACGTTCCAGCAGACCGCCGGGACGTGCTGTGCCTGCAGGACGATGAGGTGGTGGCCCTGGCGACGCTAGGCAAGAAGCTCGAGCGGATCCACCGGTCACCCCAGGACATCGAGTTCGCCGTGGACGAAGAACTCCCCGAAGGAAGCAACCTGATACTCCTCCAGTGCCGGCCCGAAACCGTCTGGTCCAACGCCAACCGCAAGCCGGCATTCGACGCCACGGCGGGCATGATGTCCTGGATTACCGGGAGCATCTCCGGAGCAGCCACTCCCCCTGCGCACGCGCACGGCGCCTCACACCAGCACTAGGGCTTCTCTTTACTCATTGAGAGACCGGTCCAGTCACAAAAGGTGACTGGACCGGTCTTTCCTATGCCTGATCCCTACGTGGGATCCGGGATAGGTGATACAGCGGGAGCTAAATGCAGCACCACGGAGAAATAACGACTACCGACGAAGTTATGTCAGCCCAGTTCATGGACCGCGTTCCGGTGATGGTGGGAGGCGCTCTATTTCGACGCCATGATGCTTGCATCGGCGACAGCGGCACGGTTTTTCAGGGTGCCCAGGCCCTCTATCGAAACCTGTACGAGCTGTCCATCGGTGAGAAAGCGCTGGGGGTCACGGGCGATGCCTACGCCACCGGGTGTGCCGGTGATAATCACGTCTCCCGGATGCAGGTCGATCATTGTGGAGATATAGGAGATCAGGAACTCGGGGCCGTGCACCAGGTCGTCGGTGGCGGCTTCCTGCATCAGCTCGCCGTCGATGACGGTTCGGATGGCCCCGCCCGGGGTCCACTCATCCGTGGTAACCAGGTAGGGGCCGAGCGGAGTCGAGTTCTGCCAGTTTTTCCCCTGCAACCATTCGCCAGTACGAAACTGCCAGGTACGCATTGAGACGTCATTACAGATTGCATAGCCCGCGATGTATTCAGCTGCCTCAGATTCTGCTATCCGGCGGCCCGGCTTGCCGATGATGACGGCAAGCTCGGCCTCCCAATCCACGGATGTGTCCTCCAGCGGCAACTCGATATCATCGTTAGCTCCGATTAGGGTATCGGTGAACTTTGAGAACAGCGTGGGATGTTCCGGGGGTGTGGATCCCATCTCAAGGATGTGACTCCGGTAGTTCATTCCAACGCACACGATCTTGCTCGGGTGCGTCACGACGGGCGCCAGATCTGCTGCTTCGCTCCGTACAGTCATGCCGGAAGCCTGCGCCGCGATGTCCTTCCAGTTGGGAGCGGCGAGGAGTTCACCCACATCGCGGTATCCCTCAATCAACATGTAGGTGTCCTCATCGAGACGCGCCGCTGCAGTATGTCCATTGAGACGAAGGGTTGCGAGCTTCACGGTGTTATGTCCTTTGGTTGGGGTCGCCGAGCCTGAGTAAGGCTGAGGGAGGTCGCTAATAAGTGTATACACTTCTGATTGATTTTTCATCACCAAGGCGCTTTGCGCTCTAACCGCCGTAGAGATTTGCCTTTCATATAGAGAATCACCGAGCGAGCGGTGTCTCGTTCTTGACACGACACCTATCGAAGTGTGTACAGTTATGATGATCGTCACCCGGTGCACTTGACTACGAGCACTTGTCGGTTTTCCGGTAGCAAACGCAAACAGAGGGAGATTCGCGACCGCCGGTGCGAGGAAGCACCGGTGGCCGGATCATTCCCTCGGGCACTCAAATCGAAAGGTCCCATCGTGGATCCAAACTCCCAAGCTTCAAAGACCCGGTGTACGGCCCACCCGCAAGACACAAGGAGAAGTGGCATGAAATCGTTCCGTCTTGGAATCACCCTCGCGGCGGGCGCGGCCCTGCTGGCAGGCATGTCGGCGTGCGCCAACCCCACCGCCGGTGGGGCAAACGCGGCGGCCAAGGACGTTGGTACTGCCGTCGCGATCGTCAAGGACGACAGTATTGCGGCGATGGTTCCCGAGGCGCTCCGTGCCAAAGGCAGCTTCACCGTGGCCGTCAACCCGGACATTGCCCCGGTGAAGTTCCTCGACAGTGACGGTAAGGTCGCCGGGCTGAACCCGGAGCTGCTGAAGGCTGCCGGCACCGTGATGGGTCTGGACGTCACGATGCAGCAGGCCACCTTTGACGCCTTGGTGCCGGGCCTGGAAGCCAAGCGCTTCGAGGTCATCGCCTCCATCGGGGACTTCAAGGAACGCCAAGGCAAGATCGACTTCATCGACTATCTAAAGACCGGTTCTGCACTTATCGTGGCAGCCGGCTACGAGAAAGATGCGTTGGAATTGAGCGAGCTCTGCGGCCTTAAACTCGGCTATGTCCGCGGCACCTTCCAGCAGGGCCAGATCGAAGGCGTAACCAAAGACTGCGCCGCTGGCGGCAAGGAGCCGGTGGAGGGCATCGGTTTCGGGGACGCCAACGCGGCCCTGCTGTCCGTGAAGAGCGGTCAGGCGGTTGGCTTCTGGGGTGATATCCAGTCCCTGCTCTACAACGCGAAGACCAACCCCGACGTCTACAAGGTGGTTTCCGACGAGGTCGCCGGCCCCTATGGCATCGGCGTCAACAAGGACGACGCCGAGTTCCGGGACGCCTTGCGTGCAGCGCTGCTCAGCCTGGTGGAGTCCGGCGCCTACGGCCAGATGCTCGAAAAGTGGGGGCAGCAGGATCTGGGCATGCCGGAGCTTCCGCTGAACACCGGCGCGAGCCTGAAGGGATAGGGGTGCACAGATGTCGCTGACAACGAACGGCACGCCGGTGCCAGTAAATAAACGCCGAGACTCGCCTGCCGACAGTACGGCCCTTGCGGCCCTGCCGATCCGGTCCCGGGTGAGCCCCAAACAGTGGATCTCCTACACCATCGCGGTCTACGCCGGTCTGGTCCTCATCCAGTTGTTCTTCTTCAACGAGAACTGGAAGTGGGACATTGTCGGGTCCTACCTGTTCAGCCAAATTGTGATCTCGGGCCTGCTCAACACCATCCAGCTGACCGTGTTGACCACGGTCTTCGGTCTCATCATCGGCGTCATCCTGGCATGGTGCCGCATGTCGAACCTCGTGGTCCTGCGGACCTTCGCCGTCCTTTACATCTGGGTCATGCGCGCCATGCCGCCACTGGTGATGCTCCTGCTCATCTACTTCGTCGCCGCCCTTGTCCCGACCTTCTCGATCGGCATCCCCTTCGGCCCAACATTCGCCAGCATCCCGGCGAACGCGGTGGTGTCCCAGTACAGTGCGGCCGTCATCGGCCTTTCGATCTATCTGGGAGCCTACTCCGCCGAGATCTTCCGCGGCGGCGTGCAGTCCCTGACGGCCGGGCAGTCGGAGGCGTGCACGGCCTTGGGCCTCACGCCAACGGCGGCGTATGTAAAGGTCCTGGGTCCGCAGGTAGTCCGCAACATCACCCCGTCCCTGGCCAACGAAGTCATCACCATCTTCAAGAACACCTCGCTGGTCTCGGTCATCGGCTACACCGAGCTGCTGACCACGGTGCAGAACGTCTACGCCGTCAGCTTTGAAACCATCCCGATGCTCACCGTCGCGGTGATCTGGTACCTGGTGCTGACCAGCCTGGCCATGGTGGGCCAGTCCCTGCTGGAACGGCGCTTTGGCCGCGGCTTCAACAGGCGAAAGGGATCCGTCCGCCCCGGGCCCACAACAATCACCCCCCCTG
Source organism: Pseudarthrobacter sp. 01T43 (assembly GCF_056398665.1). Taxonomy (NCBI): domain Bacteria; kingdom Bacillati; phylum Actinomycetota; class Actinomycetes; order Micrococcales; family Micrococcaceae; genus Pseudarthrobacter; species Pseudarthrobacter sp. 01T43. The sequence continues at coordinate 42,693 of NZ_JBFTPV010000018.1, read as the reverse complement.
AAGTACCGGCCGTAAAGGACCTGTTATGACCACGTCAGCACAGCCCATCCTCGAACTCGTCAACGTCACGAAGAAGTTCGGCGATTTTTGCGCCCTCGACGGCGTGAGCTTCCAAGCCGCCAGCGGTTCGGTGACCTGTATCGTGGGGCCGTCCGGCTCAGGTAAGAGCACCATGCTCCGAACCATAAACATGCTGGAAAGCATCGACGGCGGTGCCATCTACTTCGAGGGCGGCATGATCGGACACTCGGTCCGCGGCCAGCACCGCACCCCCGTTTCCAAAGCGGTTGCCCGCAAGCAGCGGCTGAACTTCGGCATGGTCTTCCAGAACTTCAACCTGTTTCCGAACTACACGGCCCTGGAGAACGTGACGTTGGCACCGATGTCGGTGCGCGGACGGAGCAAAGCCGACGCCGTGAAGATCGGGGAAGAGACGCTTCGACGGGTCGGCCTGCTAGAGAAGCGGAACAACTACCCCAGTGAACTCTCCGGCGGACAGCAGCAACGCGTAGCCATCGCCCGGGCCCTGGCGATGGAACCCCGGGTCCTGCTCTTCGATGAGCCAACCAGCGCCTTGGACCCCGAACTTGTCGGGGAGGTGCTCACAGTCATGCGAGGTTTGGCGGAGCAGGGCTCCACCATGGTTATCGTCACCCACGAGATGGCCTTCGCCCAGGACGTCGCCGACGAGGTGGTCATGATGGACGCCGGCCGTATCATCGAACGCGGCGTACCACGCGAACTGATCCGCAACCCGCAGACCGAGCGCGCGAAGAAGTTCTTCTCCTCGGTGGCCCGTGAGAACGAGCGCTCCGATGCCTGAACAGAACACGGCCTCAAAGCAGTCTGTCCTGGTGGTGGGGGCCGGGGCGATCGGCTGCTCGCTCGCCAGTGAGCTCGCGCGCCGCGGACACCCCGTCACCGTCGTGGACAGCGGGGAACCAGGGACGGGAACGACGGCGGCCAGCTACGGCTGGGTAAATTCGAACAGCAAGGAACCCGCCGCCTACGCCGAACTCAACCTGCTCGGCCTGCGCTCCCACGAACGCTGGTCGGCCCGGCACACGCGGCCCTGGTTCCACCAGACCGGGAACCTGCAGATCGTGCACAACGAGGAACGCATGGCCGGCGTCGAACGGGAAGTCGCCCGCTACCAGGAAGCGGGATACCCTGCCCGGCTACTTACCGCGCAGGAAGTGGCTGAACATGAACCGGGCCTCAACCAGGACGACGTTGTCGGGGGAGCCTACTTCCCGGACGAGGGCTGGGCGGACATGACACTGATGTGCTCGGTCCTGATGGACGATGCTCTCTCCCACGGCGCCAAGTTCCTCCCGTACCACCGGGTTACCCAGTTGACCGACTCCGAGGTCGTACTCCACGGACCTGACGGTGCCACACAACGGCTCGCCCCGGATGTCACCGTTCTCAGCGCAGGGAACGGGATCCGCCCGCTGGTGAAGGGACTGGGACTGAACTTCCCGACCCTGCCGACCGCCGCCGACAGCCAGCAGGGGGACGTCCCAGGTGACCACCCGACCGTAGGCATGGTATGCACAACAGGGCCGGCGGCCGGCCTGCCACGGCACATGGTCCAGACCGACGACGTGTCACTGCGGCCCAGCCCCAATGGCGGAGTCATGATCACCGACCATCCGACGGCGAGCCGTTGGGATTCCAGCGGCGCCGGCCTCTGGGCCGCACCGGTGGACCTCCTGCGCCGTGCCCGCCTGTTATGCCCGGCCCTCAACGGGGCGGATATCGCAGCGGTGAACGTCGGCCACCGGATCCTGCCCGAGGACGGGGTCACGATCGCCGACTGGTTGAATCCGGACCGCCGTTACTACGCCATTGCCACGCACAGCGGCATCACCCTGGCACCGCACCTGGCCGAAACGGTCGCCCAGGAAATCGCGACCGGTGAACGCCACGCCTCGCTGGCCACCTTCGGAATGGACCGCTTCAGCCACCTAAAGACCACGGCGGATTCATAGGACCGAACCTCCCGCCGCACGAACAAAACGAACAACAGGAACTCCGAAAGGCATTGAAACATGGAACAGACACAGGCACGCACCATCACCGTCATCGGCGCAGGGAGCAGCGGGCAAGCCGTCGCGGCTTTCCTCTCGCTCGCCGGTTACACCATCAAGCTCTGGAACCGTAACGACGCGACCGAAGTGGAACGCTGGCTGACCCCGATCAGCGAACGCGGCGGCATCGAGGTTAGGGGCAAGATCGAGGGCTTCGCGCCGATCCACCTCGTGACCACCGACCTCGCCAGTGCCGTCGAGGACTCCTCGGCGGTCCTTGTCAACACCACCACGGATGCTTACCCGGCCATCGCCCGGCAGCTGGGATCTCTCCTGTCCGAGGACCAGCCGGTCATCCTCATGGCCGCCGGTACCCTCGGGTCGATTGAGTTCCTGCAGGGCGCGACCGCCGGCGGCTTTACCGGAAACCTGCTCATCGGCGAAACACCGGGCACCATCTTCGGCAGCCGCGCCAACGCCCCCGCCGTCGTCGACATCGCCGGCCAGAAAAAGAACGTCAAGCTCTCCACCCTCCCGCGCGGGCGTGAGGCCGAGCTGGCCGCACTCATCCCCGAATTCGACCTCGCGGTGGGCGGCGACGTTCTCAGTTCCGGCTTCAACAACACCGGCGCAGCCCTGCACGTCGTCCCGATGGTCCTCAACGCAGGCCGGATCGAGTCAGGGGAGAACTTCCTCTACTACCAGGAGGGCGTCACGCCCGCCGTGGCCGCCGCCGTTGAACAGATCGACGACGAACGCCTCGCCGTTGCCGCCGCCTTCGGCTACGAACCCACCTCGCTGCACGACTACCTCGTCAACGCTCTCGGCGCGCCGGCCGGCAACCTCAACGACACGATCCACGGCGTCGCGATGTACGCGTCCATGCCCGCACCGGATACCCTGGACCACCGCTTCCTGTGGGAGGACGCCTTGGCCGCCGTCGTCCCGCTGCTGGCCCTCGCGGAAATCGCGGGGGTCCCGGTGCCCATGCACCAAGCAATGATCACCGCCGCCAGCACCTTGCTTAACCGCAACCTCGTCGCCGAAGGCCGCACCACCGCCAACCTCAGCCTCGGCGGCTACACCGCCGAGGACATGAAAAACCTCGTGAACGATGCCTCCGCCCTTCATGGCTGGAAGCAGCGCACCGCTTCGGTGGCCGCGGGCGTTTAGGCACCAGCGGGTGCCAGCTGGCCGGCGTGCGCCTGATCGCCGCGTCGACCAGTTAGCCGCGCACCAACCCCAGGAACACGCCACAGGTAGTGAACCTTCCACAGGCAGTAGAGAAAGAGAAGTGGCATGAAAACGTTCCGACTCGGAATGACCCTGGCGCTGGGCGCCGGCCTGCTGGCCGGTATGACAGCCTGCGCCAATCCAACGGCCGCGGGATCCAATGCGCCGGCAAGCCAGTCCGGCCCCGCCCTCAAAATGGTCAAGGACGACAAGATCGCAGGCATGGTCCCGGCGGACATCCGCCGGAAGGGCAGCTTCACGGTCTCCATCAACCCAGACGTCGCACCGCTCAAATTCGTGAACCCTGACGGGGAACTGGCGGGGCTGGTGCCGGACCTGCTGAAAGCGGCCGCAGCCGTGATGGACCTGAAGATCGACCTGCAGAAGGGCACGTTCGACGCCATGATCCCCGGAATCGAAGGGAAGAGGTTCGAGGTCATCGGCTCCATCAATGACTTCAAGGAGCGCCAGGGATCAATCGACTTTATTGACTACCTGAAGACCGGCACCGCGATCCTAGCCTCCACCGGCTTCAACAAGGACAACCTCACTCCTGCCGACCTCTGCGGGCTCCGCGTCGGCTTCGGCCGCGGTACCGTCCAGCAGGGACTGCTTGAGAAAGCCTCCGGGGACTGTGTCGTCGCCGGCAAGGAGAAGATCGCCACTTCGGCGTACGGGGACGGCGGTGCCGCCCTGCTATCGGTCAAGAGCGGCCAGGCCGACGCGTTCTGGGGCGACGCCCAGTCCATGCTGTACAACGCCAAGACCAGCCCCGAACTGTACAAGGTGGTCTATAAGGACGTCGCCGGTCCGTACGGCATTGGCCTCAACAAGGACAACACCGAATTTCGCGACGCGCTTCGCGCGGCCTTGCTGAGCCTTGTCGAGGACGGCACCTACAACCAGCTGGTGGAGGCATGGGGACAGCAGGAATACGCGATGCCGGAGCTGCCGCTGAACACCGGCCCCCTGCTGGGGAAATAGAAAAAGCCGTGACCGTGCCGCAGAGACTAACCGCCCCGGTCCTGTCCAACCAGTGACGACAAGGAGTATTAAATGAGCCTCAAACTGGCCGTCAATGTCGAAGATTTCCGCCGCATCGCCCGGCGGCGCCTGCCAAAGCTCGTGTTCGACTTCATGGACGGTGGGGTCCTCGACGAGTACACGCGGAACGCCAACGAGCGCGATTTCAGGAGCATCGAGCTTCGCCCGAAGTCACTTGCCCACCTAAAGGATTTTGATCCGGGCACCACCGCTTTGGGGACTACGTTGAAGTTCCCGCTGATGATCTCGCCCATGGGTACCCTGACCATGTTCCATCCCAAGGCGGACGTCGCCGTCGCCCGCGAGGTAATGAAGATGGGCAGCATCTTCATGCACAGCTACGTCTCGGGCATCACCCTCGAAGACACCGCTCAAGTAATCGCTCCGGACCGGCTGTGGGCGCAGACCACCTTGCGCTCCGCGGAGGAGAACGAGGCCTATCTAAAGCGGGTATCCAACTTGGGCATCAGGACGCTGATCATTGGCGCTGAGACCGTGGCCTCGGACAAGCGCGAACGCGACCTGCACAACGGGCTCGCCTCCATGCCGCCCCGTCCGCCCCTGAAGGGACTCATCGACTTCGCACTCCACCCCGGATGGGTCCTGCGGTGGCTCACCGGTCCTGCTTGCACTTTCGCCGACCATCAGATCGACGGGCGTCCGGTCAAGATGAGCGAGATGTACGGGTTCATGGGCCAGTACGGGCGGCCTGCCTGGGACGGGGTTCAGCGGCTTCGCGATTCCTGGGACGGCAACTTGGTGCTTAAAGGCATCGCCACTCCGGAAGACGCGTTGCTTGCCGCTGAGCTTGGAGCCGACGCCATCCTGGTGTCCAACCTTGGAGGCCGGCACTTCGACGGCCAGGCATCGACGATCAGTGTTCTTCCGGACATTGTGCAGGCGGTCCGCGGCATCGGCAGCACCATGGAGATATACATCGACAGCGGCGTGCGTCGGGGTAGTGACGTCGTCCGCGCGCTGGCTTTGGGGGCCAATGCCGCGTCGGTAGGCCGGCCCGTAGGGTACGCCCTCGCAGCCTACGGGCAGCAAGGGGTCGGGAAGGTCTTACAAACGCTCCAGGACGAGTTCGTCGCAGCGATGAAGTCGGTGGGCGCTTCCACCGCTGACGAGATTGACCGCTCCGTGCTGGCACGGAAATCGACTGCATGGTCCGACTCCAGCCACGAGTGGCCGGCACCGGCGGTGCCCGTCAGCGTCTAACCGGCTCACAGAGCCTCCGGCCTAACAACACAGTGGCCGTTCACCGACACTGGTGAACGGCCACTGTGCCGTGTGCCACGAGAGTGGGCGCGGCACCCAGCGACACACCGGGGCCGCTCCGCGCAGTGAACGCGGTGCCGTCACCGTGGATGGGTGCTCCTACGACGTGCGTCGCGTCTTGCCGGACTTCTTGCCGATAGCCATGCCGAGTGCCTCCTGGATGGCGTGCCCTCGGACCTCGACGGAGACGTCGTTCAGAACTGTCAGCGCGGTGTGGGCTAGATGACCCGCCATAAGGGCTCCGGTCAGGGCTGAGTCTGTTCCCTGCACGGCTTCGAGGATCGCCTCGTGTTCGTTCTTCGCATGCGCGTGGTCTTGGGGATGCCATAGCCAATACAGGCGGATGTAGCGTTCGCTGCGTTCAGCGTATGACTGGATGACCCGGAGCATGGGCTGGCCGGCCCTCGCCATACACAAGTCGTGAAAACGGCGGTGGGCCGTCATCCACGCTGTCTGGTTATCGGAGGCCAGATGGGTACGCATGTCATCGAGGCACTGGCGGGCTTCATCGATCTCCTGCTGTTCAAGCCGCCCGGTGCTGATACGGGCCCCGAGCGATTCCAAGGCGATGCGGGTGCTGTAGAGCTGGTCCAACTCTTCGCCGTCCATACCGCGCACCACTGCTCGTTGGTTCGGATCGGCCTGGATCAGGTCCTCCTCCTGCAGCATGCGGAATGCTTCTCGCATGGGTGTCCGGCTAACCCCAAAATGCCGCGCCAGTTCCGCCTGCTTCAAAACAGTACCGGGAGCCAAAGTGCTGTCGATAATCAAATTGCGCAAATGAGTATGCACTTCTAAACTCGTGCGGCGAGGGTCGGTCAACTGAGGAACGGGTAGATCATCTAGGGATCTCAGTTGGTGCATGGAATTGGCCTTCGTTCATCAACACGACTGTGACATGGGCATGTTACAGTCAACATGGTCAGCTTCTAGAGTGTCTACACTTTAGCGAATAGCTTGTGGGACCTCAAGCGATCTTCCACAAGTCCGGCTCGGTAGGACTGTTGGCTTACATCCCGATGCGGCCCACCAGACAATGTCGGTACCAGAAGTAACGGAGAATGACCTGGCGGCGTCAACGTTGACTGACTGCCAGTACCTAAGGCAGCGGCCGGCGAGGTTAGGCGCCATCGTTGCCGTCTGTGCAAGTTCGCTGAAGCCCTTGCACAACATCGTCTTTCAGACCACAACAGGCTGAACTACACCCCAACCTGACGTCAGGTCCTGGCCCCAACAGCGTCAGGATGGAGTCCAATGCGTGCATTCCGAACATCTCGCTCTGACGGTCATAGATGTCACACTGACATGTGCGGGTTGGAGGACTCGAGTACGTGCGGACAGCGAGTCGGATCAGAACGAGTAACGCCAACCCGGCGGCCACGCCAGAAACCCTACAGGCGCTGCTCCCACACCGCCAGCTGCAGCATGACGGTACCGCGGCTCCCGGCACCATCAGCGGAAGGGTCGACGACGGCGCTCTCCTCGCCGCCATCGTCGACCCTTCCCCCGAAACCCGCCACATGCATCAGGCGCGGACCGTCTCCGCGGCCTCATCCGCGGTACGAACCGGTGTCTCCAGCCCCAGGTTTTCCCGCAGCGTCGTTCCCGCGTACTCCGTCGGATAGACGCCCCGTTCCTGCAGCTCAGGCACCAGGTGGTTCACGATGTCGTCCAGACCCGTGGGAATCAGCCACGGCGAGATGTTGAAGCCGTCCACGGCGCCCACCCGTGCAAATTCAGCCAGCTGGTCGGCCACCGCGGAGTAGGAACCCGTGAAGGTCGCATCAATGCGGGCCGTCTTCGAGGTGACGAACTGCCGGATGGAAAGGCCTTTGTCCTTGGCCTCCGCCCGCCACTGGTCCGCCAGCTGCCGCGCCTTGGCACCGTGGAAGCCGCTGCCGCGGGTCTCGGAGGTCTCCTCCACCACGGGATCGATCTCCGGGAGCGGCCCGTCGGGGTCGTATTCGGAGAGCTCGCGGCCCCAGAACTGCTCCAGGTAGGCCACGGCCTGCTGCGGGCCGATCTGCAGGCTGCGCACCCACTCCTTCTTTGCGGCAGCTTCCTCGGCGGTGGGCGCGAGGATGAATTCGCTGGCCGGCATGATCTGCACGGCGTTGGCGCCGCGACCGGCGGCAAGCGAGCGGGCCACGAGGTCCTTGCGGAACTCGACGGCGGCCTCAAACTTGGGGTGGGCCGAGAAGATGACGTCCGCCTGGCGGGCGGCGAAGTCGCGCCCTTCCGGGGAGTCGCCGGCCTGGAAAAGCACCGGCCGGTACTGCGCGCTTCGCGGCAGTACCGGGGTTACATCCACCGTGTAGTGCTGGCCCTCGTGGAGCACCCGCCGGGCGGGACCGGACGGCGTTTCCCAGGAATCCCAGATGCGCTTGGCCGTCTGGACGAACGCCTCGGCGTGCCTGTAACGGTCGGCGTGGTCCAGGTATCCGCCCCGGCGGAAGTTCGCGCCGGTCCAGGCGTTGTCCGTGGTCACGATGTTCCAAGCGGCACGGCCGCCGGAGATCAGGTCAAGCGAGGCGAGCCTGTGCGCCAGGTCCGCGGGGTCGTTGTACGTGGTGTTCTGGGTGGCCACCAGCCCGATGTTTTTGGTCACCGACGCCAGGGCGGCGAGCATGGTCTGCGCGTCAGGCCTGCCGACCACATCCAGCGCGTGCGGCCTGCCCAGGTGCTCCCGCAGGCGGAGTCCCTCGCCCAGGAAGAACGCCGCGAACAGCCCGCGCTCGGCGGTCTGGACAATGCGGCGGAACGATTCGAAGTCGGTCTGGGAGCCCGATTCGGCAGCCTTCCAGATGGTGCCGGAGTTGACCCCCTGGAAGAAGATGCCGAACTGGATCTTCCCAGTAGGCGTGAAAACTGCGGATTTAGCACTGCTGTGCTGTGTCATGGTTTTCCCTTACTTTCCGGCGCCGACGGCGGCGGATGTGTAGCGGCTGGCCGGACGGGTCAGCCTCAGCAGGTCACGGAAGGTGCCGTCCTGCACCGGCGCCCGAAGGACGCCCCGGCGCCTCAGCTCCGGGAGGACCAGGCGTGAAAGCTCGTCCAGCTCCAGGGCGAGCGACGCCGGGTGAAGACGGACGCCGTCGGCCTCCGTCAACAGCAGCGCAAGGAGGCCCGTGAGCCCGGCAGCAGTGCCGGTGTATCGCGCGCGGCCGCTTCCGGCGCCGGCCGCCCGCTCAGCCGCACCCTGCCCGCGCGAGTCCAGGACGACGTCGAGCTCGGCGATGACCGCCACGGCGGCACCGACCCGGGCCCGGACGTCACGGACCTCTGCGGCGAGCAGTTCGGGCGTGGGTGCGGTGACCAGGACAGCGTCCACTGCATCTGCCGCAACCTGCCCCGCGCCCACTACGGAGGCCGCGGCCAGCACGGGCAGCTGCCCCTGCAGCGGCCTCGGGATGATGGACGAGCCCTTGACCGAGTAGGCCGGACCGGCAAAATCGGCCGGGGTCTCGAAGTCCGCGTAGTGCAGCTTGTCCACGTCGATGTACCGGCCCGTGGCGACGTCGCGGATCACGGCGTCGTCCTCCCACGAGTCCCACAGCCGGCGGGACACCTCGATGGAGGCTGCGGCTTCCTGCGCCAGCGCACCGCCAGTCACAGCCGAGCGTCCGACGGCGGCGGCTGCCTCGGGTGATTCCGCTGCGGTGGCGATCCATCCGGCACGGCCGCCGGAGACATAGTCGAGGCTGGCGAGCTGGGTGGAGACGTGGAACGGCTCGGTGTACACGGTGTCCACTTCGGGAACCAGCGCGATGGTCCGGGTCAGCGGCCCGGCGTAGGCGGCACGCTGCAGGGCGTTGGCCCGGCCCGGAACCGGCGCGTCCGCGAAAGTGGCCACGTGGAACCCTGCGGATTCAGCGGCCAGCACGGCCTCGGCGAGGCTGCCGAACCCGGTATGACTGCCAAAGCCGGTACCGCCCCAGCCCGCACCGTCCAGTTCGATGGCCAGGAAACCGGCTCTGCCCGCCTTCGCGGTGCGGTGTTTTGGAGTGCTCACTTCTGGTCCTGACGTTCGTAGGGAATCTTTTCCCCTGCTTCGATGGGCACCGGCAGCCGGTTTTCGGCGGGCGGCAGCGGGCAGGTGGCCAGGTCGGTGTAGGCGCAGGGCAGGTTCACGGCGCGGTTGAAGTCCAGGTGCACGGCGCCGTCCGCTGCCGGAACCACCGAGAGTGAACGGTTCGCCTCGTAGGTGGTTTTGCCGGAGGTCTGGTCCGTGAACAGCACCGACAGCGAGCCCGGGGCGTGGCCGTTGAACGCGGTCAGCGCCAGCTCCTGGCCGGCCAGCTTGAACCGGATCTCACCCGGCGCCTGGTACACGTGCTGGATGCCTTCGACGGCGGCGCCCACCGTGGTTGAGCGCGGCACCTCAAACGGCACGTACGTTCCGGCCACGGCGAAGACGGCATTCGGCGTATAGGCGGGTGTGCCCTGGTACTCCTGCAGCAGCGGGTTGCCGGGGTTCCGCGGCCGGACGATGTACTCGCCGCCGCGCTTGGCCACCTCGATGACCGTCTCACCTGCCACCAGATTGATGCCGCCGCGCTCTTCAATGGGGCCGAACTCGAGGGTTCCCCCTGCGGTGTTCAGTTCCTGCCCGTCCCGCTGCAGGCTCTCACCCGGTTCCAGGACAACGCGGACGACGTCGTTCTCCGCACTCCAGGTGCCGGGGGCACCTTCCAGCGGGGTAGCTTCCGCGCCCAGCCAGTGCAGGTGGGTCACCGCGAGGAAGCCGTGCGGGTGGGCGCGGTTGCGTTCGTGGGCGGCGTGCCAGTCCTGCCAGTCGGCGTCGAAGGACTCAAGGGCGGTCTCAGTGGACGAGGGCATGTGTACTCCTGCTGGTCGGGTGGGCGGTCGAGTCGGCGGTCGGGCGGGCGGACTCCGGGCGGCTGCCGTACGGGTCTTCGGCCTCCCACAGCGTGGTGGGCGCTGCGGCCCGGACGGCGGGGATGACCTCGAGTGCGAACCGTTCCAGGATGTCCAGCTGCTGTTCGAACGGCAGCGTGGTGGGCAGCGAAATGGACTGCAGATCGTGGCCGTACAGCGAGTGGTAGCTGAGGATCTTGTCGATCACCTGTTCCGGGCTGCCCACCAGCGCCGGCCCCTCGGCCACCGCGTGCTGGATGTCGCGGAACGGCGAGTTGTTACCCGGGACGTTGCGGTTCGCGGTGAGCGCCTCGTAGACCGGGCCGTACTGGCGGATGGCTTCCTGGGTGGTGTCCGCGATGAACACTCCCCCGGCACCGCTGCCCGACCCGAGGTACTGCTGCTTCGGATCGTGGCCGTGGCGTTCGTATTCTTGCCGGTAATGGTCAATCAACACCTGGTAGTTTTCCCGCGGCTGGATGGCGTTGGCCGTAAAGAGCGGGTCGCCCCATTGGGCAGCAAGCGAAGCCGACGTCAGCGTTGTAGCAGACCCGTGCCAAATCCGGAGCGGGCCGGCGAAGGGCCGTGGAGTGGTGGTGGTCGGCGGCGCACGGAACCGGCCGGACCAGGTGACCTCTTCCTCGCGCCAGAGCCGCCGTAATAGCTCGTACTTTTCCGCCAGCAGGTCCCACTGGTCAGCAAGGTCCAGACCGAAAAGCGGGTACTGCAGGACTTCATTGCCCTTGCCGATCACCAGTTCCAGCCGCCCACGGCTCAGCTGGTCGATGGTGGCGTAATCCTCCGCCACCCGCACCGGGTCCAGGACGGAAAGCACCGTCACGCCGCTCTGCAGCCGGATCCGGTCCGTGACTGCCGCGATGGCGGCCAGGACGGTGGTGGGCGAGGAAGAGATGAACTCGCCGGCGTGCCGCTCCCCTACCGAGAAGCTGTCAAAGCCAAGTTCCTCGGCCCGGCGCGCGGTCTCCACCACCTGATTGAGCCGGTCCGCCGTGGAGACGATTTCGCCCGTCAGCGGGTTCTTCAGGTGCGGGATGATGTCCAGGATTTGGAACTTCATTTTGCCGCTCCGGCCTGGGTGGAACTGGTCGGGGCGGCTCCGGCCGGGGTGGCACTGGTCGGGGTGGCGCTGGCCTGGGCGGCCGCGAAGCTTTCCGCGGTGACCGTCTTGGATTCCGGCAGGGCTTCCTCAGAGAGGCCCCAGCGTTCCAGGACCTCGGCGTACGACCCGTCCTGGATGGCGGAGTTGAGGGCTTCCGTGAGGACGGGAGCAAGGCCGTTGCCACGGAGGGTGGTGGCGGCCACGAGGGTCTCGGACGGCCAGCCGGCGTTGACCTTGCCCACCACTTTCAGGTCATCCCGGGTGTTTTCCCGGTACGCGGTGGACGGATACGGGGCGATGTTGAGATCGGTCCGGCCGGAGGAGAGCGCCAGGATGGTGTCGGCGTCGGTGGAGTAGTACTGCAGGACGGCGGGGGCCTTACCCTTGTCCTCCAACTCCTTGTTCCAGGCCAGCAGGATCTTCTCCTGGTTGGTGCCCGAACCCACGGAGACCTTCAGGCCCGATATGTCGTCAGCGCCCTTGATGTTGTAGGTGGCCGACTTCTTGGCTTCGAAGCCCATGAACGCCGCCCGGTAGGTGGCGAAATCGAACAATTTCACGCGGTCCTTGTTGACGCCCACGTTGGAGAACACGGCCTCAAAGTCGCCGGACTGCGTCTTCAGCGGCCAGTTCTCCCAGGAGGTGACCTGGACATCAAGTTCCAGCCCCAGCTTGTCCGCCACGAGCTGGGCGAGGTCAAGTTCCACACCGATCGGCGTCTTGTCATCCGTGGCGTGGAAGGTCAGCGGGATGGATCCTGCCGTGGTGGCCACGGTCAGCTTGCCGTCCTTGCCAATCAGCTCAGGGACCTTGGCGGCGAGCGCCGCGTCCTTCTCCGCCCGGATGCGCTGCTGGTCAGGGGCGGTGTTGTAGACCACGCCGTTGCGTGCCGCCGTCGCGGATGCGCCGCCGGACGCTGAGGCGGAAGCGCCAGGATCTGAGCACCCGGCGAGTGCGGCCGTTCCGAGAAGTACGACGGCGGGGAGTACCGCCAGCGAGCGCACGCGGACTGGGGTGCGGTGAGGACGAGTGAAAAATGCCATGATGGATCCTTTAGATGTTGAAAGCCGGTTCAAGCACTTTGGAGAAGAAGCTCCGGGTGCGGGGTTCCTGCGGGTTGGCGAAAATCTGTTCCGGGCTGCCCTGTTCCACAATCTGGCCCTCGTCCATGAACACCACCGTGTCCGCGACGTCGCGGGCGAAGCCCATCTCATGCGTGACGATGATCAGCGTGGTGCCGGACTTCGCCAGTTCGCGGATGACGTCCAGCACCTCGTTGACCAGCTCGGGGTCGAGGGCAGAGGTGGGCTCGTCGAACAGCAGGATCTTGGGGTTCAGGGCAAGGGCGCGGGCTATGGCCACGCGCTGCTGCTGCCCGCCGGACAGCTGGCGGGGGTAGGCGCCCGCACGGTCCTTCAGGCCCACCCGGTCCAGGAGTTCGAGTCCGCGCTTCCGGGATTCCTCCTTGGAGCGGCCCTGGGCCACCACCGGCGCCTCGGCCACGTTTTCCAGGGCGGTGAGGTGCGGGAAGAGGTTGAAGTTCTGGAACACCATGCCGATTTCGGTGCGCTGCTTCAGGATGTCCTTCTCGCGGAGCTCGTGCAGCCGCCGTCCCCGGACCTCGTATCCGACGAGTGTGCCGTCGATGGCGATGTGGCCGCCGTCGACTTTTTCCAGGTGGTTGATGGTGCGCAGCAGGGTGGATTTGCCCGAGCCGGACGGGCCCACAATCACGGCCACTCCGCCCGGTTCAACAGTGAGGGTGATGCCCTTCAGGACTTCGGTGGCGCCGAACGACTTGCGGACCTTGGTGATCTCCACGAGTCCACGGGTGGGTGCTGCGGCTTCAGTGCGGACGCCAGCATCGGTGGCAGTTTGGGTGGCGGTCTGGGCGGCAGTGGCGGCGCTCATCGCAGCCTCCTTGCTCGGTTGGGGGCCACGGCGTGGGTGGCGAAGAATTTGCGGGCCTTCTGCAGCGGCGTCAGCGGCAACGTCCGCACGGCGCCCTTGGAGTAGTGCCGTTCGATGTAGTACTGGAACACGCTGAGCACGGACGTGATCACCACGTACCAGAGGGTGGCCACCAGGAGCAGCGGCAGGACCTGCTGCGTGCGGTTGTAGATGACCTGCACGGTGTAGAACAGCTCCGAATATGCCAGCACGTACACAATGGACGTGCCCTTGACCAGGCCGATGATCTCATTGAAGGCCGTGGGCAGGATGGCCCGCATGGCCTGCGGCAGGACAATCCGCGTGGACCTGCGCCACGCCGGGATGCCCAGTGCGGCTGCCGCCTCGAGCTGCCCCTGGTCCACGGACAGGATCCCGCCGCGGATGATCTCCGCCGAGTACGCGGCCTGGTTCAGGGTCAGCCCCAGCACTGCTGCCGCAAACTGGCTGATCAGTGTGGTGGTCTGCACTTCGAAGAAGCGGACGTCCGTGAAAGGGATGCCGAGGCTGATCTTCTCGTAGAGGTACCCCAGGTTGTACCAGAGCAGCATCTGGACCAGGAGCGGCGTGGAACGGAAGATCCAGGAGAAGGTCCACGAGACGGAGACCAGCAGCGGTGAGGCGGACAGCCGCATCAGCGCCAGGATGAACCCCAGGACGAACCCGAGGATCCCGGAAATGGCCGTGAGCTTCAGCGTCTCCAAAAGCCCGTTGACCACGGACTGGGCGGTGAACCACTGCGCCACCACCCCCCATTCCCACCGCGGGTTGGTGGCCAGCGACCACGCGACCGCGGCTACGCCGAGTGCCACTGCCGCCGTTCCCACCCAGCGCCAGGGATGCTTGGAGCCAACTAAGGGGTAGCCGGAGTAGTCGGTGGCCGGGCCGCGGGGGGCCGGGTTGGTGGTTCCCTCGGTGGTGGTCCTCGTACTTCTGCCGGACGGGCCGGAAATTCCCGCCGCGGTGGACGCCGGTCCTGGAGCCGGCAGTGCCTGTGCCGACTCTGCTTCCGCCTGAACCGACCCTACCGATCCTGACCTTGCTGATCCGGACCCTGCTGATCCGGACCCTGCCGGTCGAGTCTCGTTGCTGACTGCTGAACTCATGCGCCACCTCGTTTCATCTGTTGGATTGGGGCACCCCGGCGCTGGTGTGCCGGGACCGTGATGCGGGGCAAAACCTCGCGTTCTGGCTGCCAATCTAGGGCCGCCCGGAAAGGGGCAGCAAGGCGCCAGGTTGCATTGCTTCACGCGGCTTAGCGCAGCGTCATGAGTCGGTTCTTTGCGCCGCTTGACGTGCTGTGACGCGGAGTTAACGGGCGTGACCAGGCCCTCGACCGCCGTCGTGCGGGCTGCCTAGCATGGGCACTCAGCCGCCGTCCCGTCAGCAGGCTGCCCGAGCCGCCAGCCCACGCCCGAACCATCCCCCGATGAGGAGCCCCCATGCCAGCGCACGTACCTTCCGTGGTGTTCATCGGCGGCGGTCCGCGGACGGCAGGGGTGCTGGAACGCCTTGCCGCCAACCGGGATGCGCTGTTCCCGGGCGCGCTGGATATCCATGTGGTGGAACCCTATGAGCCAGGCTCCGGCCGGATCTGGCGTTACGACCAGCACCCCGGCCTGATGCTCAACTCTGCAGCCGCAGACGTCACCATGTTCACCGACGCCTCCGTGGCCTGCAGCGGGCCGGCCGTCGACGGCCCGGGCCTCGCCGAGTGGGCCGCGGGTGTGCTGGACGGGTCCATCACGGACGTCCCCGATTTTCCGCTGGCCCTCCGCGGGCAGCTGCAGTCCCTGACCGGGGCGACCTTCCCCACACGGCAGCTGCAGAGCCAGTACCTTGAGTGGTTCTTCCGCCGCGCCGTAGCCAAACTCGGCGGCAGCGTCACGGTCCACCGCACCACTGCCATCGCGGTGGAGCCTGCAAACGTCGCGGCTGCCGCGGTCCCTACCAATCCGGCGTACGACGCCGGCAAGCACCTCGTGCAGCTGGCCAACGGCGGGACGCTGGCCGCCGACGTCGTCATCACCGCGCTTGGCCACACGGACTCGCGGCCGGACGCCGCGTCCGCTGCCTGGTCCGGCTTCGCCGCCCGCCACGGCGGATTCCATGCGGCACCCAGCTACACCACGGACGTCGACTATTCAGCCGTTGCCCCCGGCCAGGACGTGATTGTTGCCGGGATGGGGCTGGCGTTCGTGGACCTGCTGGTGCTGCTGATGGAAGGGCGCGGCGGCCGGTTCGAAGAAACCCCCGACGGCGGCCTGCGGTACCGGGCATCCGGCAGGGAACCGCGGCTCTGGGCGGGATCGCGGCGCGGTGTGCCCTACCACTCCAAGATTTCCGCTTCCCTGCGCGGCGAGGCTCCCGGCGGGCTGCGCTTCTTTACTGCCGAAGCCGTGGGTGCCCTGCTGGAACGCCACATCGAGCTGGATTTCCAGGCGCACTTGTGGCCGCTCATCGCTAAGGAAGCCGGGTATGGCTATTACCGGGAGCTGTTCACCGGCAGCCCGGACCGGGTCAGCACCGGCTGGGCGGAATTTTCCGCCCGCTTCGCCGGGCTGGACTGGTACAGCGCGGCGCGGGAGGAGCTCGTCGCCTCGGCGGTCGCCGACCCTGCCCAACGCCTCGACCTCGAAGCCCTGGACCGGCCGTTTGCCGGCGAATCGTTCGGGGGCTTGGCCGATATCCAGGCGGCCGTGGCTCGCTACATCGAACACGATCTCGAACTTCGCGACAGTCCGGACCACCCCGAGACGATGGCCCTCTTTATTGCACTCCTGAAGGTGTACATGGATCTTGGCCGGCTGGTCCCGGCCGAACGCCTCAACGCCGGTTCCCAGCAGACCGTCCACGGCTGGTGGCACGGATTCTTCAGCTTCGTGGACTCCGGGCCGCCCCCGCGCCGGCTGCGCGAGATGCTGGCCCTGCACCGGGCAGGGCTGCTGCGTTTCCTGGGCCCGGGCCTGGGCGTCACGGCGGACGAGTCCACCGGGGAATTTGTGGCCGGCTCCGCACAGGCCGGCTTCAGCGTCCGGGCCAAGGCGTTCATTGAAGCGCGGCTGCCGGCAACGTCTGTGGCCCGTTCGCTCAACCCGCTGCTGGCATCGCTCCACACCTCGGGCCTGGGCAGCGAACAGCAGCTGCTCACCGCGGACGGCATCCATTCGACCGGGAAGCTGCTCGTCACGGACGGCCATCAACTCGTGGACGGGCAGGGCCGGGCACACGGCCGGCTCTTCGGCGTGGGCCCTGGGACGTCAGGCTGGGGTGCCGGGGCCTTTGCCAGGCCCCGCACCAACGCCGCCCCGTTCCGCGAAAACGACGCCCTGGCCAGGACTGTCCTGGAAGTGGCGGCGGAACTAGTTTCCTGCTCCGCGTCCGCGCACACAGCGTCCACCCACTCAACGTCCACCCACTCAACCGGGCAGGCCGCACCTGCCGGACCCGCCGCCGTCGTAAAGGCCTGAATGATGAACGTGACAACCAGCAATACCGTCAGTCCCGGGACGCTGAAGCCGGCGCTGCCCGACCCCGCGGCACTTAACCCAGTGGCCCCTCACCCCGCGGCACTGGCGGTCCTGCTCCTGCCCATGCACGATCCGCGGGTCCGTCCCCTCCTGGACGAGCTGGCCGTGGAGTACGACTCCCGCTACGGCGACCGCTTTGGCCGCGGTGCCGCGGCCGAGGAACTCAACCGCTACCCGGCGTCGGAGTTCGAGGGGCAAGGCGGGGCGCTGCTGGTAATCCAGGAGAACGGCGAGTCCGTGGCCGGCGGCGCCTTCCGCCGGTACAACGCGGACACGGCTGAGTTCAAACGGATCTGGACCCACTCGGGACACCGCCGCCGCGGGTTTGCGCGCCTGGTGCTGGCAGAGCTGGAGTCACTGGCCGCCCAACGGGGCTACCGGCGCGTCTATCTCACCACCGGTCCGCGCCAGCCCGAAGCCAAACACCTCTACCTCACCACGGGATACGAGCCACAGTTCGATCTGGACCAGGACCCCGAACTCATCGGGGCCCTCGCCTTCACCAAGAATCTGCCGGCGGCGGGCTCACCAGGCCGGTAGCGCCGGCACCGGGCCGTCAACATCGATGTGTTCGGCGTCCCCGCGCGCCAGCCACTGGAGCAGGCCCTCGCGGTCGGACACAACGCGCAGTCCGCCGTCGCCGATCACCCACTCATCACGCTCTTCGGTCACCAGCGTCATGCCGGGGGCGCCCTTGGCGCGGAGGGACCGCACCACGGCCTCGAGGGCGTTCAGCAGCGAATCGGGATCGGCCTCCTCGACGGTCCAGGCAGTGTCGAGGTCATGGTGATGCACCACCACCTCGGCAATCCGGAGCGCCACGATGGACGTGGCGGGGACCGCCTTGCCGCCGACCTGGACTTCGGTGGCCGCGAGTTCCCCGCTGAGCCGCTGTGCCTGTTCGGCAAAGTTCCGGGCGGACTCCCGCACTTTCCCAATGAGCTCCTGCCGCGGCAGGGCCGCCAAGGCGGCGATCTCCTGCGAGCGCGCCTCAGGCGAGGCGTACAGGGGACGTTCCTGGCCGGAGGTTGCCCAGTCGATGAGATTAACCAGGGCACGGCCGCTGGAGGCGACGTGGGCAATAACGTCGGCCCGGCTCCATCCCTCACACAGGGAGGGGACGGTCATCTCGTCATCGGCAAGGGACTCAACGGTGGCCAGGAACATGTCTGTTTCCCTGCCGAGGCGGGACAGGTCGGAGTGAAGGCGTGCAGGGTTGATCATTTGGCCAGCCTACCCACGGGCCAGTTTTCAAACCACCGTTCCGGCCCCGCAGTCCATATCCAGATCGTCTCGACTGAGACGGGCAGCACTGCCGAGTGCTTAACTACCAAAAGCTTCAGTTTGAGATCACCAGCATATGAATACCCCCCGGGCGGAAAGCCGGGCATTCCCCTCATATGTTGTGAATCACACCTCTGTCAGGCTGAAAGCACTCGGAGGACGGCCCCTCGGATTCTCCCGGTGCCGCAAGCCTCCCCTTAAGTCAGAGAGGACTTGGGCCCATGTCACAACCGCATGCCGTCATCGCCGAAAATCCACAAAAGGAGGCGCGCACTGCCAACTGGGTGGCCTTCATCATCTGCGCAGCCCTCTTGTTTGATGGGTATGATCTCGTCATTTACGGCACCGTCCTGCCAGGATTGCTCGCAGACCCGGGCCAGATAGGAGCATTTGATGCAGTCACCGCCGGCCTCCTCGGATCATGGGCCCTCATCGGGGTGCTTGTAGGCTCACTGGTTTGCGGCGCTATCGGTGACTTCTTCGGCCGCCGCCGGCTGATGCTCCTGGGCATAGCCTGGTTCTCCGTCGGCATGTTCGCCACCGCATTCGCCGCCAGTGTCCCTGCGTTCGGTGCCCTGCGGTTTGCGACCGGACTCGGCCTGGGCATTGTCATCGCCAGCGCCGGTGCCACCATGGCTGAATTCGCACCCGCGGGACGGCGGCAGTTCTACAACGCCATTGTGTATTCGGGCATCCCGGCAGGCGGCGTCCTGGCCTCCATCCTGGGCATCCTTTTCCTCGACAGCATCGGCTGGCGCGGGCTGTTCATCATCGGCTCCCTGCCGCTGGTCATTCTCCTGCCGATTGCCTGGCGCAAGCTGCCCGAATCGCCGCGGTGGCTGCTGTCCCGGGGCCGTGAAGAGGAGGCCCTGGCCGCCGCACAGCGTACCGGCGTCCCGCTCGTCGAAGAACAGGTCATCATGCAGGCTGGCGCCGCGCCGCAGAAATCAGGCTTTGCCGCCGTGTTTTCCCGCCAGTTCGCCGTGGCAGCCATTCTGCTGGGCCTGATGTCCTTCTGCGGTCTTCTGCTGACGTACGGCCTCAACACCTGGCTGCCCAAAATCATGGAAGGCTACGGCTACGGGCGGACGTATTCCCTGTTCTTCCCACTGGCGCTGAACCTCGGCGCAGTGGCGGGCGGCCTGCTCGCGTCCCGCCTGGCGGACAAGAGCGGCCCCCAACGGGTCATCGCGGCCACTTTCGCACTGGCGACCATTTCACTGGCGCTGATGACCTTCAGCTTTCCGTTGCCGTTGCTGTTTGCTTTCATCGCCCTCGCAGGCGTGGGCACCCTGGGAACCCAGGTACTGATCTACGGGTTCCAGTCCAATTACTTCACCACCAATGCCCGGGCCGCGGGCGTTGCATGGTGCGCCAGCGTGGGGCGGCTGGGCGGGGTTCTCGGTCCGATCATCGGCGGGTGGCTGGCCGCCGCGGGCATCGGCGGATCCACGGCCTTCTATATCTACGGGGCCGTAGCCCTGGTCGGTGCCCTGGTCACCGTCCTGGTGCCCCGCCAGCGCAAGCTGGAGGAGGCCGAATACAAGGTCGAGGAGCTCGCCGAAGGCCGCGCAGAGAACAGCATTCCGGCTGAGCAGCTCAAATAGTCCGTACAGCTGCCCCGGGCATATTACGCCTGTAAATTATCCTAGTAGGGCTTATTATGGTTATTCTTTGAATCAATCACGAGCCCGGGGCAGCATCGGCGCCGGTTAGCGGAAGGACGGGGCCAGCTTGGACATCCGCCAGTTGAACTATTTCATCGCGGTTGCTGAGGAGCGGCACTTCGGCCGCGCCGCCAAGCGCCTGCATATGGCGCAGCCACCTCTCTCGCAGCAGATCCGCCAGTTGGAAGATCAGCTTGGAGTCAAGCTGCTCAACCGGACCACCCGCAGGGTTGACCTCACAGCGGCGGGCCAACTCCTGCTGGACCGCGGACGGCAGATCGTCAACGACGTCGCGACGCTTCAGGCCGATGTCTATCAGGTGGGCCGGGGCGCCACCGGCGTCTTGCGGGTGGGCTTCTCCGGGTCCGCCACGTACGGTGTCATGCCCCGGATCGCCCGCCTTGCGAAACAGGTCCTGCCGGGCCTGTCCCTTGCGCTGCATGGCGAACTACTCACGCCATCCATGGAGGCGGGGCTGCGGGACGGCACCCTGGACGCAGCGTTGCTGCGCCCCCCGGTCGCTTCGCAGGACATCGACTACAAGACTGTGACCCGGGAGCCGCTCGTTGTCGCGCTTCCCTCGTTCAGCGCCCTGGCCGTGGACCGGCCCGTGGCAATGCACGAACTGCAGGACCAGGACTTCATCGCCTACGGGCCCGACTCTGTGCTCTACCGCACCACCGCAGACCTTTGCCGCCAGGCGGGTTTCCAGCCGCGCATCACCCAGGTGGTCGGGGAAACCTCGACGATGCTGGCGTTCGTCGCCGCGGGCGGCGGGGTGGCGGTCATGCCGTCCAGCGTGCAGGCCTTCCAGCTTGAAGGCGTGGCCTACCGGGAGATTGAAAACGTCCCTGAAGTCGAACTCGCTGTCGCCTGGCTGCGCGGGCATCAATCCGCGCTGCTGCACAACTTCCTGGAGGTCGTGGTGACCGCAACTGCGGGAGCCGCGGCGCCTGCACCGGCCCCCGGCCCTGCGCCGTTTCCCCTTGATGAAAGGCTTACCCACGCATGAAGATCGCAGCCATTGAGGCGATTCCCTACTCGATCCCTTACCTTCATCCCCTTCACTTCGCGTCCGGTTCCGTGCACGAGGCAGACCATGTGCTCATCAGGCTTCGCACGGATGAGGGCGTAGTGGGCATCGCTGACACCCCGCCGCGTCCCTACACCTACGGCGAGACGCAGAAGTCGATCGTCGCGGTGGTGGAGGACATTTTTGCTCCGCAGCTCGTCGGCGTCGACATTTTTGACCGCGAAAAGGTCCAGGCAATCCTGTACCGGACGGTGCACAACCAGACCGCCAAGGGGGCTGTGGACATCGCCCTCTGGGACGTCATCGGCAAGACCCTCGGGCAGCCGGTGACAAAACTGCTGGGCGGTTACACGGACTCGCTGCGTGTCTCCCACATGCTCGGCTTCAAACCCGCACAGGAATTGCTGGCCTTGGCGCTGGAGTTCCGCCAGACATACGGCATCAACACATTCAAGCTCAAGACCGGCCGCCGTCCCCTCCACCTCGACGTCGAGGCCGCCCGGGTCTTGCGTGAGGGCCTGGGCGAGGATGCCGAGCTCTACATGGACGCCAACCGGGGCTGGTCTGCCAACGAGGCGGCTGAAGTGCTTCGCCGCACGGCGGATCTGGGTCTGCAGTTCCTTGAAGAGCCCGACGACGCGCGTGAGGTCCTGGGCCGACGCCGCCTGGTGGCGAACTCCCCCATCCCCATCGCCGCAGACGAATCTGCCGCCAACCTCGGTGAGGCCGCACGGGAAATCCTCACCGGCGGCGCCAACCTCCTGGCAGTGAAGACGGCGCGGTCCGGCTTCACCGAGGCGGCCAAAATCGTCGGGATGGCCGAGGGCATGGGCATTGATGTTTACATCGGCAACCAGATCGACACCCAGGTCGGCACGGCTGCCTCGGTGACCTTCGGCGCCGCGTTCGCCCACACAGCCAAACGTGCAGCGGAGCTTTCCAACTACCTGGACATGACCGACGACCTGCTGGCTGAGCCTTTGGTCATCACCGGCGGACGGATCCACGTTCCTGAGGGCCCCGGCGTCGGTACCGCAGTTGACGAAGACAAGCTCGCCCTCTACCGCACCGACAGATAGCAACGCTTTACCGAAAGGACATTCATGAAGTACCTGGTCCACATGGACGTAAACCTGCCCGCCGACCTGCCTGCCCATGAAGCCGCGGAGATCAAGGCCACGGAGAAGGCCTACTCGCAGGAGCTGCAGCGCTCCGGCAAGTGGCCGGAAATCTGGCGGGTGGTGGGCGAATACGCCAACTACTCGATCTTCGACGTCGATTCGAACGACGAACTCCATGAGCTCCTGCAGAACCTGCCGCTGTTCCCCTACATGGACATCTCGGTGGTGCCGCTCGCAAAGCACCCCTCGGACGTCAAGTAAACACCGGCGTAAAAGACCTGAGGGCCGGCCGTGTACGGGGTCAGTCCTTGGCCCGGAACACGGCCGCGAGCTCGCTGCGGGAGCGGATTCCCATTTTCCGGTAAAGCCGGGTCAGGTGGTACTGCACCGTCTTCTCCGCCAGGAACAGCGCCCGGGCCGCCTCCTTGTTGGTGGCGCCCCCCGCAACCAGTTCGGCCACCGCCCGTTCCTGCGCTGTGAGCTGGAGGTGGTGGTTGCTGACGGCGGTGAGCACCGGGTCGGCAGGGTCCGGCACGTTCCCGACGTCGAGCCCTGTCGCCTTGAGCTCCCGGTCGCACCGTTCCACGTAGGTCGCTGCGCCCAGGGAGTCGTATAAGTCGCGGGCCGCGCGCAGGACGGTCGACGCCAAGCGCCGTTTGCCTGCCCGGCGCATACTCTGCCCGAACGCGAAACTGACCCGTGCCCGCAGATACGGCCGGTTGAGCCCCCTGAGGTGGCCCAAGGACGCCTCAAAATGTTCCCGGGCAGTGTCCGGGTCTCCCTGCGCGGCCACGAGCCGGCCCCGCGCCCAGGCCATCCTCGCCATATCCGAGGGTATTTCCCGTTCGCGCGGCACACGCTCGAACGCCGTCAGGAACGAATCGGCGGCGTCGAGCTGGTCGGTCATCACCAGGGCGTTGACGTAGGTGTCCTGCCAGGGCCAGAAGGACACCCGGTGCTCGGTCCACGGGTCCAGCTCCGTCAGCGGCTGCAGGACAGCCAAGGCGCCTTCGTAGTCGGCTCTTGCCTCGTGGAAGCGGGCACGGGCGAGGCTCGCCGGCACCTGCATGGCGCGGTACGTTCCGGGCTGCACTGCGGCCTGGGAGACGTAATACCGGGCCCGCTCCCAGTCTCCCCGCATGGACCAGAGCTCCGCCGCAGTCCAGTAAAGCAGCGGGCGGATCAGCGGCATTCGCGAGGTCTCGAGCCGCACGGATGCGCGCGCCACGGTGGCGGCCGCAGCATCCCAATTGCCGAGTACCAGGTGGGTGCGCGCCAGCCAGGCTTCGGCCCAGAGGGAAATCCGCATCGAGCCTCCCCGGTATTCGGTGGGAGCCGCGGACTCGAAGTTCACCAGCGCCGTCTCAACGTTGTCCAGGCGCAGTGCCAGCCAGCCAGCGCCCATCTGGACCCGCTGTTTCTGCGCGTTCTCGGCAGCATGTTCGAAGGCCCGGTGATAGGAGGCCTCCGCCTCCGAAATCCGGCCCTGTGCATACAGGCCCAGGCCGTAAATGGCTTCTGATTCAATGTGGGCAGGGGATTCCGGCTGCGTAAGTGCCATGGCCCGTTCTGCCCAGGTGGTGATCATGGGTCCGTCCCAGGACGCTACCCCGTGCAGGACGAAGCGCTGCGCCACCTGCGCGGCGGCGCCCGGATCACGCTGGGGGTTGGAGGTGCGCCAGGCCATCTCCAACTGCGACTGTGCGCTGTCGTTCTGTCCCGACGCGGTGGAAAGGTAGCCCAGGACGGACGAGCGAAGCGGCGACGGCGGCAAGGCGTCCACCGCTGCAGTCCACATCTGGGCCTGGGCAATGTTGCCGGAACCCACCAGTGCATCCACGGCCCTCAGGAGCCTGTCGTTCCGGGAACGGATGTCCAGGGAAAGCCGGGATGCGGAGAACAAAGCTGTTGAAGCATCCTGCCACACTCCTACCCTGGCCTGGCGCCGGGCGAATTCCTCCAATTCCTCCGCCAGGGCCTCGTCAGCACCTGGTGTGGCGGAGACGAGGTGACCGAGCCGTTCACCCTCGGGCTGCACCGCTTTGGCGGCCAGCCGATGAAGCGCAATGCGCCGGCTGGGAACGATTTGCTCGTAGATGGCCTCTGCGGTGCCTGGTTCAAAGAACACGACGGCGGAGCGCGCCTGGTCAACGGTCAACCCCAGCAGCCCGGCACGGTGTCCCTCATCGAGGGCCGCCATGACGGACCCCACCCCGCTGACCTCGGAAACCTCTGCCATGCTTGCGGCACTGCCGAGCAATGACGCGGCCTCCGCGACGGCCACCAGCGCGGGGGACGCTGCCCCCAGGACACTACGCACCCGGGCGCGCACCCGGGATGTCGGCGGGAGGGAGGGAAACCACGTCTGCCAGGTTTCCGCCGGCAGCTCATGGAGCAACTCCACGATCGGTTGCGCGAGCCCTCCGGTGTGCCGGACCAGGCCGTGGGCTGCCGTCGCACTCAGATCAACGCCGAGCATCCGCCTGGCGAGGACCTGCACCTGCTGCGGGCTGAGAGGATCCAGCGGGATCGTGGCCACCTGGTGGCCCGTCAGGAAGTCCAACGCACCCGTCGGGACGCGTAAGGCGTCGTCGGGGTTAAGGGTGAGCACAAACAGAATCCGTTTTCCGTGCAGCCGGCGCATCACGAAGGTGAGGATGCGCAGGCTCTCCACGTCGAGTCTGTGGACGTCATCCACGGCGACAACAACGCTGCCGTGGGACTGCAACCCTTCCAGGTGGCTGCTGAGGGTGGAAGCGTAATTAACAACCTGGTCGGGGGTAAGAGCCGCGACGGGACCCGCGGGGAGCACCGGGCCGCCGTCGTGGTCCTTTACCGAACGCAGCGGCGACGTGAGCATGAGCTGGGAGTAGCCGGCGAGGGGAAACTGCGCTTCCCATTCATCGCCCATGGCGGACAGCACCCGGACACCACGGGCCCCGGTCCGGCAGTGCTCAAGAAAGAACTCCAGCACCGCTGTCTTCCCGGACCCGGAGGGGCCGGTAAGCACCACAGCACCCACTTTGCCCTTGCGGACGGTCCGGAAAATCCCCAACAGCTCCTCAAAGACCCCCGACCGGCCGACCAGCGGTAAGTCCTCCGCCATGTCACCGTGTATGGAGGCCGCCGTCATGGCCGCAACTCTACCGGAGCCAGCCTGCCGGACCCGGCGGCTGCCGTCCATCACGGCGTCCTCAGCCCAGGTCCCCGCCCGCGACCGGAAGGATGCTGCCGGTGATGTAGGACGCTTCATCAGATCCGAGGAACACGATGGGTGCGGCCTGTTCGTCCAGGGTCCCGTAACGCTTCATAAAGGACGAATCCACGGTTTGGTCAACGATCACCTGGTACCAGGCCTTTTCCGTGGTCGATTCGACCTCCGGGCCCCGCTTAACCCTGCGCGGCGGCGCCTCGGTGCCGCCGGGGGCTGCGGCCACCACGCGGATTCCGCGGCCGCCCACCTCCATCGCCAAGGACTGGGTCAGGGCGTTGACCCCGCCCTTCGCCGCCGCATACGGCACGCGGTGCATGCCGCGGGTGGCCACGGAGGAAACGTTGACGATGGTGCCCGAACCCTGTTCCAGCATGGCCGGCAGCACGGCGCGGCACGTCCAGAGGGTGGGGAAGAGCGAGCGCCGGATCTCTTTCTCGATCTTTTCCTCGTCATACTCTTCGTAGGGGCGGGCCCAGATGGTGCCGCCGACATTATTTACCAGCACGTCAACGCGACCGTGCGCGGCCAGGGCTGCTTCCACTGCCTGCTGTGCACCGGCGAATGTCTCAAGGTCTGCGGTCACGGAAGTGGCCGAGCCTCCTGAACCGGTAGCCTGCGCGGCCTCCTGGATCCCCTGTGCCACCTCATGGACCAACTCGGCCCGGTCTACGAGGACGACGGCGCCGCCCTCGGCCGCGATGCGCTCCGCCACCTTCTGGCCAATGCCCTGGGCGGAACCGGTCACCAGCGCCACCTTGCCGGCGTACCGGCCCGGTGTAACGAACTGTCCGGCATATGGCTGCGTCATCAGCGGGCCGCCTTGGCGTCGATCGCTCCGGCCATGGTTTCTTTGGCATCGTGCGCATGGGCCATGATGACCTCCCGCACCCGCGCCTTGTCCTGGCGCTCAAAGGCGTCAACCACATCAAGATGGTCCTGTGTGACCCGCTCGAAGATCGGAGTCCCTGCTTCGAAGGCCGCAGCCATCTGCGCGTGGACGTCGAGCCGGCGGTAGGACTCAAGCAGCATGGGATTGTCGCAGACCAAGAAGAGGTATTCGTGGAATTCCTCGTTGGTGCGCGCGAACTCGTCCGGTTCCTGGATGCTGCCGGCAGCTACTGAGCCGGTGGTGGCTTCGGCGAGCCGGCGGAACTGGTGCAACTGTTCCTCGCTGAGGCGGCCCAGCATCAGCTCGCTCACCGCGAGTTCCAGGCCCATGCGCGCATCCAGCTGGGCGAAGCTGTCCTCCTTGCGGAAGTCCAGCCGGCCGGTCTCCAGGGAGGAGACCGCCTCGCTGCGGCTCATCGTGTCGCCTTCGGCTTCAATCTTTTCTGCGGGTGCGGGTGCCCCTGTTTCCGCGTCGCCGCCGGTGGTTTCCTTCGGGGCAAAGCGCTCGAAGTAGAAGTTGGCGGGCTTGATGCCCTCAGCATCCAGCCACTTCGACACGGCGTTGACCATGGGAGGCGGGCCGCAGAGGTAAATGTCAACGTCGCCGTCGTTCAGGTGCTTTGGCTCGATGATCTGGGTGACATAGCCCGTGTGGGGGGCGGACGTCCCCGGTTCGGAGGCAATGTAATCCCACGTGAAGGCGGGCAGCTTCGCCTCGTACTCGCGCAGCCAGTCCAGGCCGACAATGTCCGCCTCCCTGGTCAGGCCGTAGATCAGATGGACCGGCACGGCCGGCGGGTTCTCGGCAAGCTTCTCGAGGATGGACAGGAGCGGGGCCAGGCCCGTGCCGCCCGCGAGGAGGAGCAGGGGCCGCTTAGGCTCGCGGAGGAAGAACGAGCCGTAGGGGCCGGTGAACTCGATGGTGTCGCCCACCGCCGCCCGGTCGCGCAGGTATTCGGACATCGCACCCTGCGGCGTCACCCGCACCATGAACGATGCCTCCTGCACCTCGGGGCCGCTGCTGAACGAGTAGGAGCGCTCCGCGTCGGTTCCGGGGACCTTGATGTTGACGTACTGGCCCGGGAGGAAGGCCAGGGCGTCCCGGTTTTCCGCCTCCAGGGTGAAGGAAACCGTCGTTTCCGAATGCTTGTTGAGTTCCTTCATGGTGGAGGTGAAGGTGGTGGCGGAGGTTTTCGCGGATTCGGACGTGGCGGGAATCTGAATGGCCAGATCCGATTCCGGAACCGCCTGGCAGGTGAGCAGGTAGCCCTTTTCGAGCTCCTCCTCCGTCATCGCGTCGTCAATGTAATCGCCCGGATCGAAGGAGCCGGAATCGCAGAAGGCCTTACAGGTGCCGCACGCACCGTCCCGGCAGTCCGACGGAATGTTAATGCGTGCCTTGTACGCGGCGTCCATCACGGTTTCGTAATCGCCGACCTTGATGACTTTGGTGACGCCGTCCTCGAAGCTGAGGGCTACTTTGTGGCCCATGGTTTCCTCCTGGCTGGGGTCGCGTCGACGCGACCCGGGGTAGTGCGGATGTGCCCGACGGGCACGGGTTGTGAAACGGCCAAGGCCGGTGCCGGGCAAAAGCCGGGCACCGGCGCGGGTCCGTCAGATCATGTAGACGTCCACTACGTGGTGGATGTAGTCGTTCTTGAGGACAACCTTCTTTTTCATGATGACCGGCTCGCTGCCGGCGAGGTCGATCGTGTAGTGGCTGGTCCCGAAGTACGTGTCCGTGGTGTTGTAGCGGAAGTACAGGGTGAACCAGTTGAAGCGCACCTTCACCTGGTCGCCGTTGTGCTCCATGATCTCGACGTCGGTGATGTTGTGCCCGGTCCGGGGCTCCGGCAGGGACGTGGCCGAGGACCGGTCCGTCTTGATCCGGAAGACACGGTCCTCGATGCCACCGCGGTTGTCATAGTAAATAAGCGAGATCTCGTTCTGCGGGTCCTCGGTCAGCCGGTCATCGACGTCCCATGCGGGCATCCAGAACTCGGAGTCCGGGTGGTAGCACTGAAGCCACTCATCGAACTGGCGGTCATCCAGCAGGCGGGCCTCCTTATAAAGGAAGGCGCGGACGGTTTCGAGGGTGGCGATCTCCTCGGCGCTCTTGAGCGCCACAGCAGGCTTTGTCAGGTTGGTCATGGGTTCTGCACTCTCTCTGGTTCCACGTGGACGGGTCAGGCTGTGACTGGAATAGAGTCCAGCGCGGAGGTCTCCGCCTCCGCCAATGCCTGGTCCATGACTTCCTTCCAGTACCCGTGCTGAATGGGGTAGAGCCCCTCGTCCTCGGTGCGCACCCCGGACGCGATGACCTTGGTCATCCCCAGTGCCTTGGCCTGCTCGTCGGGGCCGGCGATCTCATGGGTGGACCCGCGTGTCATGTCGTTCCAGGGTGCCGAGGTGGCCCAGTAGGTTTTGTTGCAGGAGCGGAACTCTTCGAGGTCATCCGGGGTGGCCATGCCGGTGGCGTTGAAGAAGTCCTCGTACTGGCGGATCCGCTTGGACCGGTTCTCCTGCGATTCACCCTTGGGCGCGATGCAGTAAATGGTCACCTCGGTCTGGTCCGCGGAGATGGGCCGGAAATGGCGGATCTGCGAAGAGAACTGGTCCATGATGTAGACATTCGGGTACAGGCAGAGGTTCCGCGAGATGTTGATCATGAAGTTGGCCATCTCCTCGCCATACTTCGCGACGAGCTCGTCACGGCGGTCCCACAGCGGGCGGTCCTCCGGGTTGGTCCATTCCTGCCACAGCAGCAGGTGCCCGTGGTCGTAGGAATAGAAACCGCCCTTGACCTTGCCCCACTTGCCGGCGTCCATGGCCTTGGTCTTGTTGGCGGAGTCGCCGGCGGTGCGGCGGGCCGTGGTGGCCGCATAGTTCCAGTGCACGGCGGTGACGTGGTAACCGTCTGCGCCGTTTTCGGCCTGCACCTTCCAGTTACCGTCGTAGGTGTAGGTGGAGGAGCCGCGCAGCACCTCAAGTCCCTCCGGGGACTGGTCCACGATCGAGTCGATCACCTTGGTGGCATCACCCAGGTGCTCTTCGAGCGGGAGCACGTCAGCCTTCAGGGACCCAAAGAGGAAGCCGCGGTAGGACTCAAAGCGGGCCACTTTGGTGAGGTCGTGGGAGCCCTCCTTGTTGAAGGTCTCCGGGTAGCCCGCATTGCGTGAGTCCTTCACCTTCAGCAGCTCACCGGAGTTCTTGAACGTCCAGCCGTGGAACGGGCAGGTGAAGGTGGTGCGGTTGTCCGTCTTGCGGCGGCACAGCATGGCGCCCCGGTGTGAGCAGGCGTTGACGAGGCAGTTGAGGTTTTCGTCCTTGTCCCGGGTGATCATCACGGGCGTGCGGCCGATGGTGGTGGTGAAGTAGTCCCCCACATTGGGGATCTGGGATTCGTGTGCGAGGTAAACCCAGTTGCCTTCGAAGATGTGCTTCATTTCAAGTTCGAAGATCTCTTCATTGGTGAAAATTTCGCGTTTGGCACGGATGACGCCGTTCTCACGGTCGTCGATCACGGCGTCGGCAAGGACCTCGCGGACATGGGCCAGGTTCTCGGTCATGGCGTACTCCTTCATTGGAGGGTGCTGGACGGATGAGCGGGAGGTCCGGGCCAACCCGCGGTGCCCAGGGGGACGTTGTCACGTCAGTCTTCCCTACCGTGATCGCTCTCACATCAGGCAAACACCTAGGTTTGGCCAAGGGTGCCTTTATGTCTTCTTCATGACTGAAAACAGGCCAAATCGATATTTGTAGCGTCCTTATTTGCGGCCTACGATGAGACGGTCATCACGCGAACTGCGTCGCGACAGGTTCAGATCCTGCCCCTCCACCGGTTCGCACGGGTTCAGGAGCAGTTCCTGTCCCCTATTCAAAGAGGAGTATGGACATCACCATGACCGAGACCCAAGCAGACACCCGCCAAGAGGACGAGGGCACTGCCGTTGAAGCCGGCTCCAAGGCCACCGAACGCTTCGCCGCCTCCGGCAAGCTCGCCCGCCTGGATGTGCCGAAGGAAAGAGTGAGCCTGCTGGCGGGGGCACTCATCAAAGCCGCCAACGACATCGTTGTCGAGCACCAGGTCACCTACGAGGAATACAACGCACTCAAAGCGTGGCTCATCAAGGTAGGTACTGACGGGGAATGGCCGCTGTTCCTCGACGTGTGGCTGGAACACACCGTGGAGGACGTCAACTCCCAGGACCGCCCCGGCACCGTGGGCACCATCGAAGGGCCCTACTACGTGCCGGACTCCCCGGTGCTCCAGACCCCGGGCACCGTCGAAATGCGTGAGGACGAGGAGGGCACCCCGCTGCACTTCACCGGCCGCTTCACCGATACGGACGGTAACCCGATCCAGAACGCCCAGGTGGAAATCTGGCACGCCGACAGCGCAGGGTTCTACTCCCAGTACGCGCCGGGCCTGCCCGACTGGCTCTTCCGGGCCACGGTCAAGGCAGATGACGACGGCCGCTTCGAAATCAACACGATGCGCCCGGCGCCCTACCAGATTCCCACGGACGGGGCCTGCGGGCAGCTGATCGACGCCGCAGGCTGGCACGCCTGGCGTCCGGCGCACATCCACATCAAGGTCTCAGCGCCCGGCTTCCAGCCCGTCACCCAGCAGCTGTACTTCCCCGGCGACCCGCACAACGCGGACGACATCGCCTCGGCAGTCAAGCCCGAGCTCATGCTCGATCCCTCGACGCGCACCGACGGCGGGGCAGGCGAAGAAGTGGTCTATGACTACGTTCTCGCCAAAGAGGGCCAGCACAAGTAAAAAGCACCGCTCATCAGGTGCCGGCGCCCCGGCCCGGCACCAAAGGCGCCCCGGAGTGCAAACTCCGGGGCGCCTGTATTTTTTGCACCCGTTCCCAGGAGCCAGAATGCAGCCATCCCGTCAGGACCCGCCCGCCGTCCCCCAGGCAGGATCTGTTGCGGCCCAGGTACGCCAGCCGCTGCTGGAACGCCCGGGTGTCCGCCCCGCAGGCGTGCGCCAGGTCTTCCGGGACCTGGGCCTTCCTTACATTTCCAACGGGGTGATCGGCCTCATCTTCTCCGCCTCGGGCCCGATAGCCGTTACCCTGGCCGTGGGCGCGGCGGGAGGACTTACCGAAGCCCAGCTCGCGTCCTGGGTGTTTGGCATCCTCTTTTCGGGCGGGGCAGCCACGTTGGTCATGTCTCTCCTCTATCGGCAGCCTTTGGGCTTCGCCTGGTCCATTCCCGGGACGGTGCTCCTGGGTCCGTCCCTGCAGCACTTGTCCTTTGCGGAAGTGGTGGGGGCCTTCTTCACATCAGGCGTCCTCGTCCTCGCGTTGGGCTCCACCGGAGTGGTGCGGCGAATCATGGCAGTGGTTCCGATGCCTATTGTGATGTCCATGGTGGCCGCCGTGTTCCTTAAATTCGGCACGGACATCGTCGCCTCGTCCCAGGCAAATCCGGTGGTGGCCGCCCCCATGGTGGTCGCGTTCCTGGTCCTCACGGCCGTGCCTGCCCTTGGCAGGTTCCTTCCACCGGTGCTCGGCACCCTTGCGGTGGGGTGCCTAGCCGTGGCGGCAAGCGGTCAATTCTCGTTCCACGGGGGCGGACCGATTCTGGCCACCCCGGTCTTCACCCTTCCCGAGTTCACCTGGGCTGCCCAGCTCGAGCTCGTTGTTCCCCTGGCCGTCACCGTGCTTTTTGTTCAGAACGGCCAGGGCATCGCCGTCCTCCGTGCCGCCGGCCACAATCCGCCGGTCAACGTCTTCGCCATCGTTTCGGGCGCCTTTTCATTGCTCAATGCGGGCTGCGGTGCTGTGTCGGCGTGCGTGACCGGCCCTACCAACGCCCTCATGACGTCTTCAGGAACCAGGCAGCGCCAGTACACGGCGGCCGTGGTGTTCGGCGTCCTGGCCATAGCCTGCGCCCTCCTGGCTCCCGCCCTCACCCGGCTCATGCTCGCCACGCCGACGGAATTCATCCTCGCCCTGGGCGGCATTGCCATGCTGCGGGCCCTCCAGCAGGCCTTTGTGACCGCCTTCGCCACCACGTTCACCTTGGGGTCCCTGGTGACGTTCGTGGTGACCATGTCCGGCATGAGCCTTTTCAACATCCATCCGGCGTTCTGGGGCCTGGTCATCGGCTACGCGGTGTCCCGGGTGCTGGAGCACTCGGATCATGCCGGCCCTCACGGCAACCTGAAAAGCCGCACGTCTGCACCACTTTTCAAGGCATCCGCCAACTAAGCTAGCGGCATGGCCAACAAAACCACTGCAGAAAAGCTCGCCACCATCCAGCAGGGCTACACCCTGGAAGGTGCCACCATTGAGCTGGGTGCCGCCATTGTCGACGGCGAACTTCACAAGGAGGCCCAGGTCCGGCTGCCGCTGTCCATGATGAACAGGCATGGCCTGGTGGCCGGCGCCACCGGCACCGGCAAAACCGTCACGCTGCACATGATGGCAGAGCAGCTCTCGGCAGCCGGGGTTCCGGTGTTCCTCGCCGATATCAAGGGCGACCTCTCCGGCCTGGCAACGGCCGCTGCCGGCAGCGAGAAACTCAAGGCACGCACGGACAGCATCGGGCAGCCCTGGGCCGGCAAGACCTACCCTGTGGAGTTCCTCGCCCTGGGCGGCGATGGCAACGGCATTCCCGTCCGTGCCACCATCACGTCCTTTGGCCCCATCCTGCTTTCACGTGTCATGGAACTCAACGACACCCAGGAATCCAGCCTGCA
This sequence comes from Pseudarthrobacter sp. 01T43, assembly GCF_056398665.1. Taxonomy (NCBI): domain Bacteria; kingdom Bacillati; phylum Actinomycetota; class Actinomycetes; order Micrococcales; family Micrococcaceae; genus Pseudarthrobacter; species Pseudarthrobacter sp. 01T43. The sequence continues at coordinate 9,696 of NZ_JBFTPV010000018.1, read as the reverse complement.
GCTGGTCTTCCACTTCGCGGACCAAAAGAACCTTGAGCTGATCGACCTCAAGGACCTCCGCGCCGTCATCCAGTTCCTCACCTCCGACGAAGGCAAGGACGAGCTGGCGGAACTGGGCGGCCTGTCCAAAGCCACCGCCGGCGTTATCCTGCGCGAACTGGTGAACCTTGAGGCCCAGGGCCTGGAGAAGTTCTTCGGCGAGCCGGAGTTCGATACGGCCGAGCTGCTCCGGACCGCCCCGGACGGCCGCGGCGTGGTGACCTGCCTGGAACTGCCCACGCTGCAGACAAAGCCAATGTTGTTCTCCACATTCCTGATGTGGCTGCTGGCGGACCTTTTCGAGGATCTCCCGGAAGCCGGCGATCTGGACAAGCCCAAGCTCGTGTTCTTCCTGGACGAGGCCCACCTCCTCTTCAACGGCGCGTCCAAGGCCTTCCTGAGCGCCATCACCACCACCATCCGGCTGATCCGGTCCAAGGGTGTGGGCATCTTCTTCGTCACCCAGACCCCCAAAGACGTGCCCGCCGACGTCTTGGGCCAGCTGGCCAACCGGATACAGCATGCACTCCGCGCGTTCACGCCGGAAGATGCCAAGGCACTGAAAGCCACTGTCTCCACCTTCCCCGTCAGCGACTACGACCTCGAGGAAACCCTCACGTCCGCCGGGATCGGCGAAGCGGTCATCACCGTCATGAACGAAAAAGGCGCTCCGACGCCGGTTGCCCTCACCCGCCTGCGCGCCCCGGAGTCCGTCATGGGCCCCAGCACGGACGACCTCGTTAAGAGCACCGTGGCAGGGTCAGCGCTGCTCGCCAAGTACGGAACCGCCGTGGACAACATCTCCGCCTACGAGAAACTCGCCGGCAAGGGTGCCGCGCCCACCGGCGGCGTGGCCCCGGGTGAGCCGCCCGCTCCCGCCAGCGCAGGCCAGGCAGGTGGCAGCCAGTCCGACGTCGACGCGGAGGCCCGCCGGATCGAAGAGGAGATCCTGGGCCGGCCCAGCAGCCGTCCTGCCCCCGCCCCGGACAGCGTCCCCGAGCGGGCGCGGGCACCGCGCGCCCCCGAACCGGCGGCACCGGCGGGCGGCGGGATCGCGGGCGAACTCGCCGGCGCCCTCGGCGGAGCTTTGGGCGGCGGGCTCAAGAGCATGGTCCGGTCAATGGGCACGCAGCTCGGCCGCGAGCTGCTCCGCGGCGTGTTCGGCACCTCGTCCCGGCGCCGCCGGTAGGCAAAACCGGACGATGCCACCCGCTGTACGCCCGCCGTCGGCCGTTAACGAAGGCGCTGCCCTACCCCACTCCCGGCCGCCCCGGCTCCAGTGTTCAGCGGGCTTGCAGGTAACGTAAGGGGCGTGCAGATGAGTCAAGCGTTAGTGAGGATAGCGGCCGGGTGGCTGCTAGGCCTCATGCTTGCCGTGGCTGCTTCCATCGTTGGCGTGAACGTGGTGAACAAAACTGCGGCAAGCCCGCAGCAGCCGGTCCGCGAATACCTGGCCGCGCTGCAGGATGGCGACGGCGGCAAGGCTCTTGGTTTGCTGCGGGCCACCGTGCCACCCAGCAACGCCGCCATGCTTGACGGGACGGCCCTGAAGACCGCCGCCTCGCGCCTGGCGAACGTCACCATCGGCGAGCCTGAGGACCGCCCCGGCGGCCAGGTCATGGTTCCGGTGCAGTACACGATCGACGGCAGCCGGCTGCGCACCGAGTTCCTTTTGGAACAGACCGGCACGGAATGGCTGTTCTTTAAGACCTGGGCCTTTGTGCCATCACGGCTGCCCACTTTGGGCATCACGGTAGTGAACGCCAGCGAAGCAAACGTCAACGGTGTCCCGGTGAACATGCCGGCGGGCCGGAACTCCTTTGCCGTTTTCTACCCCGGCGAATACGAGGCCTCCCTCAACGGTGAGTACTTCGCCGCTCCCGCCACCCGCGCCACCATCACCTCCCGCGATGCGCCGGTGGCCCCGCTGAACCTCTTGACCCAGGCCACCGACCAGCTCCGGAAGGACGTGGGGCAGCGGGTGCAGGAGTTCCTGGACGGCTGCGCCGCCGAAGCCGTGAAGCAGCAGCGGCTGCAGCCCGACTGCCCGTTCTATTTCTCCAGCACCAACAACGTGGACGATGGCACCATCAAATGGACCATCACGAAGTACCCGGAAATCTCCATCGAGCCTTTCGGCGGCCGCTGGGTGGTTGCTCCCCTGGATGGCAAGGCCAAGGTGGAGGCCGTCCAGCAGAGCTCCTTTACCGGTGCCTGGTTCCCGCTGAACGAAGAGGTGGACTTCAGCTTCACCACCCGCCTGGACGTCGCTGGCGACACCATCAAGGTCACCCCGCTCCTGAGCTACTAAGCAGCAGGGGGTCGTCGGATGGCTGCACGCCTGCCTGCCTGCTCTCGGCCCCCGCGCTCACTCAAAAGGCTGCCTCCCGTGACGGAATGTCCCGGGAGGCAGCCTTTCAATAAAGTGCGACGGCGGTGATTAGTCCATGCCGCGCAGGTCCAGGACCAGCTCGGTGTCGCCGTCGTCCGTCAGCAGGACCGGAATGCCCCAGTCCTGCTGGTACAGGTGGCAGGCGGCATGGTCCGGAATCTCGCCGTCCTCGTTTTCGGGGCCGTCGCAGGCCGCGGCACGGGCGGTGATGTGCAGGACGCCTTCGGGGATTCCGGAGGCCAGCTCCAGCGTCCGGAGCAGGCCCACAGAGGTGCCTCCGCCGGCCACCAACAGCTCCGGCGGCGTGGAGGAGATCTTCAACTGGGTGGGGTCGCCCCAGCGGTCATCGAGCTTCTGGCCCGTGGGCGCGCTGAAACGCACGGTCAGCTCCAGCAGGCCGGGGGCCACCGGGCTCTTGGGCCGCTGGGTCTGCGACGCGCCCTCATCCACCTGCTGCGCTTCCTTGGGGATCGGCACGTACACCAGCTGGTGCTTGTTTGCCTCAACCACCACCAGGAGCGGTTCAGCGCCGGCCACATGGGTGTGGTCCACAATCACGTCCGAGGGTTCGGAGAGGCCCCTCGCGAGGGTGGAGACCTTACCGGCCACGGGGTCGTAGCGGCGCACGGCACCGTTGTAGGTGTCCGCGATGGCCACCGAGCCGTCCGGCAGGACAGTGACGCCCAGGGGGTGCTGCAACCGTGCTTCGGCCGCCTCGCCGTCCCGGAAACCGAAGTCGAACAGGCCCTTGCCGACGGCGGTTTCCACAGTGACCGTGCCGGCGTCGTCAATTGCCAGCTTGCGGAGGGCGGACGTTTCCGAGTCCGCAACCCAGATGTTCCCGTCGGCGTCCTCGGCAAGGCCTGAGGGCTGGGCGAACCATGCCTCGTGGGCCTTGCCGTCCAGGAGCCCTTCCAGTCCGTTGCCGGCCACGATGGCCACAGCGCCGGTCAGCGGGTCGAAGCTGAAGATCTGGTGGGTGCCGGCCATGGCCACCACCACGGCTTTGAGCTTGGTGGACCAGACAACGTCCCACGGCGAGCTGAGCGAGACCTCGAGCGGGTGCCCGCTGAGCTGGCCGGTGAAGCCTGCGGCGTCTTCGTCCACGCGTGCAGGGCCCGTCTCCAGCAGCCGCTGGACGCCGTTGCCCGCGATCGTCGTGGCTGTTCCGTCGGCGAGCGACAGCCCGCGCAGCCGGTGGTTGACTGAATCGGCAATCACGACGTCGTAGCCCGCCGTCGCTGCCACGTCTTCCCGAAGCAGCACAAGGCCCTGAGGTTCGTTGAATTGGGCGGTCGGCGTGACGGAGCCGTCGTCCGCTGCGGGGCCGTCGGCGTAGCCCTTGGTGCCCGAGCCGTAGGTGCGGAGCACCGTCTGGAAGTCGGTGCCCAGCTCCACGAGACGGTGGTGGCCGGTATCCGTCACCAGCCAGGTGCCGGCGTCGGACGTTTCGGCGTCGGACGCTTCGGCGCCAGGGGTGCCCGCCTCGGAGGTTCCACGCCCGGCGGGGAGGAAGAGTGCCTTGCCCGGGAAGCGCAGGGTGCCCGACGTGGCTTCCGGCGCAACGTACGGGCCGGAACCCCGGTGCAGGGTGCCCTTGGCCTCGTGCTCGGCGATCAGTTCGGGGATGAGCACAGCAAGGCCGTCGCCGTGGCCTTCGCCGGACAGGTGGGCCACGATGTACCCCTCGGGGTCAATGACCACCAGGGTGGGCCAGGCGCGGGCGGTGTAGGCCTTCCAGGTGTCCAGCTCAGGATCGTCCAGGACGGGGTGGCGGATCTCGTAGCGCTCAACCGCGGCGGCGAGGGCTACTGGATCTGCCTCGTGCTCGAACTTGGGCGAGTGCACACCCACGGTGACCAGGACGTCGGAATATTTCGCTTCGAGCGGGCGCAGCTCATCGAGGACATGCAGGCAGTTGATGCAGCAAAAAGTCCAGAAATCGAGGAGCACGATCTTGCCGCGCAGGGCTTCGAGGTCCAGGGACTTCCCGCCGGTGTTGAGCCAGTTACGGCCCACCAGTTCGGAGGCGCGGACCCGGAGTTGGGTGCGTACGGTTTCGCTCATCAGCGTCCTTCCAGCTTGTTGCGTTCAGCCAATCTGGCGTCGCGTTCGGCCAATTTGGCAAACATATCGTTGTAAGCGGTGAGATCGGCGTCGTTATTCCTGTCCGCCGCCCGATCGGTGCGGCGCGTCTCCCGTTCGTCTGAGCGGGACCACATGATGGCGACGCCTATAGCCACCAGCAGGGTGGGGACTTCGCCGATGCCCCAGGTCACCGCACCACCCAGTTGCTGGTCCAGGAGGGCGGACGGTCCCCAGGGGCGGCCGAGGTTGCCGAAGTAGTCCGCCGCCAACAGGCTGGTGCCACCCATGATCGTGACGCCGAAGAAGGCATGGAAGGCCATGGTGGCCAGCAGCAGGAGCAGGCGCATGGGGTACGGCGCGCGGCGCGGCAACGGATCGGTGCCGATCATGCCCAGCACGAAGATGTAGCCGGTGAGCAGGAAGTGCAGGTTCATCAGCTCGTGGCCCACGTGGTCCCGCATCGCATAGCCGAATGCGTCCGAGAAGTAGAACAGCACAATGGAGCCCGCGAAGTTTGCTGCAGCAAACAGGGGGTGCGTGACCACCTGCGAGAACTTGGAGTGGACAAAGACCAGCACCCACTCACGGAGTCCCCTGGAGCCGTCGGCACGGGCCGGGAGGGCCCGCAGCGCCAGGGTCACCGGGGCACCCAGCACCAGGAAGAGCGGAGCCACCATGGTCAGCGCCATATGGCCCATCATGTGGGCGGAGAACAGCACCATGCCGTAGACCGTCGGCGGTCCGGACGTGATGTAGGTCAGCGCCAGGAGTCCGATCACCCAGTTCACGGAGCGGAACCACTGCCATTTGTCACCGCGCCGCCGGACCTTGGCCACGCCGAGGAAGTAGGCCACCAGCGCGAACAGCGCCACGGCCACCCAGAGCCAGTCGAGGCGCCACTCCGTCAGCCAGCGCTCCGGGGTCAGTTCCGGCGGCAGCTCGTAGCCCGAGAGGATGAAAGCCGGCGATGCGTCGGGCGCGAAGGTGGTGGGCTCGGGCGGCGCCGAACGGCTCAGGGCGACGGCGATACCCGAGGTGGCTCCCATGACGAGGAGTTCCACGATGACCAGCTGCCACAGCACGCGGCGCGAAGACAGTGCCGAGCCTTTGCGGCCCAGCTGCGGGATAACCCACTGCCGGTGCATAAAACCGATACCGCCGAGGACCACGGTTGCTGCCGCCTTGGCCAGGATGAGCTGGCCATAGGGAGATCCAACGAGGTCAGCCCAGGTGGTGACGCGGATGCTGGCGTTGATGACGCCTGAGGCAAACACCAGAACAAAGGCAAAACCTGCCAGGGCCGAAAACCGCCGCAGCGTCGGTTCGGTGATGTCTGCGCCCGTACCCGGCTTCGATCCGGCCAGTACGCCCGACAGCAGCGCCAGCAGGATGATGCCGCCCACCCAGACGCTCACGCCCACCAGGTGAAGGCCCAGGGAGTTGACGGCCGCAGAGTGGTCCGACGAGCTTGACGAGTGTCCGATCAGTGCTGCCGGAACCAGCCCGACCAGCGCCAGGACCAGCGTGAGCGCCAGGCCGCCGAGGGACCTGACGCCAAACAGCGCGGTGGTCACCACGGCCGCGATAATCGTTACGGCCAGCCACGCCCGCCCGGTGCCGATGTCGGTCATGAAGTAGACCAGAGCCCGGGTGAACTCTGCGTCCCCGGAAAGTCCCTGGCCTGCGACGTCGGAGTAGGTGAGGACCAGCACGGCAATCGCCGACAGCGTCCAGACGGCACCGGCCGCGGCGGCTATGGCCAGCGCCTTTGCAAACGCTGGGTGCTCAGGAGTGTCCGTGCCACTGGTCCGGGATCGTGGACCAGCGGTCCTGGGCAGGATGCCGACGGCGAAGATCAGCCCGCCGATGACCGTTGCCAGGGATACGTTGTGGATGGCCTTGCTGATTGGCAGTCCCCAGCGGGCCAGCGCCCCGGGGTCGGAGACCGCACGGGCTGCTGCGGCGCCGGAGAAGAGGAGGGCTGCAGCGAGACCCAGGAGCAGCGCTGCGAGACCCAGAAGCTGCCAGGGCCGGGAAACCCCCACGATACCGGGACCCGGCGTGCTGGCGCCCCTGCCGGGGGTCGGCTGGGGCGCTGTTGGACGGGACTTTGCTGCAGAAGGCACCTATCCATTGTCCGCTACCCCGCGCCGCGGCGGCGAATCGGCCTCCGCGGGAAACAGCAAAGGGGCGGCAACCCGAAGGTTGCCGCCCCTTAAGCTGGTGCTGAAGAAGACTACTTCTTCTTGGCGACCGCAGCCTTCAGCTTAGAGCCGGCGGTCAGCTTGACGCTGTGGCCTGCTGCGATCTGGATGGTCTCGCCGGTCTGCGGGTTACGGCCGGTGCGTGCTGCACGGTCGGTGCGCTCGACTGCGAGCCAGCCCGGGATGGTGATCTTCTCGCCGGCGGCGACGGACGTCTCGAAAACCTCGAACAGTGCATCGAGGACGGAGTTGACGGCTGCCTGGCTGGTGCCGGCCTTGCCTGCTACCTCTGAAACAAGTTCGCTACGGTTCTTAGCCATTGATGTCCTCCTGGACGGTCACGATTTCTGGAGCCTGAACGCGGCATGCGTGCAAACCACTGTTCGAAAACTTACCAGCTTGGGGCCCCGAGGTCCGCAAATTCCGCGTGTTTCCGCGACTTTTTGACTTAAATCACGGGATTCCGGGGCATTTCCGGGGGAATTGCGCCCACAGCGGACGCTCTCTCGCTTGATGCAAGGTTCCGGGGAACGCTCTCGCACTCAATGCGGGGTTTCCGGGGAATGCTGGCGTTCGACGGCGGTGCGGGGCAGGGTGCGGGTTCGACGGCGGTGCGTAGGTTTGGTGCCCCGTGGGGGTTTGCTGCTGCCCGGCTGTTTGTGTCTGGTTAAAGTGGGAGAGCCTCCAGAGTGTGTCTGGAGGCTCTCAACCATTTAATGGTGTTCCGGCGGTGACCTACTCTCCCACACCCTCCCGGGTGCAGTACCATCGGCGCTGTGGGTCTTAGCTTCCGGGTTCGGAATGGGACCGGGCGTTTCCCCCACGCTATGACCGCCGTAACCTTATGTCCGCACCCTGGTATGGCCTGTGAGGACCGTCCCGGGYGGGAAATCTGTGGTTACAACATGCTTCCTGCCAGGTTGTGGCAGGTGTGGTGTTGATTATTGTGTTGTGTTTTTTTGTTCCGTGACAACAGTTTTGGTTTGTTGTTTGGGAACCACATAGTGGACGCAAGCAGTCTTGTTTCTTTGTACCACCCCTTTGGGTGCAAACGCCTGACTTGGCTCACGGGCCGGGATATTTCGGGAGCGTATCGCGCTGACCTGCGGTGATGCGGGCTGCTTCATGGTTTTTCACGCACTAATGGGATTTGTTCTAGTGTCACGGTGTGGCATTCATCAGGAGGGTGCGGACGGCCTCGGGGGCGACCGGTGTGCAGATCGCGGAGTATGTGCGGGGCCGTCAGCGGATAGTGGAGCACGTCGGTTCGGCGCATACGGAAGCCGAACTCGGTGTCCTGCTGGAGCGTGCGCGCGAGTTGCTGGAGAATCCGGCGCAGGGCGTCCTTGAGCTTGGTGTCGAGCGCACGCCTCCAGTGAAGAATCTGGTTGCTCCTGCTGATAATCCGGGCCTGTTCGATATTGCCCGCCCGGCAGCAATTCCTGGGCGCGAGGGCCCTGCCCGCGTGGTGGGCACGGACTCCCGGTTGCTGTTCAATGCGTTGGCCTGGGCGTTCACGTCGTTGAAGTTCGATGGCCTCGGTGACGAGGTGTTCCGGGATCTGGTGATCGCCCGGGTCGTGGAACCAACTTCACTTCTGGATGCCGGCAGAGTCCTGCGGGACCTCGGCCAGAGTCCTGCCAGCTACGCGACTATGAAGCGGACCCTTGCCCGGGCAGCTGCGGGTAAGTACCGCGACCGGGTCGCGACCTGGTGCTTCGAGCACGCCAGGACCGACGGGGACGTCTCACTGGTCCTCTACGATGTCACCACCTTGTATTTCGAGGCGGAGAAGGAAGACGAGCTGCGGAAAGTCGGGTACTCCAAGGAACGTCGCGTTGATCCCCAGATCGTTGTCGGTCTACTGGTGGATCGCGGCGGGTTTCCGTTGGAGATCGGCTGCTTCGAAGGCAACAAGGCCGAGACGGCAACCATGATCCCGATTATCAAGCAGTTCCAGGTCCGCCACGGCTTGGCCGACATGGTCGTCGTCGCCGACGCAGGCATGCTTTCAGCCGGCAATCTGCGCGAGCTGGACGAGGCGAACCTGCGGTTCATTGTCGGGTCCCGGATGACGAAAGCGCCGAATGACCTGGCCTCACATTTCCGCTGGCACGGTGACGCGTTCAGCGACGGGCAGCTGATCGATACGGTCACCCCCAGGACCGGCCACACGAACGAGAACAACCCTGATCTGCGTGCCGAACCCGTCTGGGACCCTGCCGTGCACCCGGGATCCTGGCGGGCGGTGTGGGCCTACTCCCGCAAGAGAGCTGTTCATGACAACACAACGCTCACGGCCCAGGAGAACCGGGCACGGGAGGTCATCGAGGGACAGAAATCAGCCCGGACCCCACGGTTCGTCAAGACCGCCGGCGGCAAACCGAGCCTGGACGAGGCCTCGATAGCGCGTGCCCGGCAACTCGTCGGACTGAAAGGCTACGTGACAAATATCCCCGCAAACATCATGCCCGCAGGGGAAGTAATCGGCTCCTACCACGACCTGTGGCATGTCGAGCAGTCGTTCCGGATGAGCAAAACTGACCTGCGCGCCAGGCCAATGTTTCACCGCACCCGAGACGCGATCGAGGCGCACCTGACCATCGTGTTCACCGCGCTTGCGGTCTCCCGGACTGTCCAGAACCGGACAGGGCTGGCGGTGCGTAACGTCATCCGACAACTCCGGCCCTTACGCTCAGCGACCATCGCCATCAACGGCACCACGCAGACATTCGCCCCCGATATTGCCGCCGAGCAGCAGGCCATTCTCGACGCCATCCGCAACCCAAAACTCACGCACTAACGAAATGAGCCAAGTCAGGACAGAGGGTTCCTTGGATTTGGTGAAGGTCCACGGGAACGTCGCTGGGTGTGGGTGTTGTGGGGCTGGGTGGTGGTCTGGGTTTTTGGTGTGTCTGGTTAAAGTGGGAGACCCCCTGACACGTGTGTGTCAGGGGGTCTCGACCTGAAGAA
>NZ_JBFTPV010000017.1:0-76714 GCF_056398665.1 Pseudarthrobacter sp. 01T43 | reverse complement strand
AATGCTACGCCGACCCCGGCGCCGACCACTTCACCCGCATGGACCCGATCAAAGCCAAAAACAACGCCATCAAAAAACTCAACAGCCTCGGCTACGACGTCACCATCACCCCGGCCACCGCAGCCTGAGTCGCCTTACTTTCGTATTAGAGCGGCAGGAGGGCGGAGAGGTCCGCGCGCAGTCCGGACGCTGCCACCCGGTGCGCGGCCACTGCGTCCGCCCACGTCAACCGACCGGTCACTAATGACAGCCAGGTGGCGGCGTCGCACTCGATCACGTTCGGCGGGGTGCCGCGCGTGTGCCGTGGGCCCTCCACGCACTGGGTGACGCCGAAGGGCGGAACCCGCACTTCCACCGAATTGCCCGGCGCCCGGGCGGTCACTTCCTCCAGCGTGTAGCGCACCGCCATGGCGGTGACGCTGCGGGGCGGTGGAGCGTGCGACGGCGTGGTGGCGGCTTCGTGCCACGCGGCCAGCGCCGCCGTGCCTTCTTCGATGCCGATCCGGCGGCGCGCGATCGCCATGTCTAGTCCAGGAGTGCGGACACAGCCGGGCCCAAACGGATTTTGCCCACCGGGTGGCTACCGCCCATCACAGGGGAAACGACTTTTTCCAGGACGCTGGACACGCCGGGGATGTCCACCGCGCCGGCGGCGGCGAGCAGGGTCAGTCCCACCAGCGAGGTGGCGCGCAGGTTCCCGTCCAGCATCTTGATGGCCACGGAGACGCCCTGGGGCGTGGCCATGGCCAGGACTCCCTCGGCCCCGATCTTGGCGATGATGCCCAGCTCGTCCATCACCACCGTGTTCGCCTCGCCCCGGCCCTGCACGGCCCAGGGGTAGTCGAGCATGGACGTGGCGATCGTGGCGGCGCGGGCGTTGGAGTTCTTGTCGCCCGGTGCCTTGCCGAGCAGCGAATAGGCGCGGGCCAGCCCGGTCAGGGAAATGGCCGCGACCGGGGCCCCGCAGCCGTCGATGCCCAGGTGGGCGATCTGCTCGCCGCTGTATTCCTCGATCACGTTGCGGACGCGCTGCTGGAGCGGATGGTTCGGCTCGAGGTAGCTGTGGGTGTCCCAGCCGTTTTCGGTGCACGCCCACAGGAAGGCGGCGTGTTTTCCGGAGCAGTTGAAGGCCAGCTTGGACCGGCCCTTGTCGGAGCGCAGCAGCCAGTTGCGGGCCGTCTCGTCCTGCGGCCACGCGGCGGGGCACTGCAGCTGGTCTTCTTTCACACCGGCGGCCTTCAACATTCCTTCCACCACATCCATGTGGTCAAGGGAACCCACATGGCTGCCGCAGGCCACCGCCACTTGCGCGCCGCGCAGCGGGACCCCGGACTGCATGGATGCCAGCGCCTGGAGCGGTTTGAGCGAAGACCTGGCATAGAGAGGAGTCCTGATATCGCCCAGTTCGGTGACAACCGAACCATCGGCGGACAGGACGACGGCGGAGCCGATGTGCCGGGACTCCACAAAGCCACTGCGCTCAACGACGGCAAGTTCGACGGCGGAGTCCACGGTAAAAGTGGCGTGCGGGTTGTGCGGCATGTTGCCAGTCTAGGGGCGTGCCGGCCGATTTCCGGGCTATTCCACGGTGACCATTACCGACTGCCAGCCGGAAGCGCCGTCGGGCACGGGATCGGCCCGCTGGTCCGTCTGCACCTCGCCGGTTCCGTCGGTGGCCCGGACCTTGATGTAGTGCGGACCCGGCGTAGCTTCCCAGTCAAAGGACCACTGGCGCCAGGTGATGAGGGACGCCTCGGTGGACAGGACAGCCTCGGCCCAGGGGTTGTTGTCGATCTGGACTTCCACCTTGGTGATGCCGCGGGTCTGGGCCCAGGCCGTGCCGCCGATGGCCACGCGGCCGGCCGGCACCTTGGCGAAGGACTTGGGCACCTCCACCCGGGCCATGGTCTTGATGGGGCCGCGCTCCGACCAGCCGCGCTGTGTCCAATAGGCCTTGTTGTCCGCGAATCGCGTCACCTCCAGGTCCACCACCCACTTGGTGGCGGAGACGAACCCGTACAGTCCGGGCACCACCATGCGCACCGGGTAGCCATGTTCCAGCGGCAGCGGCTCGCCGTTCATGCCGATCGCCAGCATGGCGTCGCGGTCATCCTGAAGGACTTCCAACGGTGTGGAGGCGCTGAAGCCATCGATGGACGTGGACAGCACCATGTCCGCTCCGTCCTTGGGCCGGGCCCGTTTGAGGACGTCGCGGATTGGCAGCCCGAGCCAGCGCGCGTTCCCGGCCAGGTTTCCGCCTACGGGGTTGGACACGCAGGTGAGGGTTACGTGCGATTCGATGAGGTCGGCGTCGAGCAGGTCCTGGAAGCTCAACCGGACTTCCTGCTCCACCAGACCGTGGACCCGGAGCTCCCACTCCTCGGCTTTGATTTCCGGGACGCTCAGGGCGGTGTCAATACGGTAGAAGTCGCCATTGGGCGTCAGCCATGGCGTCACGCCGGCCACCGGGGCCTGCACACCGGCGGGCACGGCCGCTGCCGCCTTCGCCGGAGCGGGCAGCTGCAAGGCCTCACGGGCCTTGGCGATGTTGTTGCGGGCAGCACTGAGCAGGCGTCCGCCCGTGGCCGCGATCCCGGCACCCACCACGGCGATCCCGGCGGCGGCGAAGAAACGGCGGCGGCTGGAGGCGGGCCGGCCAGGTTCCTCGGACCCTGTGTCCGCAGGCGCCTCCGGCCAGGCCTTCAGCCGCCAGAGCGGGGCCACTAGGAGCCGCAGCACCACGAGCCCGGCCACCGTGCCCAACACCGTGGGGATCGCATCCAGTGGGTGCACGCCGGCCCGCGTCACCACGCTGGCTACAATAACCGCTCCCATCAGCAACACACCCGCCACGCCCAAAGCCCACTTGCGGTAAGCCACCACTCCCAGGACGCAGGCCAACACGAGGATCGTCAGCCCCATGCCAACGAACAGCGCGGCCTTGTCGTTGGTGCCGAAGGTCTCGACCGCGAAGTTCTTCATCCACAGCGGCGTGAAGTCGATGAACGTGGATCCCAGGGCAAGGATCGGGGTGGCCCGCGCCGTAAAGAACGCCCCGATCAGCTCCGCAACGGAAAGCACGACGGCGGCGGCCGCCACGCCTGCCAGGGCAGCGAGGGCAGTGGGTTCCTTGAGCCATTTCCTGAGCTTCTTCATGGTGTGTGTTCGTTGCGGCAGCCAACAGGGATGGTTGGACAGGGACGCAGCTTAAGAACATCCCCCTTAGGAAAGGGCAGGGTGCACAAAGTACTCTTGGAGACTGTGAAGGTACTCGTCATTGGCCCTGGAGGCCGCGAACACGCCATTGTCCGCTCCCTGCTCGCCGACCCCAACGTCTCCGAGGTCCATGCAGCGCCCGGCAACGCCGGCATCAGCAAGCTGGTACCCACCCATAAGGTTGACGGGAACAACCCCGACGCCGTGGCGGCCCTGGCTACCAAACTCGGCGTGGACCTGGTGGTGGTCGGGCCCGAGGCGCCGCTGGCCGCCGGGGTGTCCGACGCCGTCCGCGACGCCGGCATTCCCGTTTTCGGGCCCAGCAAGGCCGCTGCCCAGCTGGAAGCCTCCAAAGCATTCGCCAAGGAAGTCATGGCTGCTGCGGACGTTCCCACGGCCATGGCCATGGTGGCCACAAACGCCGAGGAAGCAGCCTCAGCATTGGACACCTTCGGCGCCCCCTACGTGGTGAAGGACGACGGCCTGGCGGCAGGCAAAGGCGTGGTGGTCACCAAGAACCGCGACGAAGCGCTGGCCCACGCGCAGACGTGCTTCGACGCCGGCGGCACCGTGGTGATCGAGGAGTTCCTGGACGGTCCGGAAGTTTCCGTCTTTGTCCTGTGCGACGGCCACAACACCGTCGCACTGTCCCCGGCGCAGGACTTCAAGCGGATTTTCGACAACGACGAAGGCCCCAACACCGGCGGCATGGGTGCGTACACCCCGCTCGAATGGGCACCCGCGGGGCTGGTCGAGGAAGTCATTAAACGCGTGGCCCAGCCCACCGTGAACGAAATGGCCCACCGGGGCACCCCCTTCGTGGGCGTGCTCTTTGTTGGCCTTGCACTGACTTCGCGCGGCACCCGCGTCATCGAGTTCAACGTCCGCTTCGGCGATCCCGAGACCCAGGCAGTGCTGGCCCGGCTCAAGACACCCCTCGGTGCGCTGCTGCTGGCAGCTGCCAAGGGCGAACTGGACAAGGCAGACGAGCTGCGCTGGTCCAAAGAGACCGCGGTCGCCGTCGTCGTTGCGTCCGAAAACTACCCGGACACTCCCCGTACCGGGGACCGCATCCGTGGCCTCAAGAAAGTGGATGAGCTGGAGGGCGTGCACGTGATCCATGCGGGCACCGCGCTCGACGACGACGGCAAGGTCGTTTCCGCCGGCGGCCGGGTGCTCGCCGTGGTGGCCCTCGGCAGCGACCTCGTGGAGGCCCGTGAACGGGCGTACGACGGCGTGGAGCTGGTTCAGCTGGAAGGCTCCCAGTTCCGGACGGATATTGGACGAAAAGCTGCCCGCGGCGAGATCAAGGTTGCGTCCAGCGCAACCGGATCGCTGCCTGTCACGAAGGCGAAGGCATAACATGACTGAGACTCCCGCACATGAACCGCAGCGCGGCCTGAGCACGGCAACCCTTGACCTGCCCGGCTGGAAGCACATCTATTCAGGCAAGGTCCGCGACCTGTACGAACCGGCGGATGACTCCGTCCGCGAGCGGGTTGGCCGGGACTGTGTCCTGGTGGTGGCCAGCGACCGCATCAGCGCCTATGACCATGTCCTCGCGAGCGAGATTCCGGACAAGGGCCGCATTCTGACCCAGCTGAGCCTGTGGTGGTTTGACCAGTTGGACGTTGAACACCACGTGCTGTCCTCCACCGTGGAAGGCGGAGTTCCCGCGGCAGTGGAGGGCCGGGCGATGATCTGCAAGAACCTGGACATGTTCCCCGTGGAGTGCATCGCCCGCGGTTACCTCACCGGCACCGGCCTGCTGGAATACAAGGCCTCCGGCACCGTCTGCGCCATCCCCCTGCCCGAGGGCCTGGTGGATGGTTCACGGTTGGAGCGGCCCATCTTCACGCCTTCCGCGAAGGCCGCGGTAGGCCACCACGATGAGAACATCACGTACGACGCTGTGGTGGGCATGGTGGGCGACGATATCGCGGGGCGGCTCAGCGACCTGACCTTGAAGATTTACTCCACCGCGGAAAAGATTGCCCGCGAACGGGGTATCATCCTGGCTGATACGAAGGTCGAGTTTGGCTATGACGCCGTCTCCGGTTCGATTGTTCTCGGCGACGAGGTCCTCACGCCGGATTCGTCCCGCTTCTGGGACGCCGCCACATACCAGCCCGGGCAGGCGCAGCCGTCCTACGACAAGCAGTATGTGCGCGACTGGCTGACCTCAGCCGAGTCAGGCTGGGACCGGACCTCGGATGCGCCACCACCGGCGCTGCCCGAGGACGTGGTGGCCCGCACCCGCAGCCGCTACGTTGAGGCCTACGAGAAGCTGACCGGCCGGGCCTTCGCCTAGCCGCTGCCAGCCTTAGCTGGCCTTGGACTTCTTCGCCAGGGCTGCGGCCCGCTCCTGGGACAACCTGATTTCCAGGATCGCGTCCAGCGATTGTTGGACGAGATCCTGGGCTCCGGCGGAGCTGAACGCTTTTTGAGCTTCCTGGAGATACACAAGGGCTTCGTCAGCTTCTCCCGCGGCTTTGAGGGATTTGCCCAGTAGCAGGGAAACCTCGCCGGCTGTGTGCTTGGCCAGGGCCTCGCGCTGGGCGTGGATGTCGCGCAGCTTGTTGATGGCGGCAACGATGTCGCCAGTCAGGTAAAGCCACCGGGCGCGGATGAACGCCACTTCGAGCTCATCACTTTTCATTTCGTAGACGATGGAAAAAGCAAGCTCGGCCCGTTCAATCGACGCGAGCGTCTCAGGCTCCACAATGCCGGCCTGTAGGCGTACTGCGGCCGATGCTTTATTGAAACGGGCCCACATTTCGATGTCATTGGCCGGGGAAAGCAGTTTCGCCGCCCTCTCGTGTTCCTTCACTCCCTCGGCATAGTCATGCCGCATGAAGGCCACGTTGCCCACTACCCAAGCGACTTCGCCCGCAAGTTGAGCATTCGTCGTCTCATCCACCTGGGCAACGAGCAACTGGCAGTACGTCCATGCCTCATTCAGGCGGCCGCTCTCTGCCAGGGCCCCGATAAGGACACGCAAGGCGCCGGTAATAATGGTCGAACTTGGAGGCAGTTGCTCGGACAGCTTCATGGCTTCCAAGGCTTCGTCTACAGCGGCGGACAATTGCCCCTGCCGCTGCAGGACAGCTGCAAGCATTTGGCGGGCACGCACCCCCAGTCCCACGGACTCCCTGGCCATCGGATGCTCAATAAGACGCTCAGTGATCCGCTGGCACTCCACCAGGTCTCCGTGCCTCACCAGGCACTCAGCCTGCATGTAGGTCATGTTCCACCAAGCGCTGGTGTTCTTGCCTTCGAGGGCAATGCTTGCAGCCGTCGCGGCATGGCTCGCGGCCAGTTCGTAATCGCGGAGGTCCCAGGCCTGGCGGGCATAGAGCCCGGCAAGGACATATTCAGCGTCGCTGACCGAGATGGGCTGACTCCAGGCTTCCAACGCCTTGGGAGCCAGTTCCAACCGGCGGGCGAGTTCGTCGATTACCTCGGCGGTAGGCTCGCGGCGGCCGGTCTCAAGGAGTGAAATGTAGCTGGGGGAGTAGAGGTTCTTGCCAAGTTCGGCTTGTGTCAGCCCACGCTCAAGTCGCTCGGCTCGAAGCTTCTCCCCGAATCCATTACCCACGGGATTCCTCCTTATTCCGGACCGTCTTTGTACGCAAAGCTTGACAGGCCCTGTGGGATCCATTTTACAATAAGTGTCAACAAGGACGTGCTGACTTTGTAACGAATCCGACTCGTATTGAGGAACTCATATGTTCAAGAAGATAGCGGCAGCCGCCGTACTGGCCGGCGCCCTGGCATTCTCCGCAGCCGCACCAGCAGTCCTGTCCGCAACTTCCGTTTCAGACAGCACGGGTGTAGCTGTTGCCAGCGGTAACTGGCCGAATCCCATGTCCGTCAAGGTGAAGGCCGTTAAGAGCCCCAGCGGTACCGGCACCACAATCACCCCGATGAGCGGTAACTGGCCCAACCCGATGTAAGAAATCCTCTCAGGAGGCGGTAGCCCCGAAGCATGGAGTCCATGCGTCGGGGCTATTTTTTGCCCTCTGGTTCTTTGCCCTCAGGCTGATAGGCCATGGGATGCAAAAAGAGGGCCTCCCTGGGGAGACCCTCTTCTCATTTGGTCGGGATGACAGGATTTGAACCTGCGACCTCGTCGTCCCGAACGACGCGCGCTACCAAGCTGCGCCACATCCCGATCCGCTGCAAAAGCAACTTTACAAGAATAACGGATGCCTGCCCGGATACGAAATCGGGCCTCACCGGGCGTGCCGGATTCTAGACCAGGGAGTCTTTCCAGGCGCCGTGGAGGTCGGCGAAGCGTCCCCCTCCACCGATGAGATCCGCCGGCGTACCGTCTTCCACAATGCGGCCGTCATGGACCACCAGTACCCGGTCCGCGGTCTCCACGGTGGAGAGCCGGTGCGCGATGATCAGCGCCGTCCTGCCGGAACCCGCCGCACTGCCGGCGTCGGACGTTCCCCGCAGGAGCCGGGCCAGGCCGCTCTGGACCAAACGCTCGGAAGGGATATCCAGGGATGACGTGGCCTCATCGAGGATCAGCACAGCGGGCCGGGCCAGGAACGCCCGCGCGAAACTGATCAGCTGCCGCTGCCCGGACGAGACCCGGCCGCCACGTTTGTTGACGTCGGTGTCGTAGCCGTCGGGGAGTTCAGTGATGAACCCGTGTGCACCCACGGCGCGGGCTGCCGCCTCAATCTCCTCACGGGATGCCTCCGGCCGGCCCAGGGCAATGTTGTCCGCCACAGAGCCGCTGAAAAGGAATGCCTCCTGCGTGACCATCACAATGTTTCGCCGCAGGTCCGTGGTGCTGAGGCTGCGGAGGTCCACACCGTCCAGGGTCAGGGAACCGGCGGAAACGTCGTAGAAGCGGGCGATCAGCTTGGCCAAGGTGGATTTCCCGGCGCCGGTCTGTCCTACCAGGGCAACGGTCTGCCCGGCGGGGATGTGAAGGTCCATGGTGGGGATAACCACGGGACCGTCACCGTAGCGGAACTCCACGCCCGTGAAGTCCACCGTTCCCTTGGCATCGCGAAGCTCCACGGCGTTTTTGGGCGGCCGGACCGTGGGGACCTCCTCCAGCAGCCCGGATACCTTCTCGAGGGCTGCCTGCGCGCTTTGGAACGAGTTGTAGAACATCGCCATCTGGTCCACCGGCTGGAAGAAGCGCTTGGTGGACAGGATCAGCGCCAGCAGCACGCCGACCGCCAGATCCCCGCCCAGCACCCGGAAGCCGCCGAACAGTAAAACCACGGCCACGCAGACGTTGCCGATCAGCACCAGGCCGGGCTGGAAGATGCCGTTGAGGTTGATGGAGCGCACTGTGACGCGCCGGTAGTCCTCGGACAGCTGGCCGTACTGTTCGGCGTTCTCCTGTTCCTTGCGGAAGGCCTTCACCGCGCGGATCCCGGTCATGGTTTCCACAAAGTGCACAATAAGCCTGGCGGACACCACACGCGATTCACGGAACGCGATCTGGGAGTGCTTCTGGTACCAGCGCGCCAGGAAGAACATGGGCACGCCGGCAGCCAGGACAATCAGCCCGGTGCGCCAGTCCAGGGCGAACAACGTGATGGCGGTGAAGACCATGAACAGCAGGCCGGAAGCGAGCGAGCTGACACCGGAGTCCAAGAGTTCGCGCAGGGCCTCCAGGTCCGAGGTCTGGCGGGCAATGATGCGGCCCGACGTGTATTTCTCATGGAATTCCAGGCTCAGCCGCTGGGTGTGCCGGAAAACCCGGACGCGCAGGTCCAGCAGCATGGCCTGGCTGAGCCGCGCCGTGGAGGTGACGTACAGGGAGGTGAGTCCCGCCGTCGCGATCGCCGCGAGGAGGTACGCGACGCCGGTCAGCACCAGCGGGAGGTTGTCACCCGCCCGCAGGGCTGGGAGGGCGTGGTCGATGCCGAAAGCGATCAGCGCCGGCCCCGCCACGCGGGCCGCCTGGGAGAGGACCACCATGCCGATGGTCAGCCAAAACCTGACCCGCACCGGACGGATCAGCCTGGCAAGTAAGGCGAGCGACCGCCGTCGGACGGTTTTGCTTTCCGCTTTGCTGAGGTGGGCGTTGTCCTCGTTGGCAGTGCCGAAGGTTGTGTTGCTCATCGGGTGATTTCCTCTGCATCTGCCGCTTCCTCAAGCTCGGACAGCTCCGAATCCAGGTCCCGTGGTTCTTGGTCGAGGCTGGCGATGACGTAGCGATAGTGCGGATTGTGCGCCAGCAGTTCCGTGTGGGTTCCGACGGCGGCGATCCGGCCTCCCTCGAGCAACGCCACCCGGTCGGCCATCGCCACGGTGGAGGGACGGTGCGCAACGATCAGTGTGGTGGTGTCCTTCAGGACCGCGCGGAGCCGGTTCTCCACCAGCTCTTCGGTGTGCACGTCGAGGGCGGAGAGGGGGTCATCCAGCACCAGCACGCGGGGGCGCGCCGCGATGGCCCGGGCGAGGGCGATCCGCTGGCGTTGCCCGCCGGACAGGCTCAGGCCTTCTTCGCCGATGAGGGTGTCCACCCCTGCCGGCAGCGAGTACGCGAAGTACGCCTGCGCCACGTCCAGGGCTTCGTCCAGGGCCTCTTCGGACCTGTCCGCGGCCCCTAGCAGGACGTTGTCCCGGACGGAGCTGGAGAACAGCGTGGTGTCCTCGAACGCGACAGCCACCACGCGCCGGAGCTCCTCGACTTCGAACTCGCGCAGGTCCATGCCGTCGATGGTGATGGAACCGGCCGTGACGTCGTACAGGCGCGGGACCAGCTGGATCAGTGCGCTCTTGCCGCTGCCGGTGATGCCCACCAATGCCATGGTTTCGCCCGGCCGGACCGCCAGGTTGATGTCCCCGAGGATGTTCTTGTCCGGCGCGTCCTCGAACGCGAAGGTGGCGTTGTTGAAGCTGAGTGCGCCCTTGAGTTCCGGGGGCGTGCGCGGGGCCGGCGGACTGGTGATGGTGTTGACCGAATCCATCACCTCGAAGTGGCGGTCGATGGCGGTCTTGGCGGTCAGCGCCATGGCCAGCAGCATCCCGGAGAACTCCACCGGTGTGGCCACCACCGCGGCCGTGGCGAAGAAGGCCACCAGTGCACCGATGCTCAGCTGGCCGCTGGCGCAAAGCATCACACCCACCACCAGCCCGGTGCCCAAGGCAAGTTCCGGGAGCAGCGTGACCACCATGGTGAAGGTGGCCTGGTGTTTGGCCTTGGCGATCTCGGTCTGGCGCAGCTCCTCAGCCTGCTCGTTGAAGTTCTCCAGGGCCTCGCGGCTGCGGCCAAATGCCTTCAGTACGCGGATGCCGTGGACGGACTCCTCCACGGTGGTGGCGAGGTCGCCCGCCTGGTCCTGGCTGCGGCGCGCCACTTTGCTGAAGCGGGTCCGGAAACGGAAGCTGTAGGCCATGATGGGCACCGCGGCGGCCATGAAGATCAGCGCCAGCTGCCAGCTCATGGAGAACATCACCACAATGCCGATCACCACGGTGAGGGTGGTCACCACCAGCATGATGGCACCGAAGGCCATCCAGCGCCGCAGGAAGTTCAGGTCCGTCATGGCGCGGGAGAGCAGCTGGCCGGAGCCCCACCGGTCATGGAAGGAGACTGTCAGGTCCTGCAGGTGCCCGTAGAGCGAGACCCGCATCCGGGTTTCCACCGTGGTGGCCGGGTTGATCACGAACTGCCGGCGAAGTGCCACGAGGACGGCCTCGGCAATGCCCAGGAGCAGGATCACGACGGCGGCAGTCCAGACGGCGTCTTGGGCGCCACCGGGTTTTAGCGACTCGTTGATCAGGACGCGCAGCACCTGGGGGATGGTCAGCGCAACGAGGCTGGCCAGCAAGGCGCTGAGAAGTCCCAGCACCAGCCGGAGGAGGATCGGCCTAACGTGGGGATAAAGACGGCTGATGGATCTAAAAAATGAGGTCTGCTTGGCCATGCCCGCTTCTCAAGCTATACAACGAAGGTAGTTTCCCTTAGCAACTACCTTATGCCATGGCTTGACTGCCGAACCTCCCACTTGCTCTATCACTTCCGGTCGTCAAAACGCTGGTTTAGGGACCAAAAGTGATAGAGCAACGGGGCTTTATTCGGGGGAGGTCAACGTCAGCAGCACAGCCTCTGGTTTGCAGGCGATGCGGATGGGGGCGAAACGGGAGGTGCCGATGCCGCCCGAGACGTTCACCGGCGTCGTACGCCCATCACTTTCCCAGTCGTTGAGGCCCTTGGCCCGCCACGTGGGGATGTCACAGTTGGCCACCAGGGCACCGTAACCGGGGATGCAAAGCTGGCCTCCATGCGTATGGCCTGCGAGCAGCAGGTCCGCGCCGGCCACGGTGAAGTGGTCCAGCACCCGCTGGTACGGGGCGTGGATGACAGCTACGCGGAGGTGCGGGTCCTGGTCCTGGTTACGGGTGCCGCGGGGCCAGCCGGCGTACCGCTCCCGGTTCAAGTGCGGATCGTCCACGCCGGAGAAGTCGAAGCGGATCCCCTTCAGCACCACGGACTGGTGCCGATTGGTGAGGTCCAGCCAGCCGCCCATGCCAAACCCGGAGCGCAGGCGTGGCCAGTCCAGTTCGACTGGCTTCGGCCTGGCTTTCGATGGCCCCAACAGGTAGGACGCGGGGTTCTTGGGGGTCGGGGCGTAGTAGTCGTTGGACCCCGGAACAAACACGCCGGGGAACTCCATCAGCGGGCCCAATGCCTTGAGCAGCGGATCCACGGCCTTGACATGGCTCAGGTTGTCGCCCGTATTGACCACCAGATCCGGCTTCAGCGCTGCCAGCGACTCCAGCCACCGGGCCTTGGTGTCCTGGCCGGGGACGAAGTGGATGTCGCTCAGGTGCAGGACCCGAAAGTTCGGCTGGCCCGGCGGCAGGATGGGAAGGGTTTCCTCGCGCAGGACGAACTGGTTCTTTTCCCACAGCCCGTAGCCGAAGGCAGCCAGTCCGGCTGCAGTTCCGGCGGCGGCAGTTACGGCAAAGCCGCGACCGATGCTTCGGACGCGGCTGGCCAAATCAGGAGTCAAAGCCATGCGGCCTAGCCCTTCTTGTTATCGCTGTTGCCCTGCGCACTGGGCGCGGGTGTAGGAGCCGGCTGGGCGGGGGCCTGTGTAGGCGTGGTTCCCTGTGTTGACGGCGTAGTCCGGGCCGGCGTTCCGTTCACCATGGTGGTCGGCGGCGCGGGGAAGGGGTTGGTGCCGTAGCCCGGCGCGACCTTGGTCATGAAGTTGGAGAACATGGGCCCCGCAATCATGTAACCGTCGATGCCTTGGTAGAACTTGCCATTAATGGTGACGTTCTGGCCGGACCGGCTCTGGTTGCCCAGCGGATCGCCGTACCAGGCAGCGGTGGCCAAGCCCGTGGTGTGTCCCACCACCCAGGTGGATCCGTTGTTGTTGGACGTACCGGTCTTGGCGCCGATGGGGAAGCTGGTCTTGGTGGAAATCCGCGGCCGGATCAGGGAGCCTGATCCCTGGTTCAGGACTTCCTGCAAGGCGTAGTTCACGCCGCGTGCTACCTCCGGCTTGATGGCGTCGCGGCAGGTGGTGGACTGAGCGGGCAACTGCTTGCCGGCGGCATCCGTAACGGACGAGATGGCAATGGGCTCGCAGTACTTTCCGTCGTTGGCGAACGTGGCGAACGCGCTGGCCATGGTCAGCGGAGATGTCTGGGTTGAGCCCAGGAGGTTGCCGAGGGTGAACATGTCCACCTTGGGATTCGGTGTGCCGTCCGCAGCAGGGAGGCCGCTGTGAAGACCCACGGCGTCCACGACCTTTTGGATTCCACAGAAGTCCAACTGGGCAGCGGAGRCAAACGTGACGGTGTTGATCGAGTTGTAGAGACCTTCAAGGACCGTCAGGGGCCGGTACCACTGGGGCTCGGCGTTCTGCAGGTCGTCCGCGGCGCCAAGGGCCTTCTCCGCGGAGTTGTAGGCGCCGTTCATCTTGCCGCAGGTGTTCTTCCAGTTGAAGTTCAGCGGGTACTTGCGCTGCGCTGCGTTGACCACGGTATTCATGGTTTTGCCCTCATTCAGCCATTCGGCGAACGTGAAGGGCTTCATGGTGGACCCTGGCTGGGCGCCGCCCATGCCGTTGAGGTCGTTGCCGTTCTTATCCAACTGGTCCACGTTGAAGTTCACCTGGGAGTCGAAGCCGCCCTGGGCCGGCAGGAACGTGGTGTTCTGCGCCATGGTGATGATCTTGCCCGTGTTCGGCTGGACGGCCACCATGGCGGCCCCCCACTTGTCCGGGTTGGCGCCCGCTGATGCGTTCGCCTGCTCCTGGGCCACTGACTGGGCTGCTGGATCCAGCGTGGTGGTGATGGTCAGGCCGCCACCGTAGATGAGCCGCTGGCGCTCTTTGATGTCGGCGCCGTAGGCCGGGTTGTTCTCCAGCAGGTGGAGCACATAGTCGCAGAAGTAGGGGGCGGTGGACGCATAGGCGCAGCCCTGGCGCGCAGGTGTCACCTTCGTTTCCACCGGCGTTGCCACGGCGGCGTCATGCTCTGCCTGGGTGATCTTTTTCTGGTTCAGCATCAGGCCCAGCACCAGGTCCCGCCGGACCTTGGAGTTCTCCGGGTTGGTGATCGGGTCAAAGGCCGACGGGCTGTTCACAAGGCCCGCCAGAAGTGCGGCCTGCGGGAGCGTGAGGTCTTTAGCCGTGGTGCTGAAGAAGAACTTGGACGCGGCCTCAATGCCGTAGGCGTCGCGGTTGAAGAAGACGATGTTCAGGTAGCCCTCAAGGATCTGCTGCTTGGAGAACTCCTTTTCAAGGGCAATGGAAAGCTTCATCTCCCGAAGCTTGTCCCCGACGCCCTTGTTAACGCCGTTGAGCTTGATGGCCTCTTCGTTTCCCTCGGCTGCGAGGTTGGCGTTGAGGACGTTGTTGACGTACTGCTGGGTGATGGTGGAAGCACCCTGCTTGTTGCCCCGGGCAGTGGCCACCAGGGCCCGCATGATGCCGGTGGTGTCCACGCCGCCGTGGTCGTAGAAACGGCTGTCCTCCACCGCGATGACGGCTTCCTTCATGAACGGCGATATCTGGTCCAGGCTGACCTTGGTCCGGTTCTCGGAGTAGACGCTGGCGATCTGGCTGCCGTCCGCTGCCAGGATCCGGGTGGTCTGGTTGGGCGGGTCCACCTTCAGTTCCGCCGGGAGGGTGTCGAAGAACTCGATCGAACCGCTCGCCGCGCTGCCGGAGACGGCCGCGGCGGGAACCAACAGGCCCGCCACCAGGACACCACAAATAGCGCTCACGCCAAGGAAGCCAAAAATCTTTCCGAGGGTAGTGGCCGTGTCGAAAATGGGGTTCTTACGAGTCACCATGTTTTCCACTTTACCGGCAAGGACTAGTCTTTCTTTCATGACCAAATGGGAGTACGCGACGATTCCGCTCATTATTCACGCCACGAAACAGATTTTGGACCAGTGGGGAGAGGATGGCTGGGAGCTCGTCCAGGTAGTCACCGGACCTGACGGCAACGGCCTGGTTGCCTACCTCAAGAGGGAGAAGCAGTAGCCATGAGCTCCCCCGCAGAGTCCACTTCCGGCGCGGCTGACGCGCCTATTTCCGCCGTCGAGCAGCGCCTTGCCGAGCTGGGCCTGACGCTTCCGGAGGTAGCCGCCCCCGTGGCCGCCTACGTGCCGGCAGTCATCACCGGCAGCCACGTCTACACGTCCGGGCAGTTGCCTTTTATTAACGGCAAACTCGAAGCAACCGGCAAAGTTTCCACCGGCACCGAGGGCACTTCTGACGAACCCACGGTGTCTCCGGACGCCGCCAAGGCCTACGCCGCCGTGTGCGCGGTCAACGCGCTGGCTGCCGTGAAGAGCGTCATAGGTGATCTTGACCGCATCACCCGGATCGTCAAGGTGGTGGGCTTCGTTTCCTCAGACCCGTCCTTCACCGGCCAGCCGGGCGTCATTAACGGTGCGTCCGAGCTCCTGGGCCAGGTGTTTGGCGACGCCGGCCAGCACGCCCGTTCCGCCGTCGGCGTCTCCGTTCTTCCGCTCGACTCTCCGGTAGAGGTCGAACTGATCGCTGAATTCAGCTAAGGAACCGGTTCACTCAATTGCCTCAACTTGCCAGACGCTTGTTCGCCCTCCCTCCGGAGCTTGAAGGGGCGGCCCGAAGCTGGTTTGACCACGGCGAACGGACTCCGCGTGCCGCCCGCCTGGCATCCTCCGTGGTGCTTCTGCGCGATTCGCCCACCGGCCTGGAGACGTGGCTGGGATACCGGCCCGGTTCCTCGCCGCTGGGTGTGCTCGCCTTCCCCGGGGGTTCCCTGGAGGCGTCCGACGACGACGCCGTCGACTGGCTGGGTCCCTCGCCCCAGCATTGGGCTGAGCAGCTGGGAACGGCCGACGTCGGGCTGGCGCGCCGCCACGTGGTGGGTGCCATCCGCGAACTGTTTGAGGAAACCGGGGTGCTGCTTGCCGGACCTGACATGTCCAACACCGTGGAAGGCACGTCGAGCCACGAATGGATGCGGATCCGGGTGGCAGTGGCGGACCAGGAGAAAACGTTCACCGAGTTGCTGGCCAAGCGCGGCCTCGCGCTGCGGACAGACCTGCTCAAACCTCTGGTCAACTGGCGGAGTCCGGACTTCGCGCACCGCCGCTTCGACACCCGCTACTTCGCGGCCACGCTTCCCTTGAACCAGCAGCCCAGCCTGCTGGAAAGCAAGGGAATCTGGGGTCGCTGGGTGTGCGCCACGAAGGCCATTGCCGAACGCGACACCACCGCCCTGGGGGATGAGGTGGGCCAGGATAACACCGTAGGCCTCACCCTCGGCCAGCTCCTGGTGCCTGGCTCGGAGATCATGCTCGAAAAAATGGCCGCCGCGAACGGCTGCATCGCCTACCTCAGCTACAAACGGAAGCCCCACGTCTATCAGCCGAAACTCCTCGAAGAGGACGGCAAGCTGATGCTTGAAGTCGAGGCCGCCAAAACCGTAGCCGGAGACCCCCAGCGCGAACGTTAGTCCCCGCGCGGCGGGGTTGTGTCCGCCGGACAGCGGCCCTTCGCCGTCGCTTCGACACAGCGCATAGGGGCACCTGCGGTCGCTGGGCGACCTTCAGTGCCCGATGCGCCGCGATGCGCTCCTACGCGAAAGACCGCCGCCCTGCTCGTATCCGTCACACAGTCCGGTGCCCCAACGCAAAAGGCCCCAGGGGTGGCATCCGGAAGCGTGCGTCAAAGCGACGAAGTGGGCCCACACCGACCGGGTTCCCTAGCCGAGCTTGCGAGGTCAGGGGGACGGTGGGGCGCAGCACGCGGAGGATGTCAGCCGTGGGGCCTCACCGTGGTGGTTTAGCGGGAGCGCTGGCGGAGGCGCTGCATGTCCAGGATGACCACGGCGCGGGCTTCGAGGCGGAGCCAGCCGCGCTGGACGAACTCAGCCAGGGCCTTGTTGACGGTCTCGCGGGATGCGCCAACCAGCTGCGCCAGTTCTTCCTGGGTGAGTTCGTGGGCCACTAGGACGCCGTCGGTCGCCGGGCGGCCGAAGCGGTCTGCCAGGTCCAGGAGTGCCTTGGCGACACGGCCCGGTACGTCGGAGAAGACCAAGTCAGACAGCGAATCGTTGGTGCGGCGCAGGCGGCGGGCCAGGGCCTGCAGCAGCTGGGCTGAAACCTCGGGGCGGGTGCGCAACAGGCCGTTGAGGCTCTCGTTCTTCAGGCCGGCCAGGCGGGTCTCGGAAACTGCCGTGGCCGTGGCCGTGCGGGGGCTGGGATCAAAGAGTGCCATTTCGCCGAACAGTTCGCCCGGGCCCAGGATGGCGAGCAGGGATTCGCGGCCGTCGGGGGACGTGCGGCCCAGCTTCACCTTGCCGGAGACGATGAAGTAGAGCTGATCGCCCTGATCGCCCTCGCGGAATACCGAGGCACCGCGGGAAAGGTCGACCTCGGTCAGCTCATCGGTCAGCAGCCGGAATGCCTCGTCGTCAAGCGTTGCGAATAGTGGTGCTCGGCGCAGTACCTCGATGTCCATGAAATCTCCCAAATAAAAAGTGTCGGCTGTGGCGCTTGTGCCATTGTTTCAGAATTTTCAAGGTTCTGTGACGTACTTGGCAGCGGAAACGGCGCTGAAGGCGTTCAGGCAGGCCAGCCGATCGCTGTGGCGGTCGCCTTGGAGCAGCTTTTTACGCCGTTGAGCGCCGGGATCCGGCAGCATCGGGCACCGCACAGAAGAATGTCAGCGTCCGCCACTAGAATTGGGTCTCAACTGTAGTAGAGGAGCGTCAGTGTTTGGCTTGACCGTTCTGGACCTGGCGCTGATCCTGGCCCTGCTGTCTTACCTGATCTATGGCCTGCGCAACGGCTTCCTGGTCACGCTCGGCGGAATCGCGGGTTTCGCTGCGGGYGCTGTGGCTGCCTTTTTTGCTGTACCCCTCGTCAGCGAGTTTGTGAGCGACTCCGGGTGGCGGCTCACGGCCATCGTGGCCGCTGCGGTCGTACTGATGGCCATGGGGCATGGCCTGGGGACCATGATCGGGCGGAAAATCCGCGGCGTAGTGCGGATCCAGCCACTGCGTGCCGCGGACCGGCTGGTTGGCGGCGCCGTCAATGTGGTGGTGTCAGCGCTGGTCATGTCCATGCTGGCCTTCAGCGTCAGCTCCCTGGGCGTTCCCTTTGTCTCCCAGCAGCTAGCCGAGTCCAAGGTGATCCGCTACATCGACGGCCTGACGCCAGTCCCGGTCAAAGCAACTCTCGCGCAGCTGCGTTCAACGGTGATCGGCAACGGCATCCCCACATTGATTGAGGGCCTTGGCCAGGGACCCCAAGTGGCCGTGCCTAATGCCAGCACCAACACGCCCGCCCTGAACCGGGCAGCCGAGTCGGTCCTGAAAATCGCCGGAACGGCCTACCAGTGCGGCCAGAACCAGACCGGCACCGGCTTCGTGGTTTCCCCGGGACGGGTTGTGACCAACGCCCACGTGGTGGCGGGCGTGTCGCAGCCGGTGGTGGAGATCCCCAACGGTGGAGCAATGCCCGGGCGCGTGGTCTACTTCGACACCCGGCATGACCTCGCCGTGGTGGCCGTCGACGGGCTGCCGTCCGAACCGCTGGCCCTGGCATCTGACCTTCCCAATGGCAGCCAGGCGGCCTTCGCCGGATACCCCCACGGCGGTCCGTTCAAGTCCAACCCCGCCACGGTCCAGGACATTGCCTCGGTCCTGGTGCCTGATATCTATGGCCAGAACCCGGCTCCTGAGGACATCTACCGGCTGGCGGGAAACGTCCAGCCCGGGAACTCCGGCGGTCCGCTGCTGACCACGGATGGACAGGTGGCTGGCGTCGTCTTCGCCAAGGCGACCTCCGACGCCGAATTGGGCTTCGCGATCACCATGGGTGACCTCTACCCGGTGGCTTCGCAGGCTGCCGGCTTCAGCACAACGGTTTCCTCGGGGCAGTGCATCCAGAAGTAGCAGCCCACTCTGAACCCGCGGACACCCAGGGTTAGAGGGCTTCGGCCAGGTAGTCGATGGCGAGCTTGTACCCGAACACGCCGGCTCCAACGATCACCGCGGCGCACACCGGCGACAGGTAGGAGTGGTGCCGGAATTCCTCACGCTGGTGCACGTTGGTGATGTGTACCTCGACGGCAGGCAGCTGCACCGCTGCCAGGGCGTCGCGCAGGGCAACGGACGTGTGGGTGAAGGCACCCGCGTTCAGGACAATGGCGACGGCGTTGGTGCGGGCCGCGTGGATAACGTCCAGCAGGACACCCTCATGGTTGGACTGGACGCATTCGACGTCGAATCCATGAGCCTCCGCGGCGGTGGCAGCAAGCCGTTCGACGTCGGCGAGCGTGGAGGTGCCGTACTTTTCCGGCTCGCGGGTCCCCAGCAGGTTGAGGTTGGGGCCGTTGATCACCAGGATGGTGCCGCGCCGGCTGGCGTCGCCGCCGGTGGGAGAAGTGGATTCGGAAGCGGGGGAAGCGGCATCAGTCATGGCTCCAATCTACCCGTCGGATTCTGCACGATCATTCGGGCCGGCCGGGTCCACGGGGCCGGATTGCCGGCGCCCGCGGACCGCGGAACGTCAATGATGGTGCAGAATCCGGCGCCTGCCCGCTACAACGCTACGAACTCCAACACCAGCGCATGCTCCGGGTTGAGGAGGGGCATCGGCAGGCCCACCTCGGCCAGGAAACGCCCGTTGGCCTCGGCCCCTTCCGCGAGCCAGACCGAGGGACGGACCTGTGTGAACGTGTGGGCGTAGTCCGCGTCGCCAGGCCCCGGGAAGATGGCTTCCACCCGGTAGTCACGGTCCGGCTCCAGCCCGGGGATGGTGACCCGGCCGGTCTTTTCGGCGAAGGAGGTGCCCGTGCTGACCAGGGCGAACAGCGCGGCCGTCGTGCCCGGTGTAACAGTGCACGGTGGAACAGTGGGAAGCGGAACGGTGCCCGGTGGAACGCCCGGTCCGGCCGGGGCAGCAACCGGAGCCACCACGCCGTGCAGCATCAGTGAGGCGTCCGCAACGTCCGCGCGGACCATGCGCCCGGAGTGGATCAGGCCGCGGTGCTCCTTGTAGAGCGCGATGAAGCGTTTGAGTTCGGCCCGCTCGGCGCCCGCCACCTGCCGCACGTCCCACTCCATGCCGAAGTGCCCAAACAACGCCGTGATGGCGCGGAACGAGAGATCGTGCGTGCGGGCCGTGGTGTGCGAGGTGGAGGGCCCGATGTGCCCGCCCACCAGCTCCGGCGGCACTACCAGCCCGGTCCAGCGCTGGATGGTCTGCCGTTCCAAGGCGTCGTTGCAGTCCGAGGCCCAGATCCGGTCCGTCCGCTCCAGGATCCCCAGGTCAACGCGGGCCCCGCCGGAGGAACAGCTTTCAATCTCTACGCCGGGATGCGCCTTCCTGAGCTCGTCGAACAGGCGGTAGGCGGCGAGGGTTTGTTCGTGGACCGAGGCGCGGCCGGCGTGGCCGTGTTCCACCTGGTCCCGGTTCTGGTCCCACTTGAGGTAGCGGATGTTGTTTTCGCGCAGCAGTGCGTCGATGCGGTCAAAGATGTACTGCCAGGCGTCGGGGTTGACGAGGTCGATGACGTGCTGGTTCCGCCACTCGAGCGGCAGGCGCCCGCCGTCCTTGTGGGACAGGGCGGACGGGCCCACGATCCACTCCGGATGCGCGCGGGCAACGTCCGAATCAAGGTTGACCATTTCCGGTTCCACCCAGAGCCCGAACTCCATCCCGCGCGAGGTCACGGCCTCGATCAGCGGCGTGAGCCCGTCCGGCCAGAGCGATTCATCCACGTACCAGTCGCCCAGGCCGGCGTGGTCGTCGCGGCGCCCGCGGAACCAGCCGTCGTCGAGCACAAAACGCTCGACGCCGAGGTCCGCCGCGGAGTCCGCAAGTTCAATCAGCGAGGCCAAATTGTGGTCGAAGTAAACCGCCTCCCAGGTGTTCAGTACCACCGGGCGGGGCTTGCCCGCCCGGGCGCCTGCGCCGGCCGCGGCCGATGGCAGCACGTGGTGCGGGCGGGCCCGGAACCAGCTGTAGAACGCCTCGCTGATGCCGTCCAGGCCACGCTCCGAGTACGCCGCGAACAGTGCCGGCGTGGTGTAGCTTCCGCCGGGTGCGAGGATGACTTCTGCCGGGCCAAGGAGTTCGGAGCCGCCGATCATGGTGCGGCCGTCGCCGATGCTGTCCGCGAACTGCTCGTGGTTGCCGCTCCAGGCCAGGTGGGTGGCCCACACTTTCCCGTGGCGGTTGCCAAAGCCTGCCGTGCCGGCGGCAAAGAGAAGTGACGAGTCGTGTCCGGTGCGGCCGTGACGGCCGCTCCGCACCCAGGTGCCCTGGTGGATGGGGCGTCGCTGCGGGTGGCGTTCCCGGCACCAGCGTCCGGTCAGGTCCAAAAGTTCGACGGCGTCCGGCGCCACCGGGAGGACGGTCGCCAGCTCGTCGAGCTGGTAGGGGGTGGTGCCGTCGTTGATGACGGTGTGCCGCAGCTCCAGAAGGCCGCCATCGTGCAGTGTCAGGGAGGACGAGACGGTGAGGCCGGCGTCGGAGTCTGACTGGACAATAAGCGCGGAACTGCGGACAGCGGACGTCCCGTCGGCGGTGGCGCTCACCGTGCGGAGGCGGACCGAGAAATCGAGGCCGGCGACGCCGTCGGCAATGCGGTGGCCGCGGAGCGCGGGACGGCCGCGCCAGCCGGAGGCGGCCTGCGGCAGGAGGCCGGCGGGCACGGGGGTATCGGTGGCGGAGTGGGGGATCGGGTCGCCGAGGATGGCGAGGTCCGGCAGTGCGCTGCCCAGGTCCGCGCCCCAGTGGATGACCTCGGCCGCCCCGCTGTCGAAGCTCATCACCAGGCTGGTGCCGGCGGCACGGAGGTGGAGGGGGTCCATAGAATGCTGTCTTTCTGCGAGGGGTTTGAGTGGGACGGCTGCGCGCCGCGGGACACCGTGCCCGCGGCGCGCAGCCGGTAAAGCCGGGGCCTACTTGAAGAGGGCGTTGACCTGTTCGTTGATCTGGGTCAGGGAGCTGGCCGGGGCTTTGCCCGAGACCACTGCGTCCATGGCGGGCGTCATGATGCCCTTTACCTTGGCCGTGTTATCCGTGATGGGGTACAGGAACGTGGTCTTGTTCTTGACCTGCTCGGTGAACGCCGTGACGTCCACGCCCTTTGCCTTGAAGGCCTCCGCAGCCTTCTCGGAAGAGGCCTTCAGCGCGGGGAAGACAACTGCCTTCGAAGCGACCACGTCCTGGCAGTCGGCCGAGGCGAGGTACTCAACCCACTTGATCGAGGCGTCTTTCTTCTTTGTCCCGGCCCAGATTGAATCCGCCAGGCCGTTGAACATGGACGCACGCTTGCCTTCAGGGCCTACGGGGGTGGGTGCGATGCCCACCTCAAGGCCCTTGTAGCCCATGTACTGGCCAGTCATCCAGGAGCCGTGGGCGTTGATGGCGGACTTTCCTGCTGCGAAGGTGTCGGCCATGCTCGCGCCGACCGTGGTTTCCAGTTTGGGCATGTAGCCCTTGTCAGCCAGCCCCGCGAACCAGGCCATGCTGTTTTGGAACTTGGGATCGTCGTAGTTGTAGTGGGTGCCCCACGGGTTCTTGTCCGTGTGGGACCAGCCGGTGGTGTTGGTCAGGTAGCTCCATTCGGTCTGGCCGGAGGAGTCGCCGCCGCCGTTGAGGCCAAGGCCGTAGACAGCGACGTTGTTCTTGTCGAAGCCGGGCTCGTCGCCGCGCTTGCCGTTTTTGTCCACGGACAGGTGGGCGATGACCTTTTCGTAAGTGCCGCCGTCTTCCGGGTTCCAGGTGAGGGTCTTCATCTGGTCCTCCGTGACGCCGGCGCTGGCGAGCATGGCCTTGTTGTAGAAAAGGCCGATGGTGTCCCAGTCCTTCGGCAGGCCGTAGCGCTTGCCGTCCTGGCCCACCCAGAGGTCTGCGAGGCCCTCGTTGTACTTGGACACATCTACGTTGTCCTTCTTCACGGCATCGTCGAGGGCCAGCAGTTGTTTGTTCTTGGCGAGTTCGCCGTAGCGTCCCAGGTGGTTGGTGAAGACGTCCGGCGCGGTGCCGCCCACAAAACCGTTGGTCAGGGTGCTCCAGTAGTCGTCCCAGCCCCGCTGGGTGATCTTGACGGAGATGTCCGGGTTGGCCTTATGGAAGTCGGTGGCACACTGCTGGTAGGCGGGAAGCTGGTTGGCGTCCCACAGCCAGTAGTTGATCTCGCCCTTGGCCGATTCAGCTGAGGATGAGCCGCCGCCACAGGCGGACAGGGAGAGCGCGATGGCGGCGGCGACCGCGACGGCGCCGAGGGATTTCTTCATGGTTTCTGTTTCCGTTCGTGGGGGTGCGGGAGGGGAAATGGTTGGGGTGCTTATTTGATGCCGGAGAAGCCGATGGAATTGACGATCTTCTTGCCGAAGGCGGCGAAGAGGATGAGGACGGGAAGCGCCGAAATGAGGGTGGCTGCCATCAGGCCGGACCAGTCAGGGGATCCCTGCGGGGCCTGGGACTTGAAGACACCCAGGCCCACCTGCAGGACCCGAACGTCGTCCTGGGAACCCACCAGCAGCGGCCAGAAGTACTCGTTCCACTGGCCGATGAAGGTGAGCAGGGCCAGGGTGGCGATGGGGGCTGCGGCGTTGGGCAGCACAATCTGGAAGAAGATGCGCAGGTGCTTGGCGCCGTCGAGCATTGCCGCTTCTTCAACCTCGCGGGACATGTTCAGGAAGAACTGGCGGAGGAAGAAGATGGCGAACGGGGTCATAAAGGCGTACGGGAGGACCATGCCGAGCATCGTGTTGAGCAGGTCCAGGTTCTTGATCAGCAGGAAGTTGGGCAGCGCCGTGAAGATTGGCGGGACCAGCATGGTGCCCAGGAACAGGCTGAAGACGGCGTTCCGGCCTTTCCAGCGCAGCCGGGCGAAGGCGTAGGCGGCCATCGCGCTGAAGAACACGGCGCCGGCGGTGGAGATGGAGGAGAAGATCACGGAGTTGCGCAGGTACAGCCAGAAGTCGATGGCTGCCCCGGAACCGCCTTCCGCCACGGCTTCCGCCGGGCTCTGCAGCCCGAACACCCGCATAAAGGCGCCCCAGGTGAAGTCCGCCGGAAGCAGGCTTGCCGACTGGGCGGCCAGGGAGCTGTTGGTGGACAGTGCCGTTCGCAGTACCCACAGGAACGGGAGCACGGAGACGGCGATCGCCAGGACCAGGAGGGCCCAGGCGCCCGTGCGGCGGGCGTTGAACGGGCGACGGCGGCGGGCTGGGACGGTCGCTGCCGTGCGGCTGATGGTGGTGCTCATGCGGGACTCCTTAGTCCAGGTCCGACTCGTTGCCCTTGAGGAACTTCATCTGGATGAAGGCCACCAGGGCGAGGATGAGGAAGAGAATGACGGCGATGGCGGACCCGTAGCCGAAGTCCGACTCGGTGAAGGCGCGCTGGTAGATGTAGTACTGGATGACCCGCGTGGCGTTGACCGGTCCGCCCTGGGTGGTGACTGCCACCGTGTCGAAGACCTGGAAGGAACCGATCACGGTGACCACGAGGACCAGTACCAGGACCGGGCGCAGCAGCGGGATGGTGATCTTGCGGAACGTCTGGAACGCTGAGGCGCCGTCCAGTTTGGCGACTTCATAGAGGTGGCCGGGAATCGCCTGGAGGCCGGCGAAGATGAGCAGCGCGGTGTAGCCCATGTGGCGCCAGGTGTTGATCACCGCCTGCGTGGGGATGGCCCACTCCTCGCTTCCGAAGAAGGCGACGCGGGGGAGGCCGACCCATTCGATGAACTGGTTCACTACGCCGATCTGATAGTCGAGCATCCAGAACCAGAGCAGCGCCGCGATGACGTTGGACATCAGGTACGGCAGGAGCAGGGCGCCGCGGATCAACGTGGACTTCGCCACCTGATGCATCAGGAGGGCCAGTCCCAGCGCCAGTGCCGTTTGGAGGACGATGTTGAGGAACACGTACTGGCCGGTGACGGCCAGGGAATTCCAGAACAGCGGATCCTTGGCGATGGCCGTGTAGTTGTCCACCCCCACCCATTCCGGGTCACCGAGGATGTTGTACTCCGTGAAGCTCAGGTACACGCCGCGGATGGTGGGAACCACGTAGAAGAAGATGAAGCCGATCATGGCCGGGGCGATGAAGAAGAGAGCGATCTTAAGGTCGCCGAGCCGGCGGTAGCCGCCGCGGGGCAACGGAGCTCCGGTCTGCGGCCGGGCGGTTCGTGCGGGTTTGGCAAGGGTGGTCATCGTCGACCCTTTCCTGGACTGTGATGTGGATAACAACTGCGGAGAAATCTACACGAGTAGATTCATGCTGGCAAGTGTCTATATTTTGCTTAGATATAAAGGGTTTTATCCAACAAAGATGCCATTGACTCGAGTAGATTGTGGTGGAACACTGGGGGTCCTGATGGACAGCGCTTGCCCGCGGCTCGTTCACGACACCAAGGAAGGCAGACAATGACGTTTTCAATCGGCGTAGTAGGAGTTGGCCAGTTCGGCGGCCAGTTCGCGCACCTCTTCAACCTCCACCCCGGCGTCAGCGCCGTCCATGTAGTGGATGAGTTTCCGGAACGGGCGGCTGAGGCCGTAGACCGCCACCACCTGGCGGGGTCGAAAGCAAGCTTCGAGGATCTCCTCGCCTCCGACGTCGACGCCGTCGCCATCTTCACCCAGCGCTGGACGCACGGTCCGCTGGTGGAGCAGGCGCTCCGCGCCGGCAAGCACGTCTACTCAGCCGTCCCCATGGCCATTTCCGAGCAGGAAATCGCCAGGATCATCGCCGCGGTCCGCGACACCGGCCTTGTCTACATGATGGGGGAGACCAGCTACTACAACCCGGCCACCGTCTATGCCCGCAAGCAACATGCGGCCGGCAG
Organism: Pseudarthrobacter sp. 01T43; assembly: GCF_056398665.1. Taxonomy (NCBI): domain Bacteria; kingdom Bacillati; phylum Actinomycetota; class Actinomycetes; order Micrococcales; family Micrococcaceae; genus Pseudarthrobacter; species Pseudarthrobacter sp. 01T43. The sequence goes on along the minus strand of NZ_JBFTPV010000017.1, from coordinate 51,182 downwards.
GTTCGGGCGGATCTTCTACGCTGAGGGCGACTACGTCCACGACATGGACCTGGGCTTCTATGACGCCTACCGGTACAGCGGCGGTGAGCGCTGGAAGGAAACCGCCAGTTACCCGCCGATGCTGTACCCCACGCACGCGGTCGGGGGAGTTCTCGGCGCCGTCCCCGCCCATGCCGTCAGTGTCAGCTGCGTCGGGGTCAAGGACGACCGCAACGACGGGGTCTTCGACAAGGAGGTCAGCATGTTCGGCAACGACTTCTCGAACGCCACGGCCCTCTTTGAACTCAACGACGGCGGCGTTATGCGAACCAATGAGATGCGCCGCGTGGGCTACCCCTCACATATCAGGGAGTCCCGGTTCCGGTTCTTCGGGACGGAGGCCAGCTTTGAGCAGCTTGCAAACGTCTCGGTCTGGCAGGACAAGCAGGATGTCCACGACATTTCCGAACAGCTGGAGTCACGGCCCAGCATGTCCCTGGATGACCCGTCACTGGCCAACGTTGCACCGGAACTGAGGGACGCCTTCGTCTCCGGACTCTCGCCGGTCCATGAGGCTGACCGGCTTCCGGAGGAGTTCCGCGGCGCACCGAACGGCCACGAGGGAAGCCACCATTTCCTGGTGGACGACTTTGTGACAGCGGTCAATACCGGCACGCTCCCGCCGGTCAACGCCTGGACAGCCGCCCGGTTCACGCTGCCCGGTATCGTGGCGCACGAGTCCGCCCTCCGCGGCGGCGAGCGGCTGCCTATCCGTGACTTCGGCGACGCCCCGGGGATCTGATAGCTAGCATGTACAGCATGACGACTCCCACAGTGCAGACGCCCCGCGGCCCGGTGACGCGCAAGGACGTTGCCCGGTACGCGGGCGTCAGCACCGCCGTCGTCAGTTATGTGGTTAACGGCGGGCCCAAGAAAGTGGCTCCAGCCACGGAAGCGAAGGTCCAGGACGCAATCCGACGGCTGGGGTACCGTCCGAACGCTGCCGCGCGGGCCCTGAAATTGGGGTCGAGCGAAACCATTGGCCTGGTCATCCCGGACAACAGCAACCCCTTCTTCTCCCTGCTGGCACACGCCGTCGAAGATGCTGCCGCCGAACTGGGGTACGCCCTGCTGCTGACCAACTCCGATGGCAACCTCGCGAAGGAACTCCGGCACGTCCGGAACCTTGCGGCACGCCAGGTGGACGGCGTCATACTTTCCAGTGTTTTGATGGAACCGGGCCTGACGGACCTCGAATCGGCGGAGATACCTGTTGTTCTCCTGAACCATAGTGGCGACGCGCCCGGATTCAACAGTGTGGGCGTGGACCTGGTGGCGGGGGCAAAGTCGGCCGTTGAACACCTGATCGGCCACGGACACACCAGCATCGCCCTCGCCATGGGTACGAACACCGGCAACTACTATGACGGCCGTGAAGAGGGCTGGCTGCAGGCCCTGGCCGGGGCCGGCCTGCCGGAAGGCCCAGTCGTCCGTACCGCCTTCACCCGGGAAGGCGGCTACGCTGCAGGGAAACGCCTGCTGGCCTCCGCGGGGCGCCCGACGGCCATTTTTGCTACCTCTGACCTGCAGGCTGTCGGAATCCTCCGCGCCCTCCATGAAGCGGGGGTCGCGGTGCCCGGAGACATTGCGCTGGCTTCGTTCGACGGCTCGGCTGAAGCGGAGTACAGCTGGCCTCCCCTCACCACAGTTAAACAGCCAGCCAAGGCGATGGCGGAGGCCGCTGTCAGCGCCCTGATCGGAGCCCATCGCGGCCACGAATCGGAACACCTCATCTTTCCTGCCGAGTTACAGATCCGCCAGTCCTGCGGCTGCCCGTGAGGCAGGCCTCGGGGTCCTAGCCCGCGATCCGGACCTTGCCGACGCGCTCGCCGAGGATCCGTTGGGCGTCCGTGCCCAGGCCTGCGTCGCTGATGACTTCGTCCGCGTCGTCCAGGGCCGCGATGGTGCTGATGCCCTGGAGACCCCATTTGGTGTGGTCGGCCAAAACCACCACTTTCCGCGCCGCCGCCACGAACGCGCGGTCCGTCTCGGCTTCCAGGAGATTTGGCGTGGTGAAGCCGGCGTCAGCGTCCATGCCGTGCACGCCGAGGAAGAGCACGTCCAGATGCAGCTGCTTCAGCGCCGCCGTCGCAAGTGGTCCCACCAAAGCGTCCGACGGCGTGCGTTCGCCGCCGATGAGGATCACGGTCGAGGCGAAGCGGGCCGGGCCGGGGGACGCGTGGTGGAAAAGGTCGGCGATGCGCACGGAGTTGGTGACCACGGTGATCCGTGGACCGTTGACCAGTTCCTTGGCAAGGGCCCACGTGGTGGTACCCGCGCTGAAACCCACAGCCATGCCCTCGTGGACCAAGCCGGCCGCCTCCAAGGCAATGGCTCGTTTCTCAGCTGTGAGTTGCGTGGACTTGAGCTCGAAGCCGGGTTCGTGGGTGCTGACATCACCGGGAAGCTTGGCGCCGCCGTGGATGCGCTCCAGCCGGCCGCCTTCCTCCAACAACTCAATATCCCGCCGCACGGTCATCAGCGAAACCCCCAACTGCTGAGCCAAGTCCGAAACCCGAACAACCCGCTCCCGCTGAACAGCGTCAACAATGGCCTGGTGACGGGCAGCAGCGAGCATCGGGGCGGTTCCTTCAGGTAGGCGACGGGGCTGGGTCCAGTCTATGGCGCACCACGCTGACGCGTGGAAGTCATCCTCCGCGTGCTGCTCGTACCTCGCTCTGACGCACGCTTCCGGATAACTCCCACGTGTCAGCTCGCCGTGGTGGGTGGGACCCAGCCACTTTGCTGGCTGGCTCCCACCCGGATAGCTGCCCCTCCTTTTATTTCCTGAGGGAGGCCGCGATCTGTTGCATGACTGTGTTGTCGGCGAGGGTGGTGGCGTCCCCTACTTCGCGTCCTTCAGCCACGTCCTTGAGCAGGCGGCGCATGATTTTGCCGGAGCGGGTCTTGGGCAGTTCCGGGACCACGAGGATGGTTTTGGGTTTGGCGATGGGGCCGATTTCCTTGCCGACGTGGTTGCGGAGTTCCTGGACAATGGCGTCGCCGGAGTCCACGGCGTCGCCGCGGAGGATGACGAACGCGACGACGGCCTGGCCGGTGGTTTCGTCCGCGGCGCCCACGACGGCGGCTTCGGCCACGGCGGGGTGGGACACCAGGGCCGATTCGATCTCGGTGGTGGAGAGGCGGTGCCCGGAGACGTTCATAACATCGTCCACGCGACCAAGGAGCCAGATGTCCCCGTCTTCATCCTTCTTGGCGCCGTCGCCGGCGAAGTACATGTCCTCGAACCGGGACCAGTAAGTGTCCTTGAACCGTTCGGGGTCGCCCCAGATCCCGCGGAGCATCGCAGGCCACGGCTCGCGGATCACCAGGAAACCGCCATGGCCGTTGGGGACCGATTCGCCCATCTCGTCCACCACGTCCACGGCGATGCCGGGCAGCGGGACCTGCGCGGAGCCTGGCTTGGTGGCGGTCACGCCGGGCAGCGGGGCGATCATCTGCGCACCGGTTTCGGTCTGCCACCAGGTGTCAACAATGGGTGTTTTGTTGGCGCCGATGACGTCCCGGTACCACATCCAGGCTTCGGGGTTGATGGATTCGCCTACCGAGCCGAGCAGGCGGAGGGAGGACAGATCGTACTTGTCCGGGATGTCCCGGCCCCACTTCATGAACGTCCGGATGGCGGTGGGGGCGGTGTAGAGGATGGAGACCTTGTACTTTTCGATGATCTCCCACCAGCGGCCCTGGTGCGGGGAGTCCGGGGTGCCCTCGTACATGACCTGCGTGGCGCCGTTGATGAGCGGGGCGTAGGCGACGTAGGAGTGGCCGGTGACCCAGCCGACGTCGGCCGTGCACCAGTACACGTCGGTTTCGGGGTGCAGGTCGAACACGGCCCGGTGCGTGTAGGCGCCCTGGGTGAGGTAGCCGCCGGTGGTGTGCAGGATGCCCTTGGGCTTGCCGGTGGTGCCGGAGGTGTAGAGGATGAAGAGCGGGTGCTCGGAGTCATGCCCGACGGCGGTGTGCTCGTTGGAGGCGGCCCCGACGGTGTCCGCCCACCAGTGGTCCCGGCCCTCGTGCCAGTCCACGTCCTGGCCGTTGCGCTTGACCACCACGACGTTCTGGACGGTGTGCCCGTCGGCGGCGAGGGCGTCGTCGACGGCGGTCTTCAAGGGGCTGGGCTTGCCGCGCCGGTAGGTGCCGTCGGCGGTGACCACGAGTTTGGCTTCGGCGTCCTCGATCCGGGACCGCAGGGCCTCGGCGGAGAACCCGCCGAACACCACCGAATGCACGGCGCCGATGCGGGCGCAGGCCAGCAGCGTAATCACGGCTTCGGGGATCATCGGCAGGTAGACGGCCACGCGGTCGCCCTTTTCCACGCCGAGGGACTCAAACGCGTTGGCGGCCTTCTTCACCTCGTCGGTGAGCTGGGCGTAGGTGTAGGTGCGGGTGTCGCCGGGTTCGCCCTCAAAGTAGATGGCCACCCGGTCGCCGAGACCGTTCTCCACGTGCCGGTCCAGCGCGTTGTAGGCCGCGTTGACCTCACCGCCCACGAACCACTTCGCGAACGGCGGGTTGGACCAGTCCAGCGCCTGGTCGAAGTCCTTGGACCAGGTGAGCAGCTCCCGGGCCTGCCTGGCCCAGAAAGCCGGACGGTCGGCGTCGGCCTCTGCGTAATCGGCTGCGGTGACAACGGCGTCGGCAACAAACTCCGGGCTGGGGGCAAAAGTGCGGTTCTCGTGTAGCAGGTTTGAAATTGCGTCACCCTGCTGATCGCCGTGCTGGTCGCTCGGTACGGTAGCCGCGGGGGCGGTGGCGGTGGAGCCGGGAGTGTCCTGGGACATGGTGAACCTCATCATTCATCGGTCTTTTCTGCGGCTGGCCGCCACCCGCCGGGCTCGTCCGCTGTGTGCGGCGCGGGCAGGGCAGATCACGGATGTTCCGCAAACAGCTGTTCCGGAAACAAGCCTAATGCTTGAGCCTGCCCCAGCTGTGTCACCTGTCACAGTGCAGCCCGCGAACGGCATTTATTTAGCGGTGAATGGTTACGGAACTGCGCGGGGTGCGCTTCCACCGCCGCCGATCAGCTAGTGATCGGCCATGCGGTTGACTAGGCTGAGATTGAATTGTGACTTTCTACGGAGCTGTCCGATCCTGTGCATCACTGCCCCGGAACGGCGGCTGCCGCCGTTCCGGACGGCACAGTTGTTGGGACGGAACCGTCCCGTGCCGCCACGCTTAGGAGAACAGAATGAACCAGCAAATCGTCGGCCAGGGACCTGGCCGTGCAACGGAGGCATGGCCTGACGCAACCGACGGGGGCGGCGCGGCCAAAGATCCGCAGCGGCCGGCGGTCGCCAAGCCCGGCACCACCAACCAGGCCGTGCTGGGCCCCTTCACCATCCGGGACCTGACCGTTTTCGCCGCCACCCTGGTTCTCCTTGTCGCCTCGCTGCTTCCGGTCTTCTTTGGACGGTTCAACCTTTGGAACGCCGGCAGCCTGTTCTTCCTCGGCCTGGGCATTGTGCTGCCGCTGATCGTCACCGCCCTTTTTGTCGCCCGCCGGCTCGCCCCTGGAACGAAGGTCCGCATCGGGTCGCTGTCCGTCGACCAGTTCGCTTCCGTGGTGGCGTCCTTCGCCTTGGCATTCTTCTTTGTTTCCGCCGCCGCTGGCTATGTCCCGAGCCTCCTGGTTGGCCTCGTGGGCTCCGTGATCCTGTTCGCTGCGACGGTGCTGAGCCGCTTCATCCCGTTCTTCTCCGGCGACTTCCTGGGACGCGACGAAGCGACGGCCCACGTTGTGGCCCGCGAATCGGCCGTCCCGCTGCCCAAGCCGCATACACCCAAGGAACCCAAGCCTGCTGCAGAAGCTGACTCCGGATCCAAGCGGGGGTTCGGAATCCCTGCCGGGCTTTGGCCGTCCAAGCATTCCGATGCGTCTGCGAAGACCGCTTCCGCGCCGGAAGCTTCGGCGCCCGCCACTGCCACGCCCGCCACTGCCACGGGCGCTGCTGCCGGTACCGCAGCTCCGGCGGCCGCAGCGGTGTCCCCGGCCCCTGAAATCAGGGAATGGACTGCCGCCGGTGACCCGACCCCGGCAACCCAAGCCGCCGACGTCGTTCCTACAGCATCGCCGGCAAACGACCACGCCGCGTCCGCCGCCGAGGAGACCAAGCTGGCTGACATCCCGGCCGCAGCCGCCGCCCCGGCTGACCGCGCGGCAGCGTCCGCTTCCGCTGCGGCACCCGTTCCCGAGGCAGCAACGCACGACGACGGCGCGCAGGTGCCTGCGCCGGCCCGCCAGTCTTCGGCCGAACCCGCAGCCACAGCAGTCCACCAGCAGGTGCGGAGCGCAGAGCCCATCGGTGCAACAGTGGACCCGGCCAGCCGGCCGGAAGAATCGGACGAGCCGGTGCACGAGCCCTTCTGGTTCGCCGTGGCGCAGCACCGCACGGCCGTCGACCCGCGGACCGGTGCCCCCGCATTCGTGATCGAACCCGGTGGTTGGGTGCTGGCACTCGAGGACCGCGGCCACGAATTCCTGGTCCAGCACACCGACGGACGGGTGGGCGTGCTGCACGACCTCAGCAACATCGAGCGCGGCTAGCCGGGCACGTGGCCACTTCACGTACGCCCGGCGGCGCCCCCGGGGTTGCCGCACCCCGCGGGGCCGCTGCGGAGTCATTGCTGGCGTTGAAGCGCCGGGCCCGGCGGATCAACAGGGCCTTGGCGGAGAAATACCCCTACGCCCACGCCGAGCTTGATTTCCGGAACCCGTTCGAGCTGGTTGTGGCCACGGTCCTGTCCGCGCAGACCACTGACGTGCTGGTCAACCAGGTCACCAAAATCCTGTTTGCCCGGTACCCGGATGCCCGGGCCATGTCCGAAGCCGAGCCTGCCGATCTGGAAGCGATCCTGCAGCCCACCGGCTTTTTCCGGGCCAAAACGAGAAATGTTCTGGCGCTGAGCAATCGCTTGGTGGACGAGTACAACGGCGAGGTGCCCGGCCGGCTGGAAGACCTGGTGACCCTTCCCGGCGTCGGACGTAAAACCGCGAATGTGGTGCTGGGCAACGCCTTCGGTATCCCTGGCATCACCGTTGACACGCACTTCGGCCGGCTGGCTCGGCGTTTCGGCTGGACCCTTTCCGAGGACCCGGTGCAGGTCGAGTTCGACGTCGCTGAGCTGTTCGAGCCGAGGGACTGGACCATGCTGTCGCACCGGGTGGTGTTCCACGGGCGCCGGGTGTGCCACTCCCGGAAACCGGCCTGCGGCGCCTGTCCAGTAGCCAACTGGTGCCCCAGCTATGGGGTCGGCGAGACCGACCCGGTCAAAGCGGCCAAGCTCCTCAAATACGAACTCGCCCCCGGCAGCGAAGCCCTCCTGGAACAGTTGTTGGCCGAGACTCACCGGGCCGCTGAAATCCGGATGGAATCACAAAGGCGGCTCCCGTGAGCGCACGCCAGGACCTGATCGAGTTGGTGCAGCGATCGGACAACGGCGACGTCACCGCGCCGAACACCGCGTGGGCCGCGCTGACCGTGGACGAAGCCATTGCCCGCAAGGCAGCCGTCCTAATGCTGTTCGGCGTGCTGGACGATATTCCGGCGGCCTCCAGCAAGCCCCTGGCCGCCGCGGACCTGGACGTGCTGCTGCTCGAACGCGCGCACACCCTGGGCTCACACCCGGGCCAGGTCGCGTTCCCCGGCGGCGGCATCGACGACGGCGAAACCCCGGTGGCCGCGGCGCTCAGGGAAGCAGAAGAGGAAACCGGGCTGGACTCGGCGGGAGTCGAGGTCCTGGGGAGCCTGCAGGAGCTTGGACTCGCCCGCAGCAACTTCCTGGTGACGCCCGTGCTCGGATGGTGGGCTTCGCCGTCGCCCGTGCACGTGGTGGACTACGGCGAATCCGCCCAGGTCTTCCGGGTCCCCGTCCGTGACCTCCTGGACCCCGTCAACCGGGTCACGGCAACAGTCAGCCGTGGCGGCAGGACCTTCAGCAGCCCTGCCTTCACCGTTTGCGGCGTTCTGGTTTGGGGCTTCACCGGAATCATCCTCGATGGCCTTTTCGAGCAGCTGGGCTGGGCCGTTCCGTGGGACCGGAGCCGCGAGCACGAGGTGGCGTTCTAGACGCCGGCCTAGCCGGTCTGCGGTTTGTGGCGCAGGTCCACAATAACGCCGGTCGCCGCGTTTTCACGCAACGCCTTGATGCCGTCCTTCAGCGCGCTCATGTGCTTGAAGTCGGGCGACACGGCCACAACATTGCCGGCCTTGTCAGTGAGCCTGAACCGATATGCCTCGTCGCCTGCTCGATGTATTTCAAATCTTCCGGCCATGATCCGGAACCCCCTTGGTATGCGCCATTGCATGAGTTTCCGGACGCTCGGCGTCCGGAACCACTGACTGTAACGCGGCCTCGGGGATCTGGCCAGCTACTCCCGGGTAGGTTACTTGGGGCTACTTTGCGTTGTCATAGGAGTCCACCACGGCCACGCTGACAGGGAATTCCACCGGGATGGGTCCGAACAGCAGCTCTTTCGCGGCAGCTGCTGCTTCCTCGATCGCGCGGATGCAGGCGGCGACGCCAGCCTCGGGGGCGTGGACCATCACTTCGTCGTGCAGGAAGAAGACCAGTTCCGCCTGAACGGAGCCGTCGGCACGCAGGGCCCGCAGCCGCCGTCGTAATTCCGCGAGCCAGCACGCCGCCCAATCGGCGGCGGATCCCTGCACCACAAAGTTGCGCGTGAAGCGGCCGCGGGAACGGGCGATCGATTCCGCACGGCGCTGCTCCTCTGCCGTGGCCGACTGCTGGCTCCGGAACCAGAGTTCCGACGGTGGCGGGCTGCTGCGGCCCAACCGCGTCGTCACGGTGCCGCCGGCCTCGCCGTCGCGGGCAGCCTGCTCCACAAAGCCAACGGCGTGCGGATAGGTCCGTGCCAGCTGCGGCATCAGGCGTCCGGATTCTCCCGTGGTGGCACCGTAAATGGCGCCCAGGAGGGCCATCTTGGCCTTGGCGCGGTCGCCGCCGAAACCTTGGGCGGCGATGCCCGCGTACAGGTCCTTGTCGCGCGCGGCCGCGGCCATTTTCGAGTCCTGCGCGAGAGCCACCAGCACCCGGGGTTCCAGCTGGGACGCGTCGGCGACGATGAGTTTGTGGCCGGGCTCGGCATGAACAGCCCCGCGGATCTGGCGCGGAATCTGCAGGGCGCCCCCGCCGCGCGAAGCCCAGCGCCCGGACACCACGCCGCCCACCACGTATTCGGGCTGGAAGCGGCCGTTGGTCACCCACGCGTCCAGCCAGGCCCATCCATTGGCGCTGTGCAGGCGGGACAACTTTTTGTAGGCGAGGAGCGGCTCGATGGCGGGATGGCTGGACTCCATCAGCTCCCACTGCCGCGTGCTTTTGACCTCGATGCCGTTGCGATGCAGGGCGCGCATCAGTTCCTGCGGCGAATCCGGGTTCAGCGCGGGGGAGTTGAGGAGGTCCCGCAGTTCGCAGTTCAGGGCTTCAAGCTTCGCCGGCCGGTGGCCCGGCTGCGGGCGGGGCCCCAGATAGTCGGTCAGGATCTGCTCATGCAGGTCTTCCCGCCACGGAACACCGGCGTGCTGCATCTCCGCAGCGATCATGGCACCGGCGGATTCGGCGGCAAGCAGCAATTGCAGCCGCTTCCGTTTGTTCTCTTCCGGGTTTGCGTCGGCCAGCGCCGCCTGCTGTGCGGCATACTCCGCGCGCAACTCCGCCAGGGTGTGGCGCGGAGCCCGCTGCCGGACATCCTCAAACAGTGCGCCCTGATCGGCCGGCGGGGGCGGCGGCTGGAGGGCGCGGGGCGGCTCCTGGGGATCGTCCAGCGGAGTCTTCTCCGCCTGCTGCGCGTATTCGGTGTGGGCGGTGAACTGCGAATACGACAGGATGGTGCCACAGAGGTTGAGGTCGTAGCAGCGCTCCACTTCCACCCCGGCGGCCAGCAGCGCGGGATACCAGTCCTGGGTGCGGTGCCAGATCCAGCGGGGAGCCGCCTCCCGTGGCCGGGTTTCGAAGTGGCGCACGACGCCGGGCAGCTCGCTTGCGCTGATCAGCCGCGGTTCGGGGCGGTCCGGGTGGGGATCGCCCGCCTGGGTGACCTGCTGGAGGGCAGCGCCGTGGGAGTGGGCGGCGAGCAGCAGGTACATGGGTTCAATTCTGCCTTGTGGCGGGGGTGTTGACGGACGGCAATCGCTGTGACTCAACCCATCGTCAACCTATGTTGACGATGGGTTGCACGTCAACTAATGTTGACGCATGGAGGTGGACCGGATGAAAACGCTGGTGGCATCGATGGACGGGAAAGGCCCCGCTGAAGCGCTGTATGCAGTGGCTGAACTGCAGAAGGAAGTGGGACGCGCAGAAGCGTCCCTGGTACGCAAGGCCCGGCAGGCTGGCCTGTCCTGGGAGGCGATCGCTCTGTGCCTGGGGGTCAGTAAACAGGCTGTCCACCGCAAATACGGTAAGCAGTAGCCGGTTCAGTTGGAGCGGCTCATCTTTTGGCAGCTGCCGCCATTTGTGGCATACGCGGGGACAATGGATCGGATCGAGCGCGGTCTCGCGTCCGCGGTAGCACACCACCCGCCTAGACGCTCGCGTCCGCGGTAGGCACACCACCCGCCTAGACGCTCGCGGCCCTCCAGCCCTTGAGTGGTTAGTTGTCCACATAGCGCGGCATGCCACTGTTTCCGGGACTTACTGCGATGGAGAGTTGCTCCATGAGCAGGCACCAGTTATCGCCGTCCCCTTCCGAGCAGCCCTCGTCCCGCCTGTCGCGGGCCCGGCCGTCCCCTGCGCGTGGAGCTGCAGCCGGCACGGCTTCCTCCGGTGTGCCGGGTTCAAGCCGGGCCGGGAAGGCGTGGCTGCCGGATTCCGCTGTGGCCGAGGTGCTGCTGGTGACCGGCTACGACTTTCTGCAGGGTGAAGTGGAACAGATTGTGGCTGCGGCCGGGGGCCAGCTGCGGGTGGTGGCGGACGTCGCGGAGGCGGCCAAATACTGGGAGTCCGCGGCCGCTGTGCTGGTGGGAAGCGATGTCCGGGAGTTGCCGCCGCGGCGCCGTGCGCCCGCGGTGCTGGTGGGCCTGAATGGGGAGGGGGACAGTCTCTGGCATCTTGCGGCGGCCCTCGGGGCGGAGCGCGTGGCCGTGCTTCCGGATGCCGCGGCATGGCTGGCCGAGTACTTGAGCAGGTCGCGCTCGCCGGAGGCCGGCGGTCTGGTCCTGGGGATTACCGGGGGCTGCGGCGGGGCTGGCGCCACCACCGCCGCCATTTGGATCGCCCAAGCGGCAGCTGGGCTGGGAGTCCGGGTCTTGCTGGTTGACGGGGATCCCTGGGGTGGCGGTTTGGAACTTGCCCTGGCGGCCGAAGAAATGCCCGGTCTGCGCTGGCCTGACCTGTGCGGTGCGAGCGGCAGCATCGATCCGGAGCAGCTCGCTGATTCCCTGCCGATCGTCGGAGGGTTTTCTTTCCTGTCGTGGCCCGGCAGCCGGGATCGGACCGCACCGGTGGACGCCACCACCGCCGGCGGGGTCCTGGATGCTGCCCGGCGGGGCTATGAACTGGTGGTGGTGGACATTGGCCGTGGTGCCGAGCCGGTGCAATTGTTCGCCTGGGACTGCGATCGGCTCCTCGTGGTGGTGCCGGCACAGCTGAAGGCCGCGGTGGCAACTGCCAGGCTGCTTCATGAGCTTCCGCCGGTTGAAGCAGCCCTGCTGGTCCGGGGCAAGGCTGGAGCGGCGCTCGACGGCGGACTGATTGCCGACGCCGTCGGGTTGCCCGTCCAAGGCCGGGTCCCGGAGCTGCGCGGAGTCACCGCCGCCGGTGAGAGCGGGCGGCTCCTTGACCTGGGCAAACGGCGCAGTATCAGGCACTTCGCCGCGTCAGTGCTTGATTTGCTGGACGGCGAAATCCCCGTCGGAGACGTGCCGTGAGTGCGGGGCGGCCTGTCCCGTCGCAGCCCATCATGCCGCAGCCTGTCCCGCCGTCGTCGTCGGGAAAGCTGGCCGGCGCGCGTCGCCGTCAGGCGCGGGTGCTGGACCCGCGAGGGGTTGACCAGGCGCTGCTGGAAACGGTGCGCGAATCAGTCATGGCAGACTCCGGGCCGGTCACCGCCTCGCGCGTTGCTGCGGCAGTGCAGGCCACGGGGCGGCTGTTGGGGACTGCCGGCTCTCTTGCCGCCGTCGAGCGGATCAGTGCGGAACTGAACGGTCTCGGGCCTCTCCAGGAGCTGACCCGGGATGTCCAGGTCACTGACATATTCGTAAACGCCCCGGACGCGGTCTGGGTCGACCGGGGGAGGGGCATTGAGCCTGCGGGGGTGTCGTTTGGCAGTGAGACGCAGGTGCGCGCCCTTGCCTCCCGGCTCGTTGCGGCCGGCGGAAGGCGGCTGGACGATGGTTCGCCGTGTGTTGATGTCAGGCTCGACGGCGGCTACCGCGTGCACGCCGTCCTGCCGCCGATTTCCACGGCAGGCACCCTGCTCAGTGTCAGGATCCGGCGCGAGCAGGTCTTCACCATGGACGAGCTCCGGTCCGGAGGGATGTTCGGCAGCTTGGTGCGCGAGGTTTTGGAACGCATGGTGGAGTATCGGCTGAGCTTCCTCATCAGCGGAGCCACAGGTTCGGGGAAGACCACTTTGCTCTCCACCCTGTTGGGGCTGTGTTCTCCGGCGGAACGGCTGGTCCTGATTGAGGACGCCTCTGAACTGAACCCCGTCCATCCGCACATTGTTTCGCTTGAGTCCCGGCACGGAAACCTGGAAGGTGGCGGCGAGGTGGATCTGGGCGAACTCGTCCGGCAAGCACTTAGGATGCGCCCGGACCGGCTGGTGGTGGGGGAGTGCCGGGGTGCCGAGGTTCGGGAACTCCTGACGGCAATGAATACCGGCCACACCGGCGGTGGAGGGACCATCCACGCGAACGCTGCCACTGCTGTCCCCGCACGCTTGACCGCTCTCGGCGCCCTGGCAGGCCTGGGCCAGGATGCCGTCCGGCTGCAGGCGGCCAGTGCCCTCGACGCGGTGATCCATGTGGAGCGGTCCCGCCAGGGGCGCCGGATAGCCTGCGTGGGAGTGGTACAGGATGGTCCCGGCGGACTTGCCGTGGTGCCGGCGCTGGAGGACAAGGGCGGCCGAACCTCAATCGGCCCCGCCTGGGAGACGCTGAGCGGGCGGCTGGGGCTGTCTTCGGAAGTGGGTGCTGCGGCGTGACGTTCCTGCTGGCCGGGATCCTGATGGTGGCCGCCATCCTGCTGTTGAGACCCCCAGGCGGCCCGGTGGGCCGCTTTCGTCGGGCCGCAGGACCGGCAGGGCAGGACCGGGCGGCCGTTAGCGGGGCTGTGCCGGGTGATGCCAGGGTGCGCCGTTCGGGGCCGCGATTCAGACCCAACATCCCATCGCGTAAGACGCATAGCGCTGGAAGCGGGCAGGGGAAACTTTCCCTGACGCTGCTGGTGCAACAACTGGCAGCGTTGCTGAAGGGCGGCCGCACTCCGTCGCGGCTGTGGGACGAACTATGGCTGGTCCACCATGGCGGCCCGGAAGCAGGTCCACATCCGCCGGAGGGCCTTGCCGGACAGCCGAATCCAGCCACGATGTCAGCGGCGGGCCGGAATGGTCCGCGCCTGAGCACGGGCTCCCTGACGATGCTGGGTGCCGTCAGGGCGGCGGCATTCCGCGGCCTGCCGGTATCCGAAGCGATTAGGCGGGCTGCTCCGGCGGTATTTCCGCGCGCCGCCGGCAGGGAGCCGCGGATCTGGCTGGAGCTGGCCGCCTGCTTTGACATTGCCGAAGCCAGCGGCTGTCCGCTGGCTGACGTCCTGGCGCGGTTTGCGGCCCAACTGGAGGTGGAGGATGATGCCGACGCTGCCAGACAGACAGCCCTGGCGGGGCCAAAGGCCACGGTGAGTCTCTTGACGTGGCTTCCAGCGATGGGGCTGGGCCTGGGAATGGCGCTGGGCGTGGATCCGCTGGCGATGCTGTTCGGAACGCCACTGGGAATGGCGGCGCTCGCGGCAGGAGTGGCGCTGACCATAGCCGGGAGAATCTGGTCCGCCCGTCTGGTGCACGCCGCCGCAGGGGCGGCGCCATGACGGCTCCACTTGTGCCCGGCGTGGCACTCGCAGTTCTCCTGATCCTCGTCTCGTATCTGGCCTTCTCACAGCCGGGCCGCGTCCGGCAGCGGCTGCTGAGGTCATGCATGGGGCCGGCCAACCAGCCGGGAGGCCCGGGCGCCGGCGACGCCCCGGGCCGGGGTAGCGGCCAAGACTCTGCGGACGGACTACGCGACACCGCCATGATGCTCGAGCTTGTGGCTGCGATGTTGGACGCGGGGTCGGGGATTGGCCGGTCCCTGCAACTTGTGGCGGCTTCCGCGTCCAAGGACTACGGCAAGGCGTTGCGCCCCGTGGTCTCTGCACTGGCCATCGGCGCCGATTGGGAGACGGCCTGGCGCAGCTCCGAAGTCCGGCTTCCTGAGATCCTGGAGCTGCGTGACGCCCTCGGGTTTGCCGCACTGACCGGAGCGCCGTCGTCGGCCATCCTGTATGCGCAGGCGGCCAGGCTGCGACGGGAAAGGTTCCGTGCTGCGGAAAAACGGGCGGCCTCCCTGGGCGTGAAGCTGGTCATCCCACTCGGCCTGTGCTCCCTGCCCGCCTTCATCTGCCTGGGCGTAGTCCCGGTTCTCCTGGCCCTGGTGCCCTCCGGATCCTGAGGTCCCGTCCGTGGTCCAGGTGTCCGCCGGGGGCGACGAGCAGGGAATGACTTCTGCATCGCCGGATCTCCGTCCTTTCCTCCACAGCAGTGGAAAAGGCCAACTTTTCCACTTGGGACAGGTTAGCTCTTACCGCCCGGTTCTAAGCCCGGAAGAGTCGAAGCAGCCGGCAACTCGGCCGGAGCCCAGAAGGGAAACCATAACCATGACCATCACCCAAGACAGTCTTTCAGCCGCCCCTGCACCTGAGGTCAGCACGGGAATTGCCGGTGCCCCAGCATGGGACTCCACAGCCGGGGCCGATGCAGGATGGGACGTGTGTACGTGCCAACGACAGGAGGACCCGGAACCCGCGGGCAACGTTGTGCAGCTTTACCCCCTTGGTCGCGTGGCGAAGGAGCGCCCGCAACTGCTCACTGCCTCGGAAGCCGGAATGGCCACTGCCGAATATGCAATAGCCACGTTGGCGGCGGTGGGCTTCGCCGGACTCCTCGTCTTTATTCTCCGCAGCGACGAAGTACGCGGGTTCCTGCTGACCCTGATCCGCACGGCGCTGGCCTTGCCATGAGCAGGGCGCCGGCAGTGCTGCATCCGGACAGGAAGCGGGACAGGAACAGTGAGCGGGACAGGCGTACTGAGCGGGACAGGAACAGTGAGCGGGACAGGAACAGGGAGCCAGCCTCACTCCGTCGCGTCGGTCGGGGCGGTCCTGCCGGTCCTGTCGGTCCTGGCGATCTGGGACCGGGCCCTGCTCAGGGCGTCGTGACCGGCACCATGGCGGGCGCCGTGACGGCCGAATTCGCCGTGGCGCTGCCGGCTGTCCTGCTGCTGCTCGCCCTGCTGCTGTCAGGGGCCGCCGCCGGCGTGACCCAGCTCAGGCTCGAGGAGGCGGCGCACGCCGGCGCCAGGGCACTGGCACGCGGCGAGGACCAGGCGGCTGTCGAGGGAATCGTCCGGACGATGGCGGGAGCGTCGGCCACGGCGTCCGTGACGGTCGACGGCGAGTGGCTGAGCGTCAGCGTTGCTGACAGGGTTGGCGGTCCCATGGGGGCCACGGTGCCGTGGACCCTGACCGCACGGGCAACGGCACGGAGCGAAACACCGGCAGCGTCAAGCATGGCCCTGCCTAGCATGGCCCTGCCTGGCATGGCCTTCCACCCGGTGCCGCCGACGCAAGTTCTGCCACGCCGGGAGTCGCCGGCCGTTGCTTCGCCACGACTGCCACCAGCCTTGGTGCCGCCAGAACAGCTGATCCCACTCACCGTAGTCGTGGCATGAACGCCAACTTTCGGGATCACCCCGAGCGTGGATCGGGGACAGTCCTGGCGGCGGGACTGGCTCTGGTGATCATCATGGCTACGACCCTGATGCTGCTCCTGGCGCAGTCAGCGGTGATGGCGAGCAGGGCAGCCGCAGCGGCCGACCTTGGTGCCCTCGCCGGCGCCGACGCCCTGCGCGGCATCACCTCGGGGGAGCCATGTGTTGTGGCCGCGGAGGTGGCAGCACGGCACGATGCCGTTCTCACGAGCTGCTCGGAAGGGGCGGGACAGACAGTGGAGGTCCGGACCATGCTCAACGCCCGGAGCATGCTGGGTGCCGCCAGCGGTCATGCGCGGGCCGGACCGCCGCCCTGAGCCGCGGCCGGGTCGAGGTCGCGCTCCGGATGCGGCGGAAGTTCCGGGTCCCGGGGAGGGGCTTCGCTCGAGTCCTTGAGGAGAACATCGATCAGCGTGATGGCCGCAGCCTTGTCCAGGGGATTGTTCTTGTTCCCGCATTTGGGGGACTGGACGCAGGACGGGCAGCCGGACTCACATTCACAGGCCTTGATGGCGTCCCGCGTGGCCGAAAGCCAGACCTTGGCCTTGTCGAAGCCACGCTCGGCGAAGCCCGCGCCGCCGGGGTGCCCGTCGTACACAAAGATGGTGGGCACCCCGGTGTCGGCGTGGATGGCCGTAGAGACGCCACCGATGTCCCAGCGGTCACTCGAGGCCACCAGCGGCAGCAGTCCGATCGCTGCGTGCTCGGCGGCATGAAGGGCTCCGGGAAACTGTGCCTCGATCAACCCCGCGCCGGTCAGCGAACGGTTCTCCACCACAAACCAGACGGCCTTGGTGAACAGGTCCCTGGCACCCAACTCCAGAGGTTCCTCGCCCAGGATTTCGTTGGAGATCAGGGCTTTCCGCTGGAAGGAGACCACCTGGGTTGTTACCTTGACGTCGCCGAAGTGCACGGAAACATCACCCCACTGCGCGGTCCGCTGGGTTTCGAGCACCTCGATCTGGGTGACGTCCCGGGCGGTGGTGTAGTAGTCGGGATTGGCGCGGCGGACCACCACGCAGTGGTCGTCTTCGTTCAGGTCCTCCACCACGTAGCTGTCGCCCTGATGCACGTATACAGCACCTGTGTGGGCCTGGTAGTGCGTCTGGGGCGAGTCCATGGTCCCCAGCAGGGAGCCGGTGTCCGCGTCCACGATGCTCACCGGTCCGCCGCCGTCGGCCCGAAGGTTGACCATGGCGGCAGCGCTCTGGGAGTGGGTCCAGAACCAGCCCGCCGGCCGGCGGCGCAGGTAGCCCTGGGCAACAAGCTGCCCCAGCAGCTTTTCGGACGTGCTGCCGAAGAGATCCAGTTCGGCCACGCCAAGCGGGAGTTCCGCGGCGGCGGCGCAAAGATGCGGCCCCAAGACATACGGATTGGAGGGATCGAACACAGTCGCTTCAACCGAGACGTCGAAGATCGCCTCGGGATGGTTGACGAGGTAGGTGTCCAAGGGGTCGTCGCTGGCAACGAACGCAGCAATGGCATCCTGGCCCGCGCGGCCAGCCCGCCCGATCTGTTGGAACAGCGACGCGCGGGTTCCGGGCCACCCGGCCACCAGCACGGCGTCCAGCCCGGAAATGTCGATCCCCAGTTCCAGGGCCGAGGTGCTGGAGACACCCAGGAGCTCACCGGAGCGGAGGGCCTTCTCCAAGGCGCGGCGTTCCTCCGGCAGGTAGCCGGAGCGGTAAGCGGCCACGCGTTGCGGCAGGCTTGGGTCCACTTCGTCCAGGAGCCGCTTGGTGATCGAAGCGATGGTCTCCGCGCCGCGCCGGGACTTGATGAAAGCAATCGTCCGGATCCTGGAGGAGACCAGGTTGGCCAGCAGGTCAGCCGTCTCGGCAACGGCTGTGCGGCGCTCCTTGGCCCCGTTTTCGCCCTTCAGCTCCGTCAGCGCGGGCTCCCAGAACGCAACAGTGGTGGAACCATGCGGTGAGCAGTCCTCGGCAACGGCCCGGACCGGCGCCCCGATCAGCCGCCCAAACGACGCACCCGGTTCCGATGCGGTCGCGGACGCGGCGATGAACACCGGGCCGGGGTGGGAGGTCCCGGCACCGTAGTAGGCGCAGATGCGGCGGAGCCGGCGCATCAGGTTTGCCACGTGTGAACCGAACACACCGCGGTAACTGTGGGCCTCATCCACAATCACGTAGCGCAGGCGGCGGAAGAAGCTGGCCCACCAGGCGTGGTTTGGGAGAATTCCGAAGTGCAGCATGTCCGGATTCGCCAGGATGAAGTTGGCATGGTCCCGGATCCAGCGGCGGGACGCGGGGTCGGTGTCGCCGTCGTACGTCTCGGCCCGCACGGTGGGCAGTTTCAAGGAACGAATGGCGGCGAGCTGGTCGGCGGCGAGCGCCTTAGTGGGGGAGAGGTAGAGCGTGACCGCGCCGTCGTCGTGGATTTTCCCGGGTTCAGACACCACCCGCAGCTCGGAACGGTGGATGGCATCCAGCGCCGGCAGTTGGTAGGCGAGGGACTTTCCGGAGGCGGTGCCGGTGGCAATCACCACGTGCTCACCGCTGTGGGCGAGGTCAGCGGCCTGGATCTGATGCCGGTACGGCTCGTGGATGCCCAGGGAGCCGTAGGCGGCCACCAGATCGGGGTGGGCCCAACCCGGCCACGGCTCGTGGACAGCCTGGCGTGCGGGGATGGTGTGGACATGACGGAGCTGCTCCGGGTCCGGGCCGCGGCCCAGCAACGGGATCAGGGAGTCATGGGGGTTCACCCCAACATTCTTTCACCCGCGGAAAAATCAGCCCACGGACAGGTCTGCACCCTCGTCGGAGGTGGACAGCATCAGCACACGACACACAACGGACCAGCCCAGGTGTGAATACAGTTTCTGGCCATCAAGCGAAGCCAGCAACAGGCCGTTTTCCACGTCCGGCCCGATGGCCTGCGCTGCGAGGGCCTTCATGATGAAACTGCCCAGGCCGCGGCGCTGGAACGCGGGCTGGACCACAATCATGTCGAACACCGCCGTCCCATCCACCACAAACACGCTGCCGCTGGCTGCAACATCATCACCGGAGCGGACAACGGCGTGGTGGACGCCGTCTAGTTTGGACGTGACCAGGTTCAAATCGTCATCCGAGAGCCAGGGATCCTCGGTGTCCTGGGTTTCCATATCCACGATCATCATGGCCTGCGACGCGGACGTGATGTTTAGCCCGTGTTTCTCGGCCAGTTGGGTATAGCGGAGGACATCGTTGGTCAGGACGGTCAGAACCCGCGTAGGAGCTTCCGTGGTCCTGGCGACCAAAGCCGCGAACTCGTCGTCGGAGGGGTCGTGGGAGAAGTACTCCCATTCCCCGGTGGTGTCGGCCCGCAGTACAGCGGGGAAGCGGCCTTCTGTTGATGTCTGGTACCCGCGGCAACCGGCCCAACCAGTTACCCAGACTTCAAGAAGGTTTGTAATGTCTTCAACCAAGGCGTCCGGACTCATGTGATGAGGGTATTCCAGCCCCGTCACA
The DNA here is from genome assembly GCF_056398665.1 of Pseudarthrobacter sp. 01T43. Taxonomy (NCBI): domain Bacteria; kingdom Bacillati; phylum Actinomycetota; class Actinomycetes; order Micrococcales; family Micrococcaceae; genus Pseudarthrobacter; species Pseudarthrobacter sp. 01T43. The sequence continues at coordinate 31,669 of NZ_JBFTPV010000017.1, read as the reverse complement.
AGCAACAGGGGTTGCGTACCCCGAACTGCCTTGCTTATGCAATCGTGACCAGACCAGACCGGCGGAATGCGGCTACGAATTACTCGGCGCGGCTCTGAACAGGTGCGACGCTGCCCTGGCAGCCCAGTGCGGCCAGGCGTGAGGCACCGGCAGGCCCGGGCCGGGCAAACCCAGTACCCTTAAATACGTGGCTTTGAACAGAATTGTGCTCTTTTACGGCTTTACCCCCATCGCTGATCCGGACGCGGTCCGGCTCTGGCAGCGTGCCCTGTGCGAGAAATTGGGGCTGACCGGACGCATCCTCATCTCCAAGGACGGCATCAACTCCACGGTGGGCGGCGAGATCGGCGCGGTCAAGCAATACGTCAAGACCACGCGCGAATACAGGGGCTTCCACGGCATCGACGTGAAATGGTCCGACGGCGGGGCGGAGGACTTCCCGCGGCTGAGCGTTAAGGTCCGGGACGAGATCGTCTCCTTCGGCGCTCCCGGCGAACTCAAGGTCGATGCGAACGGCGTTGTGGGTGGCGGCACGCACCTCAAACCCGAGGAACTACACGAGCTGGTGGATGCCAGCAAACAGGCGGGGGAGGACGTGGTGTTCTTTGACGGCCGCAACGCCTTTGAGGCCCGGATCGGCAAGTTCAAGGACGCCATCGTCCCCGACGTAGCCACCACGCACGACTTCATCAAGGACCTCGATTCCGGCAAGTACGACGCCCTCAAGGACAAACCCGTGGTCACGTACTGCACCGGCGGCATCCGCTGTGAGGTGCTCTCCAGCCTGATGGTGAACCGCGGCTTTAAGCAGGTCTACCAGCTCGACGGCGGCATCGTCCGCTACGGCGAAACCTTCAAGGACCAGGGCCTGTGGGAAGGTTCGCTCTACGTCTTCGACAAGCGCATGCACCTTGAGTTCAGCGAGGATGCGAAGACCATCGGAGAATGTGTCCGCTGCGCCGCGCCCACCAGCAAGTTCGAGAACTGCTCCAACCTCAGCTGCCGCACGCTCACGCTGTACTGCGCCGAGTGCGCTGCCAGCCCGGAGACGCTGCGCTGCCCGGAAGGCTGCGCAGCCTAGGTATACCGAGGCACCGCCGCAGAGCCAGCGTGATTGGCACCCGCCCAGCGACGCCCCTGCCAGCATCCCGCCGGCCACCGCAAGGCGCCAGGGGTCGACGGGCTTTAGCCGGCCGGCACGAGCTGGTAGGCGTAAAGCGTCGGCGCGTCCACACTGGAGACGCTGAGGTCCAGTTCTCCGGCTTTAGCCACGGTGATTTTCGTGGTTTCCCGGGTTCCATAGCATGCCGCGCCGAGGTCCACGAGCTCCTGGCCCGCGGACCGCACGGCGAGAAAGGCCTTGCCACCACCGTCGCAGACCAGCGTCAAGGTATAGGTGCCTGCGGGCAGGTTTTCCGTATGGTCCACCGGGCGGGCATTGAGGATCCGGCCGGAGTCCGCAGCCACAATGCCACCGGCGGAAGGCAGCGCCGTGGCTTTCCAGGCCGGCACATCGGCGTTCTCCACAGAGAGCTGCTGGGCGCAGCCGGAAGTGCCCAGAACGACGGCGGCCGCGGCCACTGCCATCAGGGCGCGCGGCATGGAGGTGGGAAAGAGAGCCATGCTTCAAACTTACCCGGAGCGCCGGGCGTTCCGTGATCCGGGCTCTTGACCTTGACGTTACGTCAACATCTATCGTTGAAACATCCGCAGGAAGTGCCCGCGGACGGCCCCGGGGCGCAGGCCCGAAGCCAACGCGATTCGAGCCGACAAAGGCCCACCCACACAGGGCAAGCCGCAGCAAGAGCCCAGGCAGGAGGACACATGGACTGGTCCATCCAGGACATCGCCCGGATCGCCGGTACCACGAGCAGGACGCTGCGACACTACGACGACATCGGACTGCTTAAACCGAGCCGTACCGGCCCCAACGGGTACCGGTACTACAACCAGGCGGCCCTGGTGCGGCTCCAACGCGTCCTGCTCCTGCGCGGACTCGGGCTGGGCCTGCCGGCGATCGGCCAGGTGCTCGACGACGAAACGAACGCCGCGAAGGCCCTCACCGGCCATCTGGAATGGCTCAAGCAGGAACGAGACAGGCTGGCGCGGCAGATCGCATCAGTCACACAAACAATCAATGCAATGCAAGGAGGCGGCGTCATCATGGCGGAAGACATGTTCAACGGATTCGACCACACGCAGTACAAGGACGAGGTTGAGGAACGCTGGGGCAAGGACGCCTATGCGAAGGGGGATTCGTGGTGGCGCGCGATGAGCGCCGACGAGAAAGCGGTATGGAAGCAGCGCTCGCAGAGGTTGGGTGAGGACTGGAAGGCGGCAGCCACAGCCGGCACCGCGCCCGGCAGTGCCGAAGCCCAGGCCCTCGCGAAGCGGCACGTCGAGTGGCTGACCGGCATCCCCGGAACGCCGGCATCGGGCGCCCCTGGCACGCCGGCGTCGGACGCCCGCGGCACGGCTGAGGGCGTCGGGCGCGACGTCAAGGGGTACGTCTCCGGCCTCGGCGAGATGTACGTCGCGGATCCCAGGTTCGCCAAGAACTACGGTGGCGCGGACGGGGCCGCCTTCGTCCGGGACGCCCTGAAGATCTACGCCGAGGAGAACCTGTAGCCGCCAGCCCGGGCATGCCCGCCAATAGACTTGGGCCGTGACTGATTCCACGCTCTTCCTGGCCGGCAACACCCCCGACGCCCCGCGCAGCGACCTCCCCGGGCTGCTGGCGGCGCTCGCCGCGGACCTGCGGGCGGTGGACTACACGCTCGACGGCGTGGCCGGGCTGCTCGGAGAGTCGGCCTACAACGCGCTCAACCGGGACCAGATCATCCCGGCCCTGCTGGCCACCGAAAGTGCCGCCCAGGCTCATCCCGCCAGCGGCGGGACAACGACGGCCGCGCTCGCCGCCGTCGTACGTCTGTGGCTCTTGGCGGAACCGCAGACGCGGGCAACGCTCGACGCCGCCCTGCCGGGGATCCGGGCGGAGGGGCTGGTGGAGTTGGGGCTGCTTGAGCCCGTGCCCGGATCTGTCGCGGGAGGTGCCGGGCTGATGCAGGCCAAGGCGGATCTGCGGCCGTATGGCTGGGATGCCAATGAGGATGGCACCGGCGGCGCCGAGCTCTGGGTGGCCAGCGACCTCGCCGCGCACCAGCAGGCCGGTGTGCTGCGGCACGACCATGTCTTGGGCATCGGGCAGGCGTCCACCACATTGGTGCAGACCACCGTCCGAAGGCATGTGGCCAAGGCGTTGGACCTGGGGACGGGCTGCGGAATCCAGTCCTTCCACCTGCTGCACCATGCCGAGCACGTCACCGCAACGGACATCTCCGAACGTGCCCTGGCGTTCACGCGGTTCAACCTTCTCCTCAACTCCGCCGCGCTGCATCTGGACCCCGAGCACCTCGAGGACCGGGTGAGCCTGCGGCTGGGCTCGCTCCTGGACCCGGTGGCCGGCGAGGAATTCGAGCTGGTGGTGTCCAACCCGCCGTTTGTGATTACGCCGCGGACATCCGGAGAACAGGCATCCGGCCAGTTCACCTACCGCGACGGCGGCCTGCCCGGGGACGAAATTGTCTCCTCGCTGGTGGCCGCGCTGCCCGGCGTCCTGGCCCCCGCCGGCACAGCCCAGCTATTAGGCAACTGGGAGATCCCGGCGGGCGCAGCCTGGGCCGAACGGCCGCAAAGCTGGGCCAGTCCGGACGCGGACGCCTGGTTCATCCAGCGGGAGCAGGTAAGTCCGGAGCAGTACGCCGAAACATGGCTGCAGGACGCCTCCGAATCCCGCGACCGGCTACACTACCGGGACGCGTACGCCGCCTACCTTGCGGACTTCGCCTCCCGCAACGTCGCGGGGATCGGCTTCGGGATGATCTGGCTCCGGCGGCCTGCCGCCGGACACGCCGCCGTCATCAGCCGGTTCGAGGAAATCACCTACCCCATCGAACAGCCCGTGGGGCCCCACCTGGGTGCCGCCGTCGAACGTTCCGACTGGCTGGCCTCGAACAATCTGGCGGACACGCACCTCCTCGTGGCGGACGACGTCACCGAGGAACGCCATCAGCGGCCCGGCGCCGAGCACCCCGGTGTGATCCTGCTCCGGCAGGGTGCCGGGCTGCGGCGGACCAACCTTCTGAGCACCGAACTGGCCGGTTTCGTTTCGGCGTGCGACGGCGACCTTTCCGTTGGGCAGATCATCGGCGCCTTGGCCGCGCTTTTGGGTGCCAGTCTCGCCGGGGAGGACTGGTTCGACGGCGACGCATTCCGCGCCGGGCTGCTCACCGAAGTGGGGAATCTGGTCCGCGACGGTTTCCTGCTTCCGGCCCAGTGACACGGCGCCCGGGCGGCCGCGGATAACGGGAAATGAGTGCCCAAAAACTGCACCGCACACCCTGACGTTTTCCACATAAATGCGCATCCTCGGCCAAAATATGGTGAACTAGGCGAATATGGGCTCATCTGCCCGAGCAACCTTTTTCTGTAGGAGCACCGTGCCAAGCAAGGCCAAAACCGGTAAAAAACTCGTGATCGTGGAGTCCCCGGCCAAGAGCAAGACCATCGCCAAATACCTCGGCGAGGGCTTCATCGTGGAGGCCTCCATCGGCCATATCCGGGACTTGCCGCAGCCGTCTGAGCTCCCCGCGGAACTGAAGAAAACCTCCGTGGGCAAGTTCGCCGTCGACATCGAAAACGACTTCAAGCCCTACTACGTGGTCTCTGCGGACAAACGGAAAAAGGTCACCGAGCTGAAGGCCGCGCTCAAGGATGCAGACGCCCTCTATCTCGCAACCGATGGGGACCGCGAGGGCGAGGCCATCGCGTGGCACCTGCTGGAAGTGCTCAAGCCCAAGGTCCCGGTGTACCGGATGACGTTCGGCGAAATCACCAAGGAAGCCATCCACCGCGCCATGGATAACCTGCGCGATGTTGATACGGCTTTGGTGGATGCGCAGGAAACCCGCCGCGTCCTGGACCGTCTCTACGGCTACGAGATCTCCCCAGTGCTCTGGCGCAAGGTAGCCCGGGGCCTGTCCGCCGGCCGCGTGCAGTCAGTGGTCACCCGCATGGTGGTGGACCGCGAACGCGAGCGCATGGCCTTCAAAGCCGCGTCCTACTGGGACCTGACGGGCCAGTTCGGCGCCGGATCGGCATCCTTCAAGGCGAAACTTGCCGCCGTTGACGGTGCCAAGGTGGCCAGCGGACGCGACTTCAACGACGCCGGCGAACTCACCGGCCGCAATTCCGTCCATCTGAACGAGGAACTGGCCACGTCCTTGGCAGCCGGCCTCCAGGATGCGGACTTCCGCGTCCGCTCCGTGGACACCAAGCCGTACACCCGCCGCCCCGCAGCGCCTTTCACCACCTCAACGCTGCAGCAGGAGGCTGGCCGCAAGCTGCGCTTCACCTCCAAGAGCACCATGCAGATCGCCCAGCGCCTGTATGAAAACGGCTACATCACCTATATGCGTACCGACTCCTCGGCCCTGAGCGACGAAGCCGTCACGGCCGCCCGCCGCCAGGCCTCCGAGCTGTATGGCCCGGAGTACATCCCCGCCTCGCCGCGCGTCTACTCCAACAAAGCCGCCAACGCGCAGGAAGCCCACGAGGCCGTCCGCCCCGCCGGTGACTCGTTCCGCACCCCGGCCCAAGTGGCCAAATTGCTTTCCGGGGACGAGTTCCGCCTGTACGAGCTGATCTGGAAGCGTACCGTCGCATCCCAGATGGGCGACGCCAAGGGCTCCACAGCCACTATCCGCCTCGGCGCGGTTGCTGCAGACGGCCGGGACGCTGAGTTCTCCGCCTCCGGCACCGTCATCACTTTCCCCGGCTTCCTGGCCGCCTATGAGGAAGGCAAAGACGAGAGCCGCGGCGACGACGACTCCGACGAGGCCCGCAGGCTGCCGAACGTGGCCAAGGGCGACGCCCTCACGGCGTCGGACGTTGTGGCTGTGGGCCACGAAACGTCACCGCCGCCGCGCTTCACCGAAGCGTCGCTGACCGCCGAGTTGGAAAAGAAGGGCATCGGGCGTCCGTCGACGTATGCCTCCACCATCTCCACCATCCAGGACCGCGGCTACGTCCGGAAGCAGGGTTCCGCGCTGGTGCCGAGCTGGATCGCGTTCTCGGTGATCCGGCTGCTCGAGCAGCACTTCACCGACTACGTGGACTACGAGTTCACCGCGGACATGGAAGGCGACCTGGACAAGATCGCCAACGGGCAGGCCGTGGGGTCAGCGTGGCTGCGCCATTTCTACTTCGGTGAAGAGGCCGACCCCGGCCTGCTCAGCATCGTGAACAACCTCGGCGAGATCGATGCCCGGGAAATCAACTCCATTCCCATCACGGATGAGATCACGCTGCGGGTGGGCAAGTTCGGCCCGTACCTGGAAAGCTCCGCGGCCACGGTTGACCCGAAAACCGGCGAAATTGTGGAGAACTCGCGCGCCAACGTGCCCGAGGACCTGGCGCCGGACGAACTCACCGCTGCGAAGGCCGTCGAGCTGATGGAAACGGCTGCGCCGGAAGAGCGCGTCCTGGGTGCGGACCCGCACACCGGCCACACGGTAGTTGCGAAGAACGGCCGCTACGGCGCCTACGTCACCGAAGTCATCCCGGAGATGACTGAGGAACAGATCGCCAACCAGCCTGTTGAGTACTACAAGAACGGCAAGCCCAAGCCGCCGAAGAAGCCCGTCAAAGCCAAGCCGCGCACCGGTTCGCTGTTCCAGTCAATGACGGTTGACTCGGTCACCCTGGACGAGGCACTCCAGCTGATGAGCCTGCCCCGCGCACTTGGAGAGGACGCGGAAGGCAACCTCATCACGGTTCAGAACGGCCGCTTTGGGCCGTACCTGAAGAAGGGCACGGACTCCCGCTCGATCGGCACGGAAGAGGAAATCTTCACCATCACGCTGGAGCAGGCGTTGGAGATCTACTCCCAGCCGAAGCAGCGCGGCGCCCGTGCCGCGGTGCCGCCGCTGGCCGAGTTCGGTCCGGACCCCGTCTCGGAGAAGAACATCGTGGTGAAGGAAGGCCGCTTCGGCCCGTACATCACTGACGGCATCACCAACATCACCGTTCCCCGCGCCACCTCCCTGGAAGAGCTCACCCGGGAACAGGCCGTGGAACTCCTGGCCGAGAAGCGGGCCAAAGGCCCGGTCAAACGCACCACAACGGCCCGCAAGGCGCCGGCAAAGAAGAAGGCTGCAGCCAAGAAGTAACTCCGGACCGGGATGGCAGAAATCCTCGGCGTGCTCGCTCGTTCCTCGCTTGGACGCACGCTGCCGGATTCCTCCCATCCCGATCCGTGTGTCATCTTCGGAATTGCGGTGTTGTGAGTAAACGTGGTCGAGTAGATACATGACTGAACAGCCTGCGCACACGGATCTCCAGCCGCTCAACGAACTCGAGGAGAAGCTCGCCCTGGGCGGACAGCCCGAGGGCAGCCCGGTGGACGTCATCCTGTCGTTCCTGAACAGCGAGGTCTACGTCATCAGCACCGACGGCATCGACGGCGAAGATTCCCAAGTGGAGCCGCTGGTCCTGGCCAACGCTGACGGCGAGCCCGTCCTGGCGGTGTTCTCCCACCCCAGCCGGGTGGACCAGCAGTACCTGGAGGCGGCCCCTAACGTCCTGGGGACGCAAGGCGCAGCCATCATCGCGAACATCGGCGAGGAACTGGGCATGGTGATCAACCCCGGAGCCGCGTACGGCTTCGAGATCAACCCGGAGGGCGTCGCCAACATCAAGCGCGATTTCAAGCGCGCCGATGAGCTTCCCGATGGCGCCCCAGAGGATCCTGCTGCCAACTGACATTTGGACCGGTTGTGAGTGAAGGGCCGGCCGGGGGAATAATGGCAGGATGCGGCTAGGCGTCCTCGATATCGGGTCCAACACTGTCCACCTACTTTTGGTGGACGCACACCCTGGCGCGCGCCCGGTTCCTTTCGCCTCCCACAAACGGCCGCTGTCCCTGGTGCAGTACCTGGACGGTGACGGCAACATCACCGATGCCGGGCAGCATGAGCTGACTGAATTCGTCCTCGAGGCCTGGGAGTTTGCCGCACGGCACAAGGCCGATGACCTGCTGGCCTTTTGTACATCGGCCATCCGTGAAGCAACCAACGGCGCAGCGGTACTGGCGCGGGTCAAGCATGAAACCACAGTGACGCTGCAGGAACTGACAGGCAGCGAAGAAGCGTCCATGACCTTCTTTGCCGTGCGCCGCTGGTACGGCTGGGGAGCCGGGCCGGTCCTGAACCTTGACATCGGCGGCGGCTCCTTCGAAATGGCGTTCGGCCAGGATGAGCTGCCGGAAGTTGCCACCTCCGTTCCCCTCGGAGCGAGCCGCCTCACCAGAGACTGGCTCGCCGAGGATCCGCCGTCGGCCAAAAGCGTCAAAGAGCTCCGCCGGTACATCCGGAGCACGCTCGCCCCAGCGGTGAGCAAGTTCGAGGGCATGGGCCGTCCCAACTTGGTGGCGGGGACCTCCAAGACTTTCCGTTCACTTGCGCGGATAGCCGGGGCAGCACCGAGCGCGGCCGGCCCCTACGTCAAGCGGGAGCTGAACGGGACGGATTTGGGAGTCTGGGCCCAGCGGATTTCCGCCATGAAAGTCGAGGACCGGCTCTTCCTGCCCGGGGTGTCAGATGCGCGTGCCCATCAATTGCTCGCGGGGGCATTGGTGGCTGAAGCCGCGCTGGAAATGTTCAAGTTCAAGAAAATGAGAATCTGCCCCTGGGCGCTGCGCGAGGGACTCATCCTTCGGCGCCTGGATCAGCTGGTGTTCGCGGGTCCGCTGGATCCGGCACCACACGTGGGTGTGGCCGCCCGAGAGGTACTGCAGGCGCCCCAGGCGGCGCTCCCCAGCGCCAGCTGACCCGCCAACTTTTTCCGCGACGGCTACCTTGGTAGAGGGCTGCCCGGTTAACACGAAAGCGCCGGGGTCCGCAGCAGGAAAATGGGGGGAAACCTGCTGCAGACCACCGGCGCCTCGGGCAAACATCCCCATGCTTGCCGCATCACTCGCACCCTCAATGAGGTAATAACTACGATAGGGCGGCAACTTGTGAGCAAGCTGCAGCCAACATGGGAGTCCGCTGGGAGTCGAAATCAGCGAGTTCCCGCCAGGGCTGATTAGTTCATTTCTGCAGCCGTCCGGCCGAACTGCAATGATGGGTCCATGAGCAACCGAATCGCCTTCCTGGGCTGTGGATCCATGAACGAAGCCATCCTTTCCGGCCTCCTCGAGGCTGGAACCGACCCCGCCGACGTCGTGGCCACCGTCAGGCGGATAGAACACGCTGCGGAGCTGGCCGAGCGCCATCACGGTATTACGGCCATCGCCGGTGACGAGGAGCCGGACAACAACAAGCAGGCAGCGAAGGGATCCAGCATCGTGATTCTCGGCGTAAAGCCTGTCGGTATCGCGGATTTGGCGCGTGAAATCAGTGGCTCACTGTCGCCGAAGACCATCGTTGTCAGTGTGGCCGCCGCCGTGTCGCTGGCGCAGCTTGAAGCCGCGTTGCCGGCCGGCCAGCCGGTGATCCGGACCATGCCCAACACGCCGGCCAAGCTGGGGCGCGGCGTCGTCTCGGTATCGCCGGGTACCCACTGCTCGCCCGAGCAGCTGCAGCAGGCGAAGGACATCTTCAAGGCAGCGGGCACCGTGGTGGAGGTGCCGGAGGAGCAGGTGGACGCTGTCTCTGCCATCAGCGGCTCGGGCCCGGCTTACGCGTTCTACCTGGCCGAGGCCATGGCGGCGGCAGGCGTCGAGCTGGGCCTGGATCATGACCTGGCGATCCTCCTGGCCAGGGAGACCGTAGCGGGGGCGGGCTTTATGCTTGCAGAGCCCGGCGCGGACCCCTCAGCCCTGCGTATCAGCGTCAGCAGCCCCAACGGCACCACGGAACGCGCCATCGCAACATTCGATGAACGGGGGCTGCCGGCCATCATCGCTGCCGGTGCCCGTGCCGCAGCCGACCGCGCAGCGGAGATATCCCGGCAGCTCGGCTAAACCCCACCCGCCCCCTAACCTCGCAAGTCCCACCGCTCCTATGGCCGGGCCGCGAACCGTTCCAGCAGGTCCACGTGGCCCGAGACGATCAGCATGTCGCGGGCTGACACCTTGGTTTCGGGGCGGGCGTACGTGAAGTCCTCGCCGGGGGACTTCACGCCCACAATCGTCACGCCGTACTTGGACCGGACCTGGGATTCATCCAGCGTGAAGCCCACCGTTTCGCGGGGCGGGTACATTTTCACAATCGCGAAGTCGTCGTCGAACTCGATGAAGTCCAGCATGCGGCCGGAGACCAGGTGCGCCGCGCGAACGCCGGCGTCGGCCTCGGGGTAGATCACGTGGTTGGCGCCGATGCGGGTGAGGATCTTGCCGTGCGAGGGCGTGATGGCCTTGACCCAGAGGTGCTCGATGCCGAGGTCCACCAGATTGACGGTGATCAGCACCGAGGACTCGATGGATGTTCCCACTCCCACCACGGCTGAGCTGAACTCCTGCGCGCCGAGCTGGCGCAGCGCTTCGATGTTCGTGGCGTCCGCTTCCACCACATGGGTTAGGAGCGGCGCCCACTTCTGCACCAGCACCCGGTCGCGTTCGATCGCCAGCACTTCCCGGCCCTGTTTCACGAGCTGCTCCGCCGTGGACGAGCCGAAGCGGCCCAACCCGATCACCAGCACTGGCGCGTTGTGGGCGGGGCGGTTGGGTACGCCTGAGGAATTAGCCAATGATGGGCCTCTCTTCCGGGTAGTGGTAAAGCTGGCTCCGCTGGCGCAGGGCCAGCCCGGCCGCAAGGGTAACAGTGCCAACACGGCCCGCGAACATCAGCGCGGTCAGGACGTAGACGCCCGCCGGCGGCAGCTCGGCACTGAGGTTGGTGCTCAGTCCGACGGTAGCGAAGGCTGAGATGGTTTCAAACAGCACACGGTCCAGGGACGCACCGCTGATCTGTAGGAGCAGGAACGCGGAAACCGAGACCAGGGTGGCGCCGGCCACGATCACGGAGATGGCGACCCGCATGGCGCCCTGTGGGATGGTGCGGCCGTACACCTTGACGTCGGCGTCGCCGCGGGCCTCGGCCACGATGGCCAGGAACATCACGGCAATGGTGGTCACCTTGATGCCGCCGGCCGTGGAGGCTGAGCCGCCGCCGGCGAACATGAGGGCATCCGAGAGCAGCATGGTGGTGGACTCCATGTGATTTTGCTCCACCAGGTTGAAGCCCCCGGACCTGGTCATGACGGAGGCAAACAGGGAGTGCGTGATCTTGTCACCCACGTCCATGGGCCCGATGGTGCGCACGTTGTCCCACTCCATCAGGCCCCACAGCACGGCTCCGGCGGCCAGCAGGATGAAGGACACCTGGATGGTCAGCTTGGTGTGCAGGTTCCACTTTTTCCAGTTGAGCCCGTTCTGCTGCAGCACCATCACCACGGGGAAGCCCAGGCTGCCGAGGAAAACGCCCAGCATCAGCGGGATCAGGATCCACAGATCGGTCTCGTAGGGCACGATGCCGTCGGAATGGGGGGTGAACCCGGCGTTGTTGAAGGACGAAATCGAGTAGAAGACCCCGTGCCACACCGACTGCCAGAAAGGTTCCCCGAGGATCATAAAACGGGGGATCAGCGCCAGCGCCAGGGTGCCCTCAATCACCACTGAGGTGGCGATGACGATCCGCAGGAGTGTGCCCACCTCGCCCAGGCGGCCTGCGTTGTTCATAGCCTCCTGGGCGATCAGCTTGCCGCGAACGCCAAGTTTCTTGCTTACCATCAGCGCCAGCAGCGATGCGAGCGTCAGTGTTCCCAAGCCACCCACGAAGATGCCCACCAGGATGACCAGCTGCCCGAAGAAGGACCAGTACGCCGCCGTCGAAACGACTGTGAGGCCGGTGACGCACACGGCCGAAACCGCGGTGAACAGTGCCTGGTGGATGGGGGTGACCGTCCCGGTCGCGGACGAGACAGGCAGCGAGAGGAGGAAGGTGAACACCAGGCAGACCACGGCGAACGCGGTCAGCGCCAGCCGGGCCGGCGAAGTATTGGCGATGTCGTCAACAAAGTCGCGCAGGCGGGTGAAAATCCAGAGGCCTTCGCGCGCCGGGTCGGCTGGGTGCCAGCTGGCCGGGTTCCGGGGCCTCGACTGGCGATCCGTCATCGGTGGCTTTCCTTGGTCGAAACTGTTTCCTTCAGTAGTAAACCACTAATGACTGCGTAATGACCGGGCCGGAGCGGTGGCGACCTCCGGTAGCCTGTGATTGATGACATATCTGCCCGGTCTCAGCCAGCCCGCACCGCCAACGATGGTGGTGTGGAGTCCTGCCATGACTGCCTACAACTTTGGTCCCGGCCATCCCATGGCTCCCGAACGCATGGACCTGACGGCCCGGCTCGCCAGGAGCCTCGGCCTGCTGGACCTGGCACACGTTTCCGTCGCCGCTCCGGAGGTGGCCACGGACGCCGAACTGGAGACTGTGCACTCGCCCGAGTTCGTGGCGGCGGTCCGCCGGGTGAGCGAGGACCCGGCGTCGCCCGATGAGGCCCGCGGCCTTGGAACCGAGGATGACCCGGCCTTCGCCGGCATGCACGAGGCCGCCGCGAGGCTGGCGGGCGGCTCGCTTCTCGCAGCCAACGCCATCTTGGACGGTTCAGCGCTCCACGCGGTGAACTTCGGTGGCGGCATGCACCACGCGGCCCGCGAACGGGCCAGCGGCTTCTGCATCTACAACGATTCGGCGGTTGCCATCCAGAGACTGCTCGACGGCGGCATCGCCCGCGTGGCGTATATCGACGTCGACGCCCACCACGGGGACGGAACGGAGAGCATCTTCTGGGATGACCCGCGGGTGCTCACCGTCTCGCTGCACGAAAGCGGACTCACGCTTTTCCCGGGGACCGGCTTTGCGAATGAGACCGGCGGCCCAAAGGCCGAGGGCAGCGCCGTCAACGTGGCCTTGCCGTCCGGCACGGGAGACGCTGGCTGGCTGCGTGCCTTTCACGCCGTGGTGCCGCAGCTCATGGGTGCGTTCCAGCCCGAAGTCATCGTCAGTCAGCACGGCTGCGATTCGCACCGCCACGACCCGCTGGCCCACCTGAACATCAGTGTGGACGGCCAGCGCGAGGCTGCCACCGCCGTCGGGAATCTTGCCGCCCGGCACTGCGGGGGACGGTGGATTGCAACGGGCGGTGGTGGGTACAGCGTCACGGACGTTGTGCCGCGCTCCTGGAGCCACCTCATCGCCATCGCCGCCGGGCGTCCTGTCCCGCTGCGCACCGAGGTGCCGAATGACTGGCGCGCCTACGTGCTCGCGAAATTCGGTCGGGACGCGCCTGAGCTGATGGGCGATGACGTTGAACTCTGGTGGCGGTCCTGGGAAGTGGGATTCGACCCCAACGACGCCGTGGACCGGACCGTGATGGCCACCCGCAAAGCTGTTTTCCCCTTCCACGGCCTGGACCCCTGGTTCGACTAGGCCGGCGTGCTACAGGTGCCCGCCACGAGTCGGTGCCAGCTGACCGACGCTCCAGCCCGCCGCCGTCACTCCGGCCGGCCGACCACCACCTGGGCCGGGCTGTGGATGATGTATCCGTTGAGCCAGGAGAAGAGTGCGCGGACTTTCTGCTGGAATCCCGACAGCAGGGCAAGGTGCACCAGGAGCCAGGACACAAAGGCCAGCGACCCCTGCAGCTGGATGCGCTGCCGGCCGATCTCGGCCACCGCCGCGCCCCGGCCGATCATCGCCATGTAGCCCTTGTCCACGTATTTGAAGGGCTGGCGCGTGCCGCCGGTGAGGTCGGCGTGGATATTGCGGGCCGCCCACTTCCCTGCCTGCTGCGCGACTGAGCCCAGCTGCGGCAGTTTTGCGCCCGTGGAGTCAGTGATGTTGGCCGCATCACCCAGGACATACACGCCCTCGGCATCCTGGGCTGTCAGGTCAGGGTGGACATCGATCCGCCCTCCCCGGCCCTGCGCCAGTCCGGATGCGGTAATGATGTCGCCTGCTTTCAGGCCTCCGGCCCACACCACGACCCGGCTGGGGATGGTGGTTCCGTCCACCAGCGTGACGCCGTCTTCGCGGACCTCGGCGACGCCCACACCCAAGTGCACCTGGACGCCGATCTTCGTGAGGCGTTGCTTCGTGTAGTCCTGGGATTTTTCCGAAAAGGCGTTCAGCACTGTCGGGAGCATATCCACCAGATGGACCCGGCACCGGGCCGCCAGTTCCGGCGAAAAGTACTTCGGCACCACGAACTTGACGTTTTCTGCCATGGCGCCGGCCGTCTCCACACCCGTAGGGCCACCGCCGACCACCACCACGTCAACGGAACCCGCGGCTTCCCGGTCGGCCTGATCCAGCAGGCTGGTCAAGCGGGCGCCCAGCCGGGTCGCATCAACAACCGAGTACAAGGGGAAGGCATGTTCCTCCGCGCCGGGCGTGTTGAAATAGTTCGGCGTGGCGCCCACCGCGATGACCAGCACCTGCGCCCGGAAGGTGTCGCCGTCGGTGGTGGTGACCGTGCGGTTGGCTGCATCCACCGAGGCCACGTGCGCGGTGAGCACCCGCACCTGCCTGATCCGGCGGAAAACGGACCTCAACGGGCGGGCGATGGCCGAGACCCCTATCTGTGAGGTCGCCACTTGGTACAGGAGCGGCTGGAACTGGTGATAGTTGTTGGAATCGATCAGCAGTACACGAATGCCTTTGCGGCCCAGTTCCCTGGCGGCTGTCAGGCCTGCGAACCCGGCACCGACCACCACGACCTGATATGTATCATCCATCCGAGCAACCTACTCCTCCTACGGTCGGTGCGACAGGGCCCCGGAGGAAATAGTTGATGCCTTGCGGCGTATATGTCGCTAGGGTGGGAGGCATGGTGACAGACGACGTATTTGCCGTCATTGCGGAAGCAACCCGACGCGACATTTTGGTATCCCTTCGCGCAGGGGACAAAGCAGTGGGGGAACTCGTAGAGGAGTTGTCAGCCAGCCAGCCCACCATCTCCAAGCACCTGAAAGTCCTCCGCGAGGCGCAGTTGGTCAGCATGCGTGCCCAGGGCCAGAAGCGCTATTACGCCCTGAACCCCAAACCGCTGGAGGGCATTGTCAGTTGGCTGGAACCGTTCGACGTCGGCCCGGCAGCTTCCGTCGCCAAGTCACCTGAGGTGCCCGCGGAGGAGCCCGGGAGCGGGGGTGCCGTCGGCATTCACGTCCCTGGTGACGCAGATGTGGCCGCCGTACTGGCACGCGAGGACGCTGAGCTGAGCCCCGCCGTCGTCATTCCTGGCGGCACCGCAGCCCCGCTCAGTGACGACACCGTGCCGCAGCAGATCGGCCGGACTGTTGGCCGCGCCGCGACGAAGGCCGCCGATCTGCTGGCGAACCTGCCCAACCTCCCCAAATTCGGCCGCAAAAAGTAGCCCCAACTAGGTAGCAGCACATGTCGTTATGAGCGCTCAAAATGACATGTGCTGCTACCTGGTTGGGGGCGGGGCTACTTGCTGAGCAGGCGGACGTGGTCCGGGGTGAGTTCAGAGATCCTGCTGACGCCGAGGAGAGCCATGGTGCGGGCCATGTCCTTTTCCAGGATCTCGATGGCCCGGTCCACGCCGGCGCGGCCGCCGGCCATGAGGCCGTACAGGTACGCGCGGCCGACCAGGGTAAAATCGGCGCCCAGGGCCAGTGCGGCAACAATGTCCGCGCCGCTCATGATGCCGGTGTCCAGGATGATCGCGGCGTCCGAGTTGTCCGCCTTCAGGGCTGCGGAAACCTCGGGAAGCAGGTGGAACGGGATGGGCGCGCGGTCCAGCTGGCGGCCGCCGTGGTTGGAGAGCACAATGCCGTCGGCGCCGTGGTCCACCACCTTGCGGGCGTCGTCCACGGTCTGGATGCCCTTGACCACCAGCTTGCCCTTCCAGGTTTCACGCAGCCAATCGAGGTCCTCGAAGGTGAGAGTGGGGTCGAACATGGAGTTGATGAGGTCGGCCACGGTTCCGGTGTAGCGCGAGAGCGAGGCGAACGTCAGCGGCTCGTGCGTGAGGAAGTTAAACCACCACGCCGGACGGTAGGAGGCATCCAGCACGGTCTTGATGGTCAGCGCCGGCGGGATGGTCATGCCGTTGCGGACGTCGCGGAGGCGGGCGCCTGCCACGGCCGTGTCCACGGTAACCATCAGGGTGTCGTTGCCGGCCTTGGCTGCACGCTCAATGAGCTCCAGCGAACGATCGCGGTCCGTCCACAGGTAGAGCTGGAACCAGTTGCGGCCGCTGGGCGCGGCCGCGGCCACGTCCTCGATGGAGGCCGTCCCCATCGTGGAGAGGGTGTAGGGGATGCCTGCGGCTTCGGCTGCCTGCGAGCCCGCGTATTCGCCCTCGGACTGCATCATCCGGGTGAAGCCGGTGGGGGCGATGCCCACGGGCAGCCGGGAGGGCTTGCCGAGGATCTCGGTGCCCAGATCGATCTTGGACACGTTGCGCAGGATGCCGGGCCGGAACTCGATGTCCAGGAAGGCTTCCCGGGCACGGCGCAGGGTGATTTCTTCCTCCGCGGCGCCGTCGGTGTAGTCGAACGGCGCCTGGGGTGTGCGGCGCTTGGCCATGTCGCGCAGTTCCCAGATGGTGCTGGCCCGCTTGAGCTTGGCGGCGCGGCTGAACTCCGGCTTCTTGAACTGCATCAGCGGGGCGAGATCCGAATATTTGGGCAGGCGGCGTTTGAGGGCCGCAGGTACAGCCGACGACGGCGAGGGTCGGGGAGCTGCCTCGGCGGCGGGAACGTCTGTGGCATCCGGAGCCGGGGTGGTCTCGGGATTGTTCGGCTGAATCGTGTGGGTCATGGCTTCCTCCGTCGATGGGCCGGCTGGGCCGGACACAGGTCACCCTGTGGTCTAACCACACTGTAATCTATGTGGTCCGACCACATCAACCACTATGGCGGTATGCGTACGGACCAACGTGTCCTGGCGTGGATCGAAAAGCAGCTCTCCGACGGCGAGGTGACAGTGCGTCGGGATTGCAGTTGGCGGCGGTGCCGGCGAAGAACGCTGCCGCCGCGTGTCATCTCGCGCTGGCGGGGGCGGGGTTCGAGGGGGCGGGGGCGGGGTTCGAGGGGGCGGGGCCGCTGCTGGCCCGGATTTCGAGGCGCGGCTGGTACCGGCTGCCCGGAGTTTCGTGGTCTTCGTGGCGGATCAGGGCCCGCAGTTGCTGCCAGGCCTTCGCGCCGAGTTCGGCAATGGGCACGGCAGCGGTGGTCAGGGTGGGCGTCGTGTACCGGGCGAAGGGGATGTCGTCGAAGCCGGTGACGGAGATGTCGCCCGGCACGTTGACGCCGCGTTCGTGCAGTCCGCTCATCAGGCCCATGGCTACGAGGTCGTTGAAGGCGAGGATGCCGGTGGCGCCGCTGGCCAGGACCGCGTCCACGGCCTCATGCCCGGTGTCAAAGTCTGAGCCGCCGTCGAGCATGGTGACTTCCACCTGCTGGTGGCTGGCCTTGAAGGCTGCCAGTCCTTGGAGCCGAAGGCCGTTGGAGGCGCTGCCCGCCGGACCGGCAAGGAACGCCAGCCGGGTGTGGCCGAGCCCCGCAAGGTGCTCGGCGAGGGCCTCGACCCCCTGCCCATAGTCCACCACCAGGCTGGGAATGCCAGGCGCCGTCGTCGTGCGGTTGATCAGCACCAGCGGGTGGAGGGAGGGCGCAATGTCCTCAAGCTCGGCGTCGCTCATGCGCGGCGCGCAGAGAACCAGTCCGTCGCAGCGCCGGCGGGCCTCGCCAGCCAGGATGGCCTCCTCGCTGGAGACTTCGAAGGAATCGGCGATCAGGACCCGGTAGCCGTCCTGGGCGGCGGCCCGGCTCAGGCCGCGGAGGATTGCCTGGAACGTGGGGTTGGCCAGATCCGGCACCACAATGCCGATGGTGTCTGTCTTTCCCAGGGCGAGGCTGCGTCCCACGGGGTTGGGCTGGTATTTGAGCTCGGCGGCGGCGGCCCGAACTCGCGCGGCGATGTCCCGGTCCACTGTGTAGTTCCCGTTCATCACGCGCGAGACCGTGGCGTGCGAAACCCCGGCCTTGACGGCAACATCCGCGATGCCGATCCTGCCCGTTGCCGATCTCCTGACCATGGCCTGCCTTTCGTAAGTTCCAGTGCCGTAAGTTCCGGTGCCGTAAGTTCCGGTGTCGTGAGCTCCCGTGACGGAGGCATTGTCCGGAGCCCCTGCTGAGAGACAGCATATATCGCTCTCAGAAACCGATTTCCACTCGTGCGCTCAGCCCGCAACGGGTTTCCTTGTGCCCGTACCCGGCCGAGTGAAAGAAAACGTTTTCTCCCAGAAAGGATAAGGGTTGACGGGACTATGCGTCTATTGATAGAAATTCTGTAGCGAACCGAGAAAACGCTTTCTCACTAAGGACTCCAGCCACTGGCGAACGGCAGTCCACCGAGCCACCACAAACGGCCGCTCAACGGTCGGTATTGAGCTTTCGAAAGGGACCCCCCATGGTCAACACAGCCGAATCGAGCACCGCCATCGCCGTCTCCGGTCCGCTGACCGGCAACGCAGCCGAAAGCAAAGCCCGCTTCGCCCTCATCGGCACCGGTGGACGCTCCGAAATGTACATCCGCGCGATTTACGGAAAGCACGCGGACACGGCTGAACTCGTGGCGTTCTCTGACGTCAACCCCGGCCGGGTGGGCTACTACCAGAAGCTCATCCAGGAACTCGGGGCGCAGGCTCCCGTTGCTTCGTTTGACCCCGCCGACCTCACCGCGTTCATCCAGGCGAACGACATCGACCGCGTGGTGGTGACCACGCCGGACTACACCCACGCCGACTACATCGTGGAGGCTCTCAACGCGGGTGCCGACGTTGTGGTTGAAAAACCGCTCACCATCGATGCCGAAGGCTGCCGTCGCATCACCCAAGCCGTGGCCGAGACCGGCCGCAACGTGGTGGTCACCTTCAATTACCGTTACTCACCCCGCAACAGCGCCCTCAAAGAGATCATTGAGAGTGGCGTCATCGGCAAGGTGACCTCCATCGACTTCAGCTGGGTCCTGGACACTGTCCACGGCGCCGACTACTTCCGCCGCTGGCACCGCGACAAGAAGAACTCCGGCGGCCTGCTGATCCACAAGGCGTCGCACCACTTCGATCTGGTCAACTGGTGGATCGACGATGTTCCCGAGCGCGTCTTCGCCTCGGGCGGGCTGAAGTTTTACGGCGACAAAAACGCCGCCGAGCGCGGCCTGGGTCCGCGTCCGGAGCGTGGAACGCCCGACGCCGGAAGCCCGGGTGCCCGGGACAACGCAGCCGAAAAGGACCCCTTCGCGCTGGACCTCCGCGACGATGAGCGGCTCAAAGCCCTGTTCCTGGACAACGAGCACTACGACGGCTACCGGCGCGACCAGGATGTCTTCACCGGCGGCATCACCATCGAAGACAACCTGGCCCTTGTGGTGGAGTACCAGGGCGGTCCGCGGCTGAGCTACTCCCTGAACGCCCACAGCCCGTGGGAGGGCTACCGCGTGTCCGTCAACGGCACCGAGGGCCGGGCTGAACTGGACGTGGTGGAACGCTCCGCCGTGGTCAGCAGCACCGACAAGAAGACCGTTGTGGACCCGAGCGCCACTCCCATCGAGGAGGACGACGCCGTGCGCCGGAACGGCGAACGGCTGGTGGTCCAGCGCCACTGGGAAGCTGCCTACGAGGTTCCCATCGTGAACGGTGAAGGCGGCCACGGCGGCGGCGACGAGCTGCTCCTCTCCGACCTCTTCAACGGGCCGGGCAAGGACCCGCTGGGCCGCCCGTCCGGCTACCTCGACGGCCTCCGTTCCGTGTCCGTGGGCATTGCCGGCAACCGCTCGCTCGAATCTTCCCTCCCGGTCCGCATCGAGGACCTGGACCTCGGCGCGGACCTCCGCCGGGCTTAGCGCGCCGAAAAGCTGCACGCCCAAAAACCTGAAGGAAACCAAGCATGAGCAAAATATTCGTCACCGGCGGCTCCGGCCGCCTCGGCCGCAGCGTTGTGGCAGGCCTCGCGGACGCGGGCCACGAAGTAATTTCGGTGGACCGCGATGCCCTTCCCGCGGACCAGCTGCCTGCCGGCGTGGTGCAGGAAACCGGGGACCTGCTGGCGCCGGGGGAGGCGCTGCGCCTCCTCCGGAAAACCGCGCCCGACGCCGTCATCCACCTCGCCGCGATCGCCGTACCGTTCAGCGCGCCGGAGGAGGTCATCTTCGCCACGAACACGCGCCTCGCCTACGCGGTCATCAGCGCGGCCACGGAACTGGGGATCGGCAAGATCGTGACCGCCAGCAGCCCCACGGTCCTGGGTTACGGTTCGCCGGCCGGCTGGCTGCCGGACAGTTTCCCGCTGGATGAGTCCACCACGCCCAGGCCCTGGAACGCCTACGCACTGTCCAAACTCATCGCCGAGCAGACCGTGCAGATGTTCGCCGCATCGCAAGGTGGGAAGATCCGCTACGCCGCGTTCCGGCCCTGCTATGTCATTTCGCCCGAGGAATGGGACGGCGCCCCCACGCAGCAGGGCCATACCCTCGCCGAACGCCTGGCCGACCCCGCACTGTCCGCCCCTGCGCTGTTCAATTACGTGGATGCCCGCGACGTGGCCGACTTCCTGGACCTGCTCCTGCAGAAGATGGACTCCATCCCCAACGGCGAGACCTTCTTCGTCGGGGCGGCGGATGCGCTGGCCACGGCGCCCTTGGCCGAACTGATGCCACAATTCCTGCCCGGAAGCGAAGCCTTGGCCGCCGGCCTGACCGGCACCAGCCCCGCCTTCTCGATTGCCAAGGCCCGCGAGCTGCTGGGCTGGGAGCCCCAGCGCAGCTGGCGGACCGAACTCAAAACAGGCACCAACCTCAACGACGAGACGTCCGTCACGCTGGTCACAGCGGGGGCCGGATCCAAGGAGACATCATGAAATTCCACGGCGTTTTATTCTTCCCCGTCACCCCTTTCACGCCGGAAGGTGCAGTTGACGTGCAGCTCCTCAAGGAGCACATCAGCTCCAGGCTCCCGTTCGGGCCGGGCGGCGTGTTTCCCGCCTGCGGTACCGGCGAGTTCCACGCCCTCAGCATCGACGAGGTGCGCACCGTCGTGAGCGCCGCCGTCGAAGTTGTGGCTGGTTCGGTGCCGGTTGTCGCCGGAGCCGGCGGGCCGTTGGGCCACGCGCTCGCTGCCGCCCGGGTGGCTGAGGAAGCCGGTGCCGACGCACTCCTGGTCCTGCCGCCGTACCTGGTCACCGGGCCCACTGACGGTTTGGTTGCCTACGTTGAAGCGGTGGCGGACGCCAGCAGCCTCCCGGTGATTGTGTACCACCGCGGCAACGCCAAGTTCACTGCCGCCGCCATGGCCCGGCTCGCCGGAAACCCCAAGGTGGTGGGCTTCAAGGACGGGCTGGGCGATGTAGGCCTGGCCCAGGAGATTGTCTCCGCTGTCCGGGCTACGGGCCGCGAGGACTTCGCCTTCTTCAACGGACTGTTGACTGCCGAACTGACCCAGGGCGCCTACCGTGGACTGGGCATCCCGCTCTACTCCTCGGCCGCGTTCGCGATGGCCCCGGAAATTGCCAAGGCGTACTACGACGCCTACATCGCCGGTGATGAGGACCGCCGCAACGCCCTGCTGGAAGGCTTCTACGCACCCCTGGTGCGGCTGCGCGACCAGACGCCGGGCTTCGGCGTCTCCCTGGTCAAGGCCGGCCTGCGGCTCAGCGGACTCCCTGTTGGTTCGGTCCGGCCGCCGCTGACGGACCCCACGGATGACCAGATGGTCCAGCTGAAGTCCATCCTGGCCAGGGGCTACGAGCTGGCCGGCCGCTGATGAGTGCGCCCGTCGCCGTCACGGAAGCCGTCCGGACTGCCCCGCTGATTGCAGGCTTGTCCACCCGGCTGCTGACCGTCCCGCTGCGGCGCAGTTGGGGAGTGGAGGCACCGGAAAACCATGTGCTCGTCACGGAGGTAAGAACGGACGACGGCGGCGCGGGGCATGGTTTTTCCTGGACGCCCACCATCGGCCCGCAGGCAGTCAAGGCCCTCCTCGACTACGACATCGCACCTTTCATCATGGGGCTGCCCGCCAACCCCGAGGTGGTGTGGGATGCGTTGTGGAAACGCCTGCATGAGGCCGGCGGCGGGGGACTGACCACCATCGCGATGGCCGGCGTCGACCTGGCCCTCTGGGATCTCCAGGCACGCCTGGCCGGCACGTCAGTCACCGGCCTGCTGGGTCAACGCCAGGAGTCCGCCGAGGTGTACGGGTCCGGTGTGAACCTGCATTACACCCTTGCGGAACTGGTGGCCCAGACCGAACGCTGGGTTGTCGCCGGACACCGGGCCGTCAAGATCAAGGTGGGCAGGCCCGACATCCGCGAGGACGCGGAGCGGGTGGCAGCTGTCAGGTCAGTGCTCGGCCCGGACGGCAAGCTTATGATCGACGCCAACCAGCGTTGGGACCTGCCCACCACTTTCAGGGCGCTGGACGTGCTCGGGGAGTACGGACTGGAGTGGCTCGAAGAGCCCATCCGGGCGGACGACCTCTGGGCATACCGCAGGTTGCGGAAGCATTCGCCGGTGCCCATCGCCCTCGGCGAAAACCTGCACACCATCTACCGCTTCCGCGATTTCATTGACGCGGAGGCGGTGGACATCATCCAGCCCAACATCATCCGGGTCGGCGGCATTACGCCGTTCCGGCGGATCGTGGAGCTGGCGCGGACCAACAGCATCCGGGTCATGCCGCATTTGCTGCCGGAGCTTTCCGGCCAGCTGGCGCTCACCCTGGCCGAGCCCACCCTGGTGGAGGACGTCGAGGATGCCTCCTTCGAACAACTCGGCATCCTTGCCGGGCCGTCGCCGGTCCGTTTCAGCAACAGCCGCCTCACCGTCACCAACCAGCCGGGACTGGGCTTCCGGTTTACCGACCACCCGGATAAACCCTCTCGCACATAATGTCGATGTACGCCAAACGCTCTCGCAGTCGATGCCGCTTCAACGAAAAAGCGCTCCCGCAGTCACAGACTGCGGGAGCGCTTCGTGTTCGGCTCCCGTTGAAGCCCGGCCACTGGTCCCGGTGTGCAGGTAGTGAGTGGGGGTTCGCCGAGGTCCCCTGCAGGTAGAGGGATGAGCTACAGCTGAAGCGTCACCGGCCGCTGCAGGCCGTTCACGGCCGAGACCGGCCAGCGCTCGTCCACGGTCAGGGCTTTCACGCCCGACTCGGTGAGCTGCACCGTGTCCTCGATCTTCACCCCGGGGCCCGACGGGTTCCACGTGAACGGCTGGTTCAGCACCACGGTATCGGTGACCGCTGCGGTGACCCGGGGATCACGGCCCGCATAGCCGGCAGGCCCGCCCTGGTGGTGCTGCTCCCACTGTTCCGCGCCGAAACCGTGGCGGACGTAGGCTGCCTTGAGCTCACCGAAGATGTGGTCCAGCCGGACGCCCGGCACCGTCGCGTCGAAGATGTCCGCCTCAACGGCAGCGATCCGGGACTCCGCGTCGCGCTCTCCGGGGGTCCCGCCGTCGAACCTTACCCAGCGGGTGATGTTGGCAACCAGGCCGTCCCGGCGCGCGCACACCACCGCCATGGCGCGGCGGCCCAGCGGAGCGTGCGTGGCCAGCGGGTGGCGGAACTCGCTGCGGGAGCTGCCGTTGCACAACAGCACCAGTGGCTCAGCGCCCGCGGCCACAACTCTGCCCGCCAGCGCGGACACGAGCTCGAATTCGGTGGTGTCCGGCCGTGCGTTGGACAGGACGTCGGTCAGCATGCCTGCAAGTTCCGCACCGAGGCGGGCGTAGCGTGCGCTCTCGGCCGGAAGCAGCTGCTGACGGGCGGCCCTCAGTTCGGTTGCCACTGCGGCCTCGGCCAGCGGGACGCCCGAACCAGCAACCGAGGAACGCCCGACGGCGGCAGCGGCCTCGTGCAGGTTCCCGTACCAGGGCACGGAATGGAGGGAGACTCCAGCGGGGAGCTCCTCGGCGGCCACCCTGCCGGCCTCGTTGTTGAACGTCACCAGGTGGTCGCCATCCCGGTCCACAAGCAGCGCGGCAATGGGATCGCCCGCGAGGCTGATGTGCACCCGGCTGCCGTCGAGGTACCAGGTCAGCGCCGTGTGCGTGGTCAGGAGCAACGAGTCCTCGCCCTTGGCGTCAAGGATGTCCAGGACCCTTCGCCGTTTGATGGCCCGGTCCGCGGCGGAGGCGGGCGCCGTGCGGCGCGTGCTGCCTGCCGGGCCCGCGGCTGCGTTCAGCTGCGACGACGGAGTGGTGGCTACGGTTGTTGTCTGGCTCATAAGCTGGTTCCCCAATGGTCTGGTCAAAGCTTCGTTATCAAGGTCTGGATGTCTTCGGTGCTCAAAAATCCGTCGGCGATATACACCGTGACGCTCCGCCGCACCGGCTTGGCAGGTTCAGCAGCGACCGGCGCATCCCACGCCAGCGACTGGCCAACACCTGGGTAGCCGTCCACCCGGACAAACCACGGGTCCGTGGAACCTTCCGCCGCGACGAACACCAGCGTGGCGGGACTTTCACTCGCGTTGAACTTGCCGGACCAGGCGAGCCACGGGGTCACTTGCCCGTGCACGGCCAACTCGCCTCGAAGAGCGCCTCCGGTCCCGCCGGGTGCCCGGACAGAGGCCTCGGCGCATGCAGGCAGGCGCCAGAAGAAGCCGCCGTATCCGCCTCCCGCGCGGCCATTGGAACCCGGGCTGCCCAAACTGACAGGCCGGTCGCCAGCGGGCGAAAGTGCGAAGTCCAGTGAGAGACGCCAGGCGGAGGGGCCTGCTGATGCCCAGGTCCAGGTGCGCTGTTCGGTGAGGACGGGGGCGCCGTCGGGCCCGTTCCACGAGAGGGTTTCCGCCAGGAGACCCTCTCGCTCGGTCTGTTCCCCCGTACGGACAATGCTGCCGTGGTCGTGCCGCCAGACGTATTCGCCCGCGGCCCGCGTGTACGTGCGGCCGCCCCAAAAGTTGACGCCGTCCACATCCTGCAGGGCCACTCCGACGCCCAGGTGCCAGACGTGATCGAGGGGCTGGTGGTCCGTGATAACTGTCCCGGCCAGGGTGCGGACCGGGTGGAGATAGGGGCGGGGCGAGGAGGCCGCGCGGACACGGCTGCCGTCCTGGTATTCAGCTACGGGCCGGCCGTCGACGGTGAACGTCCGGGCCGGCGGCAAACTGGAGGCCCAGGGGACGCCCAGTTCCGCGAAGGTGGCCTGCGCCTTGGCTGCGCGGTCCATCAGCTCCGGGATGCCGTGGACGACGGGGTGCGCATCGTCGCCGCTGCCCTCCCAGGTGACGTGCTCGGAACTGATTTCCTGCGGATCCTGCGCGGTGCGGATGGCTTCCAGCACCGAGGTGAACGCGCCGGTATCGGCCAGGGAACTCAGCAACCGGGCGCGGGAATGCCGTGCCGCGAGCAGGTTCTCCAGCAGGTCAGTCCGGCCGAAGACTTCACGGCGCTCGCCGTCCGGTGTGGTGGTGACGACCTCGTCCTCGGTGTAGAAAAACCTTATCTCGCCCAGGGTGCCGTGGACCGTCACGGAGGGGCTCCGCTGTTCCGGTGCGCACAATGTGAGGGCGCAGAGCAGGGTCTGCCCGGCGGCGGTGCGGACGCGGATCACGGAGGTATCGTCGCTCTGGGTGTTGTGGGCGCGGTAAAGGTCGGTGTCAACCGAGGCGACGTCGGCCACGGTGTGCGCGCCAGCCACGTGCAGCCCGGTGGCAACCGCATGGGCAAGCGCGTTGGTGGCCACGCCGTCCACCACGTCGGTGCCATCAATGCTGCGTTTGCCCGCCCAGCGTGAGCGTTTGAAGTATCCCTTGGACCGAACCCACATTCCTTGGGCGCTGAGGCCGAGGACCTCGCCGATCTCACCGGACTCGACGGCGTTGCGGATCGCGGGCAGCGCGTGTGATCCAAGGCTCTGGAATCCGACCTGCACCAGCCGCCCCGACGCGTCGGCGGCTGCCAGCAGGTCACGGAACTGCGCCATGGACGACACCGGAGGCTTTTCAACGTACACATCGGATCCGGCGGCCAGCGCGGCCAGCGCCAGTGGTGAGTGGGTCTGGATGGGCGTGGCCAGAATGACCACGTCAGGTGCCGAGCCCGCCGCCAGCAACTCCTCCAGGCTGCTGAAGACCGCCACGGATCCGCCGAGCGCACCGTCCTGTGGTGGGTTGGGGTCGGCAACTGCCACAAGCTCGACGACGCCGTCCTCCGTGAGGCGCGCAAGGTTGGCCAGATGCCGCTCACCGAAGCCGTGCACGCCTACCAGCGCGACGCGGGGGAGGGCCGTTGTGGCCGGGATGCCGGGCGCCGGGGCGATGCGGCTGGCCGGGCTGGCCGTTTGCTGGGTCATCAGTGTCCTTGGTGGCTGGGCGGTGAGCGGGGCTGGGAGGAGGGGACGCCGTCGTGCGTTCCTTTCTTGTGTACTCCAAAGTGCAAATTTAGTGCGGAGC
Source organism: Pseudarthrobacter sp. 01T43 (assembly GCF_056398665.1). Taxonomy (NCBI): domain Bacteria; kingdom Bacillati; phylum Actinomycetota; class Actinomycetes; order Micrococcales; family Micrococcaceae; genus Pseudarthrobacter; species Pseudarthrobacter sp. 01T43. The sequence goes on along the minus strand of NZ_JBFTPV010000017.1, from coordinate 5,181 downwards.
AACCCCGCGAGGGAGTGCGAAGTGAGCCTGGGAGGGTCTTCGGAATGCCTCGACAGAAAACGCTTTCTCAAAAATTAGCAAAGGCCTGTACAGCAGTCAAGAAACCGTTTACTTTGGTAGGTAACCGCTTTCCCGACAACCGCGGGAGGGAGGCCGGATCCGGAGTCGGAGTACTAGCCATATCCGGGCTGAGCCTGCCACCGAAAGCGGTATGGCACTGGATCGCATCGGGTGATTGCCCAGTTATGCGGTCAACCGATGTGCGGGCCCACCTGGACTGCGCACTCATCCATGCCGGCTGATGCACGTCGCCGGAGCGATCACACATAACGTGGAGGGCCACGATGACCAAAGGAGACCACATGGCCGCTAATCCCATTCCCAGGGGGCTGCCCCCGGAAGGGCTCTGTTTCGAAGACCTCGGTCCGGAAGGACTCCGTCCAGAAGACTTTCGTCCAGAAGACTTTCGTCCAGAGGGGCGCCGTCCCGAGGGGCTTTGTCCTGAGGGCACGTTCGCAGCAGACTCCCGGGGCGACGGCAGGGTGCCGGAATGAGCGCCATCGGCGAACTGACCACGCTCAAACGGCGCAAGGGCCCGCTGTCCGCAGCGGAGAAAAAGGCGAACGGCAGGGATAACAAGGCCGCGTACATTTTTCTGCTCCCGTGGCTGGTAGGCCTAGTGGCCATCACCATCGGACCGATGCTGATGTCGCTGTATCTGTCCTTCACGGACTACAACCTGCTGCAACCGCCGGAATGGACGGGGCTGGACAACTTCGTCCGGATGTTCGGCGACGCCCGCCTGCACAACTCGCTGGGCGTGACGTTCACCTACGTCTTTGTTGGTGTGCCGCTGCAGCTCGGTGTGGCGTTGCTCATCGCACTGGTGCTGGACAAGGGTCTGCGCGGGCTGCCGTTCTACCGCTCCGTGTTCTACCTGCCGTCCCTGCTGGGTGGTTCGGTGGCTGTTGCCATCCTGTGGAAGCAGATCTTCGGCACCACCGGCCTGGTCAATCAGGCACTGGCCCTTTTCGGCATCGAGGGTCCGGGCTGGATTTCCGATCCGAGCACGGCGTTGGGATCAATCATCCTGCTGCACGTCTGGACGTTCGGTGCACCGATGATCATCTTCCTGGCCGGCCTCCGGCAGATTCCGGTGATGTATTACGAGGCCGCAAGGGTGGACGGCGCCAGCACGCTCCAGCAGTTCTGGCGGATCACGCTTCCGATGCTCAGCCCCATCATTTTCTTCAACCTGGTGCTCCAGATCATCGGATCCTTCCAGTCCTTCACGCAGGCGTTCATCGTTTCCGGCGGCAACGGCGGCCCCTCGGACTCCACGATGTTCTTCACGCTGTACCTGTACCAGAAGGGCTTCGGCCAGTTCGACATGGGCTACGCCTCCGCCATGGCGTGGTTCCTGCTGGTCATCATCGGTGTGTTCACCGCCATCAACTTCATCGCTGCAAAGTATTGGGTTTTCTATGACGACTAAACTTGAGACGCTGCCCGCCCCGGACAAGAACAACGCCGGCGCCGGTACGCCCACGAACCACCGCAAGCCCAAAAAGGTCCGGGAATCCCGCGGGACCCTTGCATTCAGCCGCTCCGCCCGCACCAAGGCGCTGGTCAAGCACGCCATCCTGATCCTGGCCGGCGGACTGATGATCTACCCCTTGTTGTGGATGGTGGTTTCGTCGCTGCGGCCCAACGACCTCATTTTCAAGGACCCCGGGCTCTGGCTGAGCACTCTGGAAATGAGCAACTACACCGGCGGCTGGTCCGCGCTGACGCACCCGTTTGGCCATTACATGCTGAACTCAGCCATCGTGGTGATTGGGTCCATCCTGGGCAATCTCATCTCCTGCTCCATGGCTGCTTACGCGTTTGCCCGGCTGCAGTTCTCCGGCAAGAAGCTGTTCTTCGGCATCATGCTGCTGACCATCATGCTTCCGTTCCATGTGGTGATCGTGCCGCAGTACATCCTGTTTTCGCAGATCGGCTGGGTTAATACGTTCTGGCCGCTCATCGTGCCCAAGCTCCTGGCGACAGACGCGTTCTTTGTTTTCCTGATGGTCCAGTTCATCCGCGGCATCCCCAAGGATCTGGATGAGGCGGCGAGGATCGACGGCGCCGGCCACCCGCGCATCTTCCTGCGGGTCATCCTGCCGCTCATGGTGCCGGCCCTTGCCACTACCACCATTTTCACCTTCATCTGGACCTGGAACGATTTCTTCGGCGCACTTATTTACCTGACGGACCCGGACATGTTCACCGTTCCGGTGGCACTGCGCGCCTTCGTGGATTCGCAGTCCGCCACCAGTTGGGGATCGCTGTTCGCCATGTCTATCGTGTCGCTGCTTCCGGTGTTCCTGGTGTTCCTTTTTGGGCAGCGGTTCCTGATCAAGGGCATCGCCACCACGGGCATCAAATAACCCCTTGTCATACAAGTAGTGGACTTGTAGTATTAAGTTCAGAAAACGCTTTCTCACGTAATTCCTCCCTTAATAGATCAAAGAAGATCGGAGTACCCAGTGCCGCTTTTCCCTCGCTCTAACGCTGCTGGCACGAACGGTTCGGCAGCTGATTCATCCTCCCGCCCAAGGCCCCGCATGCGTAAGGCAGGTGTAATTGCCGCGGCAGCCGCCGTCGTGATGGCCCTCGGCGCCTGCGGTGGGGGAGCCACCGCTAAGAGCGACGGCGGACCCGTTGAACTGCGCTTCTCCTGGTGGGGAAGCGATAAGCGGGCGCAGGTGACGCAGGCCGCGATCGCCGCATTTGAAGCTGAGAACCMCAACATCAAAATCAAGCCGGAGTACGGCGACTGGAGCGGATACTGGGACAAGCTCGCCACCCAGGTCGCAGCCAATGATGCCCCGGACATCATCCAGATGGACGAGAAATACATCACCGAGTACTCAACGCGCGGTGCGCTGCTGGATCTTTCGAAGTACAACATCGACACCTCCAAGCTGGACGAGGCGGCCCTTAACGCCGGCAAGGGCCAGAAGGGCCTGACCGGTATCGCTGCMGGCATCAATGCCGCCACGATTCTGGCAAACCCTGCCGTGTTCAAAGCCGCCGGAGTCGCGCTTCCGGACGACAAGACCTGGACCTGGGACGACTTCGGTCGCATCGCTGCCGAGGTGACGGCCAAATCGCCGAAGGGCACGTATGGCGCCGCCGCCTATGGCACCGACGAGGCGTCGCTGGGAGTGTGGCTCCGGCAGAATGGCAAAACCCTCTACACCAACGACGGCAAGCTGGGCTTCGAGCCGCGCGACATCGCCGAGTGGTGGGCTAACCTGAAGGCCCTTAGTGAGAAGAAGGCTGTGCCTACGGCCTCGGAGGTAGTCGAAGCTGAGGCTGCACCGCTTGACCAGAGTGGCCTGGCCACCGGCAAGAACGGGCTCGCGTTCTGGTGGTCCAACCAACTGCCGGCCCTGGAGAAGGCCGCCGGCTCGGAGCTGCAGATCCTCCGGTTCCCGTCCACCACAGGCAAGGCCGCCGACGCCAAGCTCTGGTACAAGGCGTCCCAGTTCTGGTCCGCTTCGTCCCGCACCAAGCACCCTGAGGAAACCGCCAAGTTCATCAACTTCCTGACCAACAGCGAAAAGGCCGGCGCGGCACTGCTGGCGGACCGCGGCGTGTACCCGAACTCCGACGTCCGGGCAGCCATTGAGCCCAAGCTGACCCCCGCTGACATCAAGGTGGTCAAGTTTATTGATCAGATCAAGGATGAGCTCGGCGAGGCTCCGGCTCCGCCGCCGAAGGGCGCGGGCGCGATCCAGGAAATCGTCAAGCGCTACACCTCCGAGGTCCTCTTCAACCGCCTGTCAACGGACGACGCCGGCAAGAAGGCCGTGGACGAGATGAAGTCCGCCATCAGCTAGACAGCACACCGATGCATCCGTCCGGTCCCCCTTGAGGGGACCCGGTCCTCTCGCAGGAGCGTACGACGGCGAGTGGTCACCACAGTCCCGGCTGGAACCCTTTGTTCCAGCCGGGACTTCGGCATTTAAGGGCCAAGGCTGGGGTGCTCAAGGTGCGTGGACTAGGTGCGGCTTTCCCGGCGGCCATCTGTAGACCGGTGCCGGTCCTTGTGGTCCACTGGGAGCAGTTCAATTCATGGGGGGAGAACGTGAAGGCATTCAACCGCCCGGGCGGACGCGCCGCGGCGCTGTCAATACTTTTGGCGCTGGCGCTCCTGGCGACGGGTTGCGCAGAGGGCGTACCGGGAGGAACTGCGACGCCTCAGACCTGGGTCCTTTCAGCTCCTGCCGAGACTCAAGTGGCGTCGGCCCATGCAGACGCCACTTCGCCGTCGGGGCAGGCGTCGGGGGCGCCGGTGCAGGTGATCACCATTCCGTTGGGCAAACAGACTGACGATGTCGAGGCGAGATTGCCGATCAACGGATACTTCGCACGGCCGGGTATGGAAATTACCTACGACGCATCAGGGTCCCTCGGCGTTGTTGTGAAGTATGAATGGGACGTGGACGGGGACGGACGCTACGACCGGACCACCAATGATCCGATACTCAAGCACACTTACGTTAAGACGTTTGAGGGAGTGGTGATTCTGCGCGTCACCGGCATCGCCGGTGGCACTGACACGTTGGAGACGCCGGTTCGCATCAGCACTGCGCCGTCGCAGCCGCGGTTGGCGGCTCCTTCAAATGTTCGCGTCGAGGTTCTCTCCACGGTGGGGCGGATCAGTGAGGTCAAATTGAGTTGGGAGTCTGCTGATCCGGCGGTCTACAGGTGGGGGGTGACTATTGATGGCTTCCCGGCCGGCATGGTCGAAGGGTCGGCCCGATCCGCGAACGTTACGGAGGTGCACCGCGAAAAGGACGTCCGGATTGAGGTCTTGGGCTTTACGGCCGACGGTGCCATGGGGGATCGGGCGGGTCCTGTCCTGGCCGCCGTCAAGTAGTCGGACTGCCTCCCCGAATTCATGGTGTCGTCCGGATTCCGCGCGGTGCAGTGTCGTTGCCCTTGACGGGCTGCCTCATTCCAGTTGCTTTCTTTGGCGCTGCCTTGGTGTTTATTCGCGTTGGGGTGGTGGGGGTGGTTTGAAGTAGTGGTTTTGTTGGGGTTTTTGGGTGGGGTCGATGTGGCGTGGGGGTGTGAACCAGGGGATGTTGTTTCGGGTGTGGATGGTCCATTGTTCTTTGTGGA
>NZ_JBFTPV010000016.1:0-121116 GCF_056398665.1 Pseudarthrobacter sp. 01T43 | reverse complement strand
CGTTGGTCTCGTTGTAGACGCCGCTGAGCCAGCGAGTGAGGGCATCAGCAGCATGTACGACTTCATCGTCGGTTTTCATTGGTCATCCTGAATTGATTAGGCGTAACTTGAGGTCAGTTCCTGACCTGGCGGCAGGTATTTCCTCAGAGCCACGCACGATGTGGTGGGCCGCTTTCCGGGTTGGTGTTGGGGCAGTGCCCGACTAAATCCAAGTGTTCAACTCGCGCCCTTTCCGGTCAAATGCTGGGGAAGGTGTTACGAAGGCCGTGCATCTCGTGCTCAACGAGGGCGGCGCGGACCAGTTGCACCATCGGCCATCGGCGGTCCGCGGCCCCTATGACCAGGGCCATAAAGAGCATCACGGTTCGGCACCAGACGGGAGGAGTTCCCTTATCCCGGCGCAGCGCATCCACGTTCGGCACTTGCAGGAATTAGTTCGGCACTTGCAGGAATTAGTTCGGCACTTGCAGGAATTACTTGAACACCGAGCAAACTCCTCACTCGACGAGAAAGGCACGGCCCTTTCCCGGGCGCGGTGCCAGACGCCGGTTTTGGCACACCCCAATCTGACGTCAGGTTGCCGTCGATGACTACGTAAGAATAAGGTCCGTTGTGCCTATCCTGGACATACCTTGGCAAAGCCCTGAATTCCAAGCTGACACTTTTGAGTGGAGGGCTGGATGGCGGGCCAGTGCGAATCTCTCGCCCAAGTAGTCCAAGGCCCGTAAAGGCTCAGTCCTAGCGCTTCCCCTTCTTCCGCGACCCCTTGCCGCGGCCCTTGTCCGGGTTGGGTGCGTACCGCTGCGCCACCTTTGGCTTCTTGACGGCAGGTCCGCGCCGGTCCGGCTTGGGTTCCTTCTTGGGCTTTTCCTGCTGGGCCGAGGGCTGACGGGAGCTGGCAGCGGTCCGGCCGCGGACAATCCCGATGAACTCCTCGATAATCTCGTCCGTGGAATCGATTGGCCATGCCAGCGCGATCTCCGTGACCGGCGCGCCCGTGAGGCGCCGGGCCACGGTGTCCTTGACGTTGAAGTGCCGGGCCACGGACATCGGCAGGATCACCAGGCCGGCACCCGAAGCCACCACCTGCATGGCCATTTCCGGACCGCCCAATTCCGCCACGTCCAAGAATGTCTCCTGGGCCAGGTCCGCCAGCGCCACTTCCTCAAACACCGAAATCTCGTGCCCCTTGGGCGCCACCACCACGGGCTGCTCCTCGTACAGGGGGATCACGTTGAGGCCTTCGCGCTCCACCGGAAGCCGGACGAAGCTGAGGTCCGCGGAACCGTCGCCTAGTACGGAAAGCTGCGCGCCGTCGTCGGACATAAACGACTCCAGCGGAATGTCCAGCACGCGCTCTTCCCAGCGGCGGATCCACTTCCCCGGCGTCACGCCGGCCACGTAGGCGAAACGCAGCACCCGGGGCGCCTCCTGCTCCGTGGCTTCGGAGGGGCTGGCGTTCTGCGGAGAATCATTGTCGGCGGGCACGTCTTCACAGTACCGCCCGCCCGGATACCCTTGAAGCATGACCTCTGCAAACTCCCAGTCCATGAAGCCGGCCACCGTTGCCAAGAAACTCGGCATCTACCTGCCCGCAACACCGCAGGAGTTCCAGGATTCAACCATCTCCCGCGCCGATTTCGCCGAACTCCAGGCCAACCCGCCGGAGTGGCTCGCGGAGCTGCGCCGCAACGGCCCGCACCCCCGCCCGGTGGTTGCCCAGAAGCTGAACGTTTCCATCAGCGGCCTGAGCCGCGGCGGTGTTGAAGAAGCGCTCACGACGGCGGAAATCACCGCGCTGCTGCAGGCCCCCCCTGCGTGGCTGGTCACCGAGCGTTCCACGCACGCCGCCGTCCGCGCCGAAGCCCAGCGCGTCAAGGACGAAGCCGCCAAGAAGGACGCCAAAAAGGACCGCGCGAAGGCCGAGTAGGTCCCGGGAAACCTCAGCTTGTTCGCGAATCCATACCTACAAGGCTCGGACCCGCGAACAAGCTTCTGTTTTGTCAGGAAGATTTTTCAGTCCTGGTGCAGCTGCACCAGGTTGCCGCAGCCGTCCTCGAACACTGCGGTGATTCCGTACGGATTCTCCGTGGGTTCGCCCGTGAACTTCACGTCGGCGGCCACCAGCCGGTCATACTCCGCCTGCACGTCCGGTACGCCAAAGACGATGGCCGGCAACCCGGCGTCGTGCACTGCGTTCATGTAGTCCGCGCCGATCGGGTTGTCGCTGGGCTCCAGCAGCAGCCCCACCGAGCTGGCGTCGGCGCCCGGATCCTTGATGATGAAGAGGTTGTGTTCGGGCATCGCCATCAGCGTCTCGAACCCGAGGGTTTCGGTGTAGAACGTGTGGGCGGCCGCGGGATCCTTGACGTGGATGCTGCACATTTTCAGTCTCATGTTCCCAAGCTACCCGGCTGCGGACCGTGGCCGGAAGCAGAAGCGGAAACCCGTCGGGCGCCCCGGCAACCCATTGACCCCGGCCCCCGCAGGGGATGCAATGGAAGGAGAGTCCGGAATCCTGGGCCGGGCCTGATGCGGGGAGGTGCCGAAGTGCCGGCATTTGCAGAATCCGCTCCGGTGGGAGCATTGCAGCTGTTGTTCTGGGGTGCGGTGTTGGTGTGCGCGGTGGTCGCCACCGTCCTGGCTGTCCACCACCATTCGACGCCGGCGCCCGGAGCAAGTGCCCCCGACACGGTGTTCTGGGACGTGTTTATGGGATCCGCCGTGGCCCTCCCGGCGATCCTGATTCCCACTTTGGCGGCACCCTGGTCCGGCGCCGTGCTCACAGTGCTGGGTGCCGGCGCGGGCGTGGCGGCATACCGAACCAGCCCGCGGATCACGGCCTGGCACTCAAGGCTCCGGCAGCAACGGCAGGACCAGCCCGTTTACACGGCCGCGCAGGCTGAGCACGACACACTGCTGGCCCGCTGGCGCCACTACGAACTGGATCCCGCCAGCTGCATCGACTATCCGGCCATGACGGATGTCCGGCTTCCTGAAACCTCGGCACTGATCAAAGCCATGCGGGAGGCTGAGCAGTTGCGGGCCGATCGGCACCAAGGGTACGTCCCCGCCGTCGCACGCTTTGCCTCTGCCCTCACCGCCGCCGAGCAGGCCGCGGGGATCCCGGCCGCGCGAAGTTAACTGCTGTGTCGCCGCCGCTGGAGTCCGGCGGCGGGGCGCCGTAGCATCCGAGGATGGAACCTACAGAAGCGGACATCCGTGACCAGTTCGGCAGGCGCCTGGAGGACAAGGGGGCCTGGCGGCAGGCTGTCACCCTTGAAGCCGCCGGTGAACTGACGGCGCGCTGGCTGGAGGGCCACAGCGAATACCAGGCCGCCACCTTCACTGTCCGGTACGACGACGAAACCGAAACCATCGCCGTCGAACTTGCTGCCCTCAACGGGAACGGGCTGTTCACGAAGGAATCCCAGCCCGGCCTGCGTTCTGAAGACTCGGCGCAGCGCCAGTACGTCACGGGATTCTGCAGCGCCGAAGTGGCCGCGGATCTTCTCGCCCTGTCAACCCGCACGGAACTGGTGACGGTGGCCCATGCCCCCGGCGAGGCCAGCAGTGCCGCCATCCCCGTCACGCTCGACGGCGGCGAGGTGGTCACCGTCCTTGGCTCCAGTGAGAACCCGGTGGACGAGGAGCAGATCCAGGACTGGGCGGAGGAAACCAACGAAACCCTGGCGTTGCTGCTCGCCGACTCCTGGTACGTGGAAATCCTGGACCCGCTCTGGGGGCGGAATGACGTGCTGCTGCCCGCCGTCCTCGCCACGCTTGCTGCGCGGCAGTAGGGCCGCGCAGCAAGCGAAGCGGAACGCTTAGAGCTCTACGGTGCCGCTTTCGCCGACACTCATTCGACTGTGCGTCACCTTGGACTTCACCCACTGGAGGACCGTGGCTGCGGTCCCGCCAGGGCTGGTCCAGTATTCCGCGGAGTCCGAGTCCACGCGGAGCAGGCACACCTCAGGAGTGTCCGGCCCGTCCGGGTACCAGGCCTCGACAGTCTGGTTCCACATCTCGTGAATCTTGGCCCGGTCGGTGATCACCTCGGCGGTGCCTGCCACCGACACCCACTCGGTGCGCTTTCCGAAGGAAACATTGACGCGCGGATCCGCCTGGACGTGAGCCACCTGCGAGGTGCCCTGTCCTGTGAAGAACCACAGATCGCCGTCATCCTTAACTTCCTGGACGGCGAGCGGGCGGCTGACCAGGGCGCCCTCTTCGTTGATGGTGGTCAACATTCCGATGTGGGAATCGTTGATGATGTCCGTAACTTTGCTGATGTTCTCAGTCTCCGTCATGCTCTCACCTCGTTCTGATCCAACCGGGGAAGTTCCCCCCGCCAGCCTATTGGTAAGCATGCTTCTTTTCTACCTAGAAGTGGGACTTGCCGGCCTTGACTGCGAGCACCGGCCGGTCAGCCTGCATCAGGATCCGCTGGGCGTGGCTGCCGAGGATGAACTTGCCCACCTGGGAACGGTGCCGCAGTCCGATCACAATCAGGGACGCGTCCACCTCGCGTGCCACCTCCAGGAACTCATCGGCCAGGTCGTTCAGGTAGGGGGGCTGCATCACCGTTGTGGTGACCCCGGCGTCCTCGGCCCGGCGGGCGGCGTCTGCCAGCAGGTCCGACGGCGCCACGGACTTGTCCACGAGGGCTCCCTCGCGGGCCGAATTGACGATCACCAGGTCCTCCTTCCGGAGGGTGGCCTCGGCGATGCCCGCCACCAGGGCGGCCTCCCCGGCGGGGGTGGGGACGAATCCAACGATGATGCTCATACCTTCTCCTTGATTTCTGCGGATGCCGGGGCTGCTGGGGCGGCCGGGGCTGCCTCAGTGGAGACTTTGCGCTTGGCTGCGGCGCCGCGGATGACCGGCAGGACGGCTACCAGGACGAACACCACCAGCAGCGTGGCCGAGATGGGCCGGCCGAAGAAGCCTGTCGGATCACCGCCGAACACCAGCAGGGAGCGCCGCATGGAGCTTTCCAGCAGCTCACCGAGCACGAAAGCCAGCACCAGCGGTCCGGGCTCGAAGCCGAACTTCTTCATGAGGTAGCCCACGATGCCGAAGACCACCACGAGCGTCACGTCGAACATGCTGTTGTTGATGGTGTATGCGCCCAGCAGCGTGATCAGCGCCGTGACCGGTGCCAAGATCGCTGCCCGGACCCGCAGGATCTTCACGAAGATGCCCACGAGTGGCAAGCTCATGATCAGCAGCAGGATGTTGCCGATGTACATCGAGTTCACCACGCCCCAGAAGAGCTCCGGGTTCTGCTCCACCAGCTGCGGGCCCGGGGTGACGCCCTGGATCAGCAGTGCACCGAACATCAGCGCCATAGTGGCGTTGGCGGGGATGCCGAGGGTCAGCAGCGGGATGAACGACGACGTCGCTGCGGCGTTGTTGGCTGTTTCCGGCCCTGCCACTCCCTCGGGTGCGCCCTTGCCGAACCGTTCCGGCTGCTTGGCGCGCTTCTTCTCCATGGCGTAGGAAGCCATCGAAGCGATGGTCGCACCGCCGCCCGGAAGGATCCCCAGGAAGAAGCCCAGCACCGAGCCGCGGCCAATTGCACCGGATGCGTGCTTCAGGTCCTTCCGGGACGGCCAGACGTTGGTAACTTTCGACGGCGCCTTCGCGGCCCGGTGCCGCTCCTCCAAGTTGTAGAGGATCTCGCCGAGACCGAAGAGACCCATCGCGATGGGCACGAAGTCAATGCCGTCCGCCAGCTGCAGGTTGCCGAAGGTGAAGCGGCTTTCGCCGGTGAAGATGTCCCGGCCAACAGTGGCGAGCAGAAGTCCCAGGGCCGCGGCGATGAGCGCTTTGGCTTTTGACCCGTTGCTGATGGTGGCCACCAGCAGGATGCCCAACAGGGCCAGCGCGGTATATTCCGGCGGCCCGAAGTCCAGGGCGAAGCTCGCCACAACGGGGGCCAGGAAGGTCAGGCCGATGATGGAGGCAGTGCCACCAATAAAGGAACCGATGGCCGCCAGGCCCAGCGCCGTGCCGGCCTTGCCTTGTTTGGCCATCTGGTAGCCGTCGAAGACGGTGACCACGGAGGACGCTTCGCCGGGGAGCCGCAGCAGCACCGAGGTAATGGTGCCGCCGTACTGGGCACCGTAGAAGATGCCCGCGAGCATGATGATGGCCGTGACGGGCTCAACGTTGTAGGTGAGCGGAAGCAGAATGGCGATAGTTGCCGCGGGCCCCAGTCCGGGCAGCACACCGATCAGCATGCCGATGACAACGCCGATCAGGCAGTACAGGAGGTTTGTCGGCTCCAGGACCACCGCAAATCCGTTAATGACGGGATTCAGAAAATCCACGGGTTCTCCTAGAAGAGGTGGGGAATGGAGGTGCCGAGGGCAAGGACGAAGATGCCATAAAAGGCAATGACCACGCTTGCGCTGACAACGACGGTGGAGCGCCAGGTTTCGCCGCCCAGGAAGCGCATCCAGATGACGCACAGCACCAGGGCCGGAATTTCAAAGCCGATGAGCGGCATCAGGGCCACCATGGCGGCGAGGGTCACCAGGCCGGTCAGCGGAGCCGTGGACATACGGGTGAATTTCTCCGCGTCCCGGTTGTGCCGGCCGGCGATCAGCTGGAACAGTCCCAGGGCCACCATGACGCAGCTGATGATGAACGGCCAGAGGCCGGGCTGCGGGCTGGCCGGGGTGCCCAGGCCCATCGCCAGGGACAGGACGACGGCGGCGATCCCCACTCCGAGGACCACCAGCGAGGAGGCTGCGTTGGCCAGGGCCCCTGCCGCCGGGGGCTTTTCTTCCTCCCACTGGGCGGCAAGCTGCTCCGGCGTCAGGTCGTCCATCTCGGCGGCGTCCTCCAGAACGGCCGACTTTGTGGGTGTTTCCTTCACAGGAATCACTTATTTCCGCTCAGGCTGATCTGGTACTTCTCCACGAGCTCCTTGTACTTGGCTGCGTAGCCCTTCCACTCCTTGACGACTTCCTCACCGGAGATTTCCTTGGGGGTCAGCATGTTCTTCTTGTTGAATTCCTTGTAGGAGTCCGTCTTGAACGTCTCCTGGAATGAGGCGAGAAGCTTGTCCTTCACGTCCTGCGGGGTGCCCTTGGGGGCAGCGACCGCACGGTACTGGGCCACCGGAACGTCGTAGCCGGCTTCCTTGGCAGTGGGGGTGTCCGGCAGGAAGGTGGTGCGGTCTTCGGAGAACACCAGCAGCGGGGCAACCTTCCCCGCCGCGATCTGCGGCATCGCTTCACCAAGCTGGATGGTGGTCAGCTCAACCTGGTTGCCCAGGGCCGCCGTCAGGGCCGGCTTGCCGCTGTCGAACGGAACGTCGGTGCCCTGCACGTTGGCCTGCTTGAACAGCACCTTCTGGGCCAGCTGGCTTCCGGTGCCAACACCAGTGGTGCCGAAGGTGATGTTGCGGCCCGCGCCGGTCACGTCCTTGAAGCTCTTGAACCCCGAGCCGGGGCTGGCCACCAGGACGTAGTCGTCCTGGGACAGGCCGGCAATGATGTCCAGGTCGTCGACGTTGACGGCTTCGCTGGCGCTGACCGCCAAAGGCGTGATGGTAATAAGGGATGCGGTCAGCAGGACCAGTTCCTGGCCGTCTGCCGCCTTTCCGGCGACTTCCTTGGTGGCCAGTGCGCCGTTTGCACCGGGCTTGTTGACCACTGGGACGGGCTTGCCGAGGTTCTTGGAGGCGCCTTCGGCCAGGGCACGCGCGATCAGGTCGGTGCTGCCGCCGGCTGCCTGGCCCACTGTGAGGTTGACGGGGCCGGTGGGGAACTTGGACGAATCGGCGGGGCCGCCGGCCACGTTTCCGCAGGCGGTCAGGGCCAGGAGCGTCAGGGCGGACGCCGCTCCGAGGACGGTGCGGCGGGCGGGGAAGTGCGTCATTGGGACTCCTCGTAGAATTTCCGGGGCGGATCCCGGGGCGTGTGAACCGAATCACTTGGGCTCGCTAGTCGAGTGTAGGGAGCCGTTATGATGCATGTCTAAACCCTAATAAGCATCAGGTGATACCCGGAAGGCATCATGTTTACCTTCGACCAACTGGCCGGATTTATTGCCGTCGCTGAGGAACTCCACTTCGGCAGGGCTGCGGAACGCCTGAACATGACCCAGCCTCCACTCAGCCGGCAGATCCAGAAGCTGGAAAAGATCATCGGTACCGAACTGCTGGAGCGCGACAACCGGAAGGTGCAGCTCACCCCGGCCGGCGAAGCGTTCCTTGAGGAGGCCAGGCGGCTGATGGCCCTGGCGAACCGCGCGCCCGTCACCGCCCGACGCATCGCCACCGGCCGCTCTGGCCACCTGCGCGTGGGCTTCACCGCGGCCAGCGGCTTCAGCATCCTGGGCCCCCTGCTGGAGGAGATCACTGAAATCATCCCGGACGTGGACATCGACCTGCAGGAACTCGTCACCGGCGAGCAGATCCAGGGCCTCCTCACCGGCGGGCTCGATCTGGGCCTCGCCAGGCCACCCTTCGACCGGGAGATCTTCGATTCACACCTGCTATATAAGGAATCCATGATGCTGGCGGTGCCCAGCGACCATCGCCTCGCGGATCTCACCCGCCCTATCGAGGATTCGGACTTCAGCGGCGAGCCACTCATCATGCACTCACCCACCATGGCGACGTATTTCTACGATCTTGTGGTCAGGACGTTCCCCATCCAGCACGCCAACGTGATCCACACGGTGAGCCAGATCCTCACCATGGTTTCCCTGGTGGCCGCCCGGCGGGGAGTCGCATTCGTTCCCCACTCGGCCACGCTGCTGGCCATCAAGGGCGTCGAGTTCCTGCCCCTGGCGGGAATGGAAAGCGAACAGCCGGTGGAGCTCCACGCCATCTGGAACCGAAAGGTGGTCAACCCCGCCTTGCGCCGCCTGCTTCAGGACCTGGAGTTCCGCATCGAATAGCAAGCGTCGCCGTCGTCATTCAATACCCTCTTGGTATCACCGGATACAGAAAAGCACTTGGACAGGCATAATGTCCTCTGCCTAACCTGAACAGGAATCCACATCAACCGCGCGGCACCCATCACGCGGCGCTCAGACAGAGGACAACATCGTGGCAAAGTACACCCCGCAGGAACTGGCAGACACCCTCAAGGAAGGCCTGCTGTCTTTCCCGGTGACCGCTTTTGACGCCAACCTGCAGTTCGACGAGGAGAGCTACCGCAAGCACCTCGCCTGGCAGGCCAGCTTCCCGGTGGCGGGCCTTTTCGCAGCAGGCGGCACCGGCGAGGGCTTTTCCCTCACCCCCGCGGAATCCGAGCGCGTGGTCCGTGCCGCCGTCGACGAAGTCGGCAGCATTGTCCCCGTCCTGGCCTCCGCCGGCGGTTCCACCGCACAGGCCATCGAGAATGCCCAGGCCGCCGGGGCCGCTGGCGCCGACGGCCTCCTGCTCCTCCCGCCGTACCTGACCGAAGCCGACCAGGCCGGCCTGGTTGACCACGTCAGCGCCATCTGCAGCGCCACTTCGCTGGGCGTCATCATCTACAACCGCGCGAACGCCATCTACAAGGACACCACGGTGGCCACACTCGCTGACCGCCACGAGAACCTCATTGGCTTCAAGGACGGCGTGGGCGACCTCGAACACGATGCCCGCGTCTACGCCAAGCTCGGCGACCGCCTGTTCTACCTGGGCGGCCTGCCCACTGCTGAGACGTTCGCCCTCCCGCTGCTGCAGCTGGGCATGAGCACCTACTCCAGCGCCATGTACAACTTCGTTCCGCAGTTCGCGCTGGACTTCTACCAGGACGTCCGCAACAACGACCGAGTGGCCGTGAACAAGAAGCTCAACGAGTTCGTCATCCCGTACCTGGACATCCGCGACCGCGTGAAAGGCTACTCTGTGTCCATCGTCAAGGGCGGACTGGACGCCATCGGCCGCTCGGTCGGCGGAGTCCGCCCGCCGCTGCAGAACCTGGCGCCCCAGGACCAGGCGGACCTCAAAGCCCTCATCGACAACATCTCCTGATCCACCCTCTCCAAGGAGCAACCACAGTGACACTCACCGGACATTCCCTGATCGCCGGCCAGACCGTCGTCGGCGGCGGCAAAACAGCCTTCGGCTTCAACCCCGCCACGAACGAGCAGCTCCAGCCCGCGTATTCGCTGATCACCGAAGAGCAGCTCACGACGGCGACCTCCGCCGCCGCGGCTGCCTACCCCTCCTTCAGCACGCTGGACCCCGCAGCCCACGCAGCGTTCCTGGACGCCATCGCGGACAACATCGAGGCGATCGGCGATGAGCTCATCATCCGCGCCGGCCAGGAGACCGGGCTGCCCGCCGCCAGGCTGCAGGGTGAACGGGCCCGCACCACCGGCCAGCTGCGGCTCTTCGCGAACGTGGTCCGCCAGGGCGACTTCCGCGGCGTGCGCGTGGACCCGGCCCTGCCGGAACGCACACCCCTGCCGCGCGCCGACATCCGCCAGCGCCAGATCCCGCTCGGCCCCGTGGCCGTGTTCGGCGCGAGCAACTTTCCGCTGGCCTTCTCGACGGCGGGAGGAGACACTGCGTCCGCCCTCGCCGCGGGCTGCCCGGTGGTGTTCAAGGCACACAACGCCCACCCCGGCACCGGCGAACTGGTTGGCCAGGCCATCGCCAAGGCGGTTGCCGATGCCGGCCTGCACCCGGGCGTTTTCTCCCTGATCTACGGCCCCGGCAGCAGCATCGGCCAGGCCCTCGTGGCCGACCCCGCCATCAAGGCCGTGGGCTTCACCGGCTCGCAGTCCGCAGGTATCGCGCTGATGCGCACCGCCGCGGCCCGGCCGGAGCCGATCCCCGTGTACGCGGAAATGTCGTCGCTGAACCCGGTGTTTGTGTTCGAGGGCGCCCTCAGCGGCTCGGCCGAACAGATTGACGGCCTTGCCGCCGCCTACGTCACCGCCGTGACCGGCAGTTCAGGGCAGCTCTGCACGTCTCCCGGACTCCTGTTCGCTCCCGCAGGCGAGCTGGGCGACAAATTTGCTGCCGCCGTCGGACGCGCCGTTTCCGCCTGCGCGGGACAGACGATGCTCACCGAAGGCATCGCCGGATCCTGGAACGCCGGCGCCGAGGCGTTGGGCTCCGCGGATGGCGTCACCGTCGTTGGGCAGGGCACCGCAGGCCCCACCAAAAACGCCCCCGCCCCCGCCATTTTCGGCACCCAGGTCAGGGACTTCGTCACCAACCACGTCCTGCACCAGGAGATCTTCGGCGCCGCGTCGCTGGTGATCCGCTACTCCTCGGTGGAAGAACTGATCGAGGCCGTCGGCCGGCTCGAGGGCCAGCTCACCGCCTCGCTGCAGCTTACCGAGGCGGACTACGCGACGGCGGCGCCCCTGATCCCCGCACTGGAGCAGAAGGTGGGACGCATCATTGTGAACGGCTGGCCCACCGGCGTTGAAGTGGGCCACGCGATGGTCCACGGCGGCCCGTTCCCGGCCACCTCGGATTCACGGACCACCTCGGTGGGCACCCTCGCCATCAACAGGTTCCTGCGGCCCGTGGCGTACCAGAACCTGCCCCAGGAGCTGCTGCCCACTCCGCTGCAGGACAGCAACCCCTGGCAGCTTAACCGGCGCGTTGACGGCACCGTTGTTGCCGCAGATGCAGGGGTCAGCGCGTGAGCACGCAGCCTGTTATTTCGCACGTTGAGGTGGTCCCGGTAGCCGGCCACGACAGCATGCTGATGAACCTGAGCGGCGCGCACGGCCCGTTCTTCACCCGCAACGTGGTCATCATTACCGACTCCGAGGGCCGCACCGGCCTCGGCGAGGTACCAGGCGGCGAGAAGATCATGGCCACCATCGAGGAAGCAGGCGTCCTGATCAACGGCAAGCCGGTGGCGCGCTACCGGTCGCTGCTGCGCGAGGTTGCAGCAGAGTTCGCCGACCGCGACGCCGGCGGCCGCGGCCTGCAGACGTTCGACCTGCGCACCACGGTCCACGCCGTCACCGCCGTCGAGTCCGCCCTGCTTGACCTGCACGGCCAGTTCCTCGGCGTCCCCGTCGCGGAACTGCTCGGTGACGGGCAGCAGCGCACCTCGGTCCCCATGCTCGGATACCTCTTCTTTATTGGTGACCACGCCCGGACCGACCTTCCCTACCTGGTGGAGGACGCGCCGTCGGACCGCTGGGAGAGGCTGCGCCGGCAGGAGGCCATGACACCGGAGGCAGTGGTGGCGCTGGCTGAAGCAGCGCAGGAGCGGTACGGCTTCAGCGACTTCAAGCTCAAGGGCGGCGTGCTGTCCGGAGACGACGAAGTGGATGTGGTCACGGCCCTGCACGAGCGTTTCCCGGACGCGCGGGTGACCCTTGACCCGAACGGCGGCTGGCTCCTGGAGGAGGCCATCCGCCTCGGCAAGCGGATGCAGGGTGTGGTGGCGTATGCCGAGGATCCATGCGGTGCCGAGGGACGGTTCTCCGGCCGCGAGGTGATGGCTGAGTTCCGTCGTGCCACGGGGCTGAAGACCGCGACCAACATGATCGCCACGGACTGGCGCGAGATGTCGCACGCCATCCGCAGCAACGCCGTCGATATTCCGCTGGCCGATCCGCACTTCTGGACCATGTCCGGCTCAGTCCGGGTGGCGCAGCTGTGCAACGAGTTCGGCCTGACCTGGGGATCGCACTCGAACAACCACTTCGACATCTCCCTCGCCATGTTCACCCACACCGGCGCGGCCGCGCCGGGCGAGATCACCGCGCTGGACACCCACTGGATCTGGCAGGACGGACAGGGGCTGACGAAGAACCCGCTGGAGATTCGCGACGGGGCCATCGCGGTGCCCTCCGCTCCCGGGCTGGGTGTGGAACTGGACCGGGCCGCCTTGGACAGGGCCCACGAACTGTACCTGCAGCACGGCCTGGACGCCCGGGACGACAGCGTTGGCATGCAGTACTACGTGGACGGCTGGTCCTTCGACCCCAAGCGGCCATGCCTGGTGCGCTAGTCCCGGCGCGCAGCAAGACGAACTAGTTCCGCACGGCTGGACCTCCTTCCTTACGGACGAGACGGCCGTGCGGAACTCCAGCAGTTAAAAAGAAGGGTGCGGCTGTGGGCGGCGTTGTCTCCGGAATCCTGATCGTCTGCGCCGTCATTTTTGTGGGCTTCCTTGCCGCCCGGCTGCGGATTTTGGGGCCTGAGGTCCAGGGTGCCCTGACCCGCACCGCCTACTACGTCACCAACCCGGCACTGCTTTTCACCGTGGTAGCCGGCAGCGATATCCGGGCCGCACTCGGCACAGACGCCCCGCTCGCGCTGCTCTCTGCGGCGATAGTGGGGCTTCTCTATTGCCTGGCCAGCTTCCTCTTCTTCCGGCGCCCGGTGGCGGAGACCGCCGTCGGGGCCATGGCCAGCAGCTACGCCAACGCCAACAACATCGGCATCCCCGTTTCCCTCTATGCGGTGGGAACGGCCCAGCACGTGGCGCCCGTGTTGCTCGTGCAGCTCCTGGTGATGGCGCCGTTCTACCTCACCGTGATGGGGATGGCTTCCGGTGCCAAAGTTTCATGGAAGAAGATGCTGCTCCAGCCCTTCGCGAATCCTATGATCATCGCCTCAGCCCTGGGCGTGGTGGTGGCACTGACCCGCTGGACTGCGCCGGACCTGCTGCAGAAGCCCATCGACATGCTGGCAGGCGGGGCCGTGCCGATGGTCCTGCTGGCCTTCGGCTTGTCCCTCGCCGGCCGGGCGCCGCTGCAGAAGGATGACGGCCGTACCGAAGCCCTGGTGGCCACCTTCCTCAAGATCGCCGGCATGCCGCTTATTGTGTGGGCGCTGGGCCGGTTTGTCTTTGGGCTCGAGGGGCAGCACCTCCTCGCCAGCGTGATCATGGCCGCGCTTCCCACCGCCCAGAACGTGTTCCTTTTCGCCTCCCCCTACGGCCGCGGCATGACGGTGGCCCGCGACGTCATCCTGTGCACCACGGTGCTCAGCGTGGGGGCGCTGGTGGTGGTTGCCTGGCTGGTGGGGTAGTTCTCTCCCGGCGGCCTTCTTGTAATACAAGTGATCTACTTATACTATAAGTAGAGGCAATGTTGCCCTTCCCTCTCTAGGAGCCCCATGAGTACCGTCGACTTCATCCGGCACGTCAAACTTTCCACCGCCCGGCTCCCGCTGGCCGTCCCCATCAGCGATGCCAAGGTGTTCACCGGCCGGCAGAAGCCCATGACTGAAGTGGTGTTCCTGTTCGCCGAAATCACCACCGAGCTTGGTCACAGCGGCATCGGCTTCAGCTACTCCAAGCGCGCCGGCGGCCCCGCCCAGTATGCCCACGCCAAAGAAGTGGCCGAGGGACTCATCGGTGAGGACCCCAACGACATCGGAAAGATCTATACCAAACTGCTGTGGGCGGGCGCCTCCGTTGGCCGTTCGGGCGTGGCCACCCAGGCCCTCGCCGCCATCGATATTGCCCTTTACGACCTCAAGGCCAAGCGGGCCGGCCTGTCACTGGCCAAGTTCCTCGGCGCCTACCGCGACTCCGTCCAGACCTACAACACCTCCGGCGGCTTCCTCAACGCCACCCTCGACGAGGTCAAGGCCCGCGCCACCATCCTCCTCGAAGAAGGCATCGGCGGCATCAAGATCAAGGTGGGCCTGCCGGACACTGCTGAGGACCTCCGCCGCGTAGCTGGCATCCGCGAACACATCGGCTGGGACGTCCCGCTGATGGTGGATGCCAACCAGCAGTGGGACCGCGCCACCGCCCTGCGCATGGGCCGCCAGCTGGAGCAGTTCAACCTCATCTGGATCGAAGAGCCGCTGGACGCCTACGACTTTGAAGGCCACGCCCACCTGGCCAACGTCCTGGACACCCCCATCGCCACCGGCGAAATGCTCGCTTCTGTGGCCGAACACAAGGGCCTCATCAACGCCAACGGCTGCGACATCATCCAGCCGGATGCACCGCGCGTCGGTGGCATCACCCAGTTCCTGCGCCTGGCAGCCCTGGCGGATGAACGTGGCCTGGGACTGGCTCCGCACTTTGCCATGGAAATCCACCTTCACCTCGCCGCGGCCTACCCGCGGGAGCCTTGGGTGGAGCACTTCGACTGGCTGGACCCGCTCTTCAACGAACGCCTCGAAACCAAGAATGGCCGGATGATCGTGCCGGACCGTCCGGGTCTGGGCGTGACCCTCAGTGACCAGGCCCGCGCCTGGACCACCGAGACCGTGGAGTTCGGCGCGTAATCTTGAACGCATGACCCGGAACCTGACCGCGGACCTCACCGCAGAGCTTCGCACCCGCATCGTGGACGGTGCCATCCAGCCCGGAGGTAAACTTCCGAGCGAAAACGCGCTGATGGGCGAATTTAGCGTCAGCCGCACCGTGGTGCGCTCCGCGCTGACCCGGCTCCAGGCCGAGGGCCTGGTGGAAACCGAACGCGGGCGGGGCAGCTTCGCGCTGACCCCGCCCGACGACGGCCACCAGCCGGTCCCGGGCAGCCGGCCCGTGGCCAGCGTGGAGGACCGCCTGCATCTGCTCGAATTCCGGATGGGGGTCGAGGCCGAGGCAGCCGCCCTGGCCGCCCGCAACCACTCAGACCGCCAGCTCAGGGCAGTCAACACCGCCCTGGAACAGTTCACCTCCAGTGCGGACCATCCCGGCCACGCGATGAAGGCCGACTTCGAGTTCCACCGCGCCATCGCGGCGGCCTCCGGCAACCCCTTTTACTCAGACTGCCTGGCCGCCCTGGGCCAGACGATGATCGCGATGCCGCGCACCCGGCTGATGACCGGCGTGGAGCACTACGCGCGGGACCACTTCGATCAGGTGGTGCACGAACACAAATCCATTGCTGCTGCCATCGCTGACGGGGATGAGAGCGCCGCAGCGGCTGCCATGCGCAGCCACCTCGCAAATTCCCGACGCCGGTTCAAGGCTTCTGTGCGCCCCTCGCCGTAGGGCTTCCGCTCGTTTCCGCCGTGCCAGCCACACCGGCCCACGGCTTGTGCCCAGCCACGGCGTTAAGCAAAAGAACCCCGGTCCGAAGACCGGGGTTCTTTGTGTTGATTGCGTGCGCGAGGGGGGATTTGAACCCCCACGCCCTTTCGGACACTGGCACCTGAAGCCAGCGCGTCTGCCGTTCCGCCACTCGCGCGCAACTTCTTTTCCTCGAATCACGGCGGGTTTCCCCGATCCGCAACCTTGTAAAAGCAGCGAGATCAAGCATAACGGACATCAGCGGCAAAACACTAATTGACGTCCGGAGGGCTTGAACGCCTGCCGCACAAACACAGCTCCTGACGCCGGAAACTGAACTTTTCCGGTGGCCCGGCCGTTGGGGATTAAGGTCATTCTCAGGCCTGCCCAGTAGTATCTGATGTAGTAGTGCCTGCCGCTGCATGGCGGAGCACCGCGTACTTACCTGCGCTGCTGGTTGAGTTCCGGAACGAATACTGCCCCGCAGCCGGGGGGAAAGGAGAAGGACCATGGGATTGCTGGACAAGGTYGAGCGTGGCATCGAAAAGGCCGTCCGMGGYGTCTTCTCCACCGGSTCGCGGGCCGAGGTGGAACCCGTTGAAATCGCCAGCCGCCTCCGCCGCGAACTGGACCACAAGTCGCTCGCTGTTTCGGCCGGCCGCACACTAGCCCCGAACGTATTTGACGTCCAGCTCAGTGAAAGCGACTTCACCAGGGCCCAGGAGTGGGGTACTCCGCTCGCTGAGGAACTGTGCGATGTTGTCATCAACCACGTCCGCAGCCAGGGCTACACATTGCAGGGGCCCGTCCGGATCTCGTTCCGCCGCGCGGAGGAACTGCGAGCCGGCGACTTCGAAATTGCCTCATCAACCGAGAAGTCCGCCGGCTCCCCCGGTGCCCCGGCGCCCAGGCCCAACCTCCCGGCAGCCCCCACCCGGCAGCCGGTCCGGCTCCAGCCCGTCCTGGACATTGACGGCCAGCGGTACTCCCTGAATGCCCCCTCCATCGTGTTGGGGCGCTCCTCAGAGGCTGACATCCTGGTTGATGACACAGGCGTCTCACGGCGTCACCTGGAGATCCGCACTGAAAGCGGCGTGACCAGCGCCGTGGATCTCGGCTCCACGAACGGCAGCTACGTCAACGGCCACAAAGTGGCGGGCAGCACCGAACTGACGGACGGCTCCACGATCACGATGGGACGGACAAAGATCATCTTCCGCCTGCTCCCCGCCAACACTGGTGGCCGCCCGTGAGTGACATGAGCGAACTGACCATTACCGCCCTGCGGTTTGGGTTCCTGATCCTGCTCTGGGTTCTCATCTTCAGCATCGTCTCGACCATGCGTCGCGATCTTATGGTGGGCCGGAAGGCCGCCGCGGGCACGCCCACGGCGCGGCAGGTGCGTAAGAATCCTGAGCTGGCCGAGGCTCCGCCGCAGCCGGTAAAACAGCAGGCCCACCAGCTCGTTGTTACCGAGGGACCGCTCAAAGGCACTACCGTCCCCCTGGCCGCCAGCCCCATTCTGTTGGGCCGCGCGCAGGAAGCCACGCTCGTGCTCGAAGACGACTATGCGTCGGGCCGCCACGCACGGTTATTTCCGCAGGGCAGCCGCTGGTTCATCGAGGACCTTGGCTCCACTAACGGCACTTATCTGGCAGACCAGCAACTTACCCGGGCCCTGCCCGTTGAGCTTGGCGTACCCGTGAGAATCGGCAAGACGGTCATCGAATTGAGGCCATAGCCAATGGCCGATGACACCCCCGCAGACGAGGCCAAGCCCGTACAGCGGCCCCTGATCATGCGCTACGCAGCACTCTCGGATGTGGGCCGCATCCGTGCCAAGAATGACGACTCCGCCTACGTAGGCCGGCATCTGGCTGTTGTTGCGGATGGCATGGGCGGCCACGCGGGCGGCGATGTCGCCTCGGCCGCCACCGTCCTGGACATGCTGCACCTGGACCACGGGGATTACGACGGCGATGCTGTCACCGTCCTTGCCGACGAAATCCAGACAGCCAATTCGCTGCTGTCCGAGCTGGTGCATATCAACCCCAAACTGGCCGGAATGGGCACCACCGTTACCTCGCTGCTGCTCGCCGAGGGCAAGCTCCACATCGCCCATATTGGCGATTCCCGTGCCTACCGCCTGCGTGACGGCGTGTTTGAGCAGGTCAGCGTGGACCACACCTTCGTCCAGCGGCTCATCGACGAGGGCCGGCTGCGGCCCGAGGAAGCCGAAACGCACCCCCACAAGAACGTCCTAATGCGCGTCCTTGGCGATGTGGACGCCAGCCCCGAACTGGATGTGGACACCATGGACGTCAAGCCCGGGGAGCGCTGGCTGCTCTGCTCGGACGGCCTCAACTACGTAGCCGGCCACGTCGTCGAGCGGACGGTCCGGGAGACAAAAGACCTCCGCGAGTGCGTTGAAACCTTGGTCAACCTGACGCTCGAAGCCGGCTCACCGGACAACGTCACCGTCGTTATGGTGGAAATCGTTGAGGAAACGCCCGACGACGTCAATACCGCCGCCGTCGACGTCGTTCCTCTGGCACGGGTCACCGACGCGGACGCCGCGGATACCAAGGTTGAAACCGCCGCAGCGGCGGATCCTGAGGGTGAAGCCCCGCCGGCCCCGAAGCCTGCAGCCGGGACACCGGACGCAGGTGACCAGGCCACTTCCACCGATCCGCACCTGGGTGAGCACCTGTCAGCTGAGGTGCTTCGCCAGGAGCTATCCTCGCGGCCACACGAACTGGTCGGCGCTGCGGCCACCGCCGCAGAGTCCGGCTCCATTCCCTCCATCGCGGGCCGTACTGTTGCCAGGCGCGCGGCCACCGTTCTCACGCATAAGGCCGACGCCCCGGCGAACGAAGAAGACGAGATCCTGGAGCCAACCAAGCCGCGGCGCTGGGTCACTTGGTCCATCGCCGCCTTTGTGCTGCTGGTGCTGACCGTGGGGCTCTGGCTCGGCTATGCCTGGACCCAGACCCGATACTACATCGGAGAGTTCGATTCGCGTGTTGCCATCTACAACGGGGTTTCGCAGCGGCTCGGGCCCATTCAACTTTCAACCCTCGAGGCCGTGACAGAGATCCGGATGGACTCCTTGCCCCAGTTCTCCCAGCAGCGCGTGCGCCAGACAGTTCCGGCGCGTGACCTTTACGACGCACAGCGGATCGTCAAGAATCTCGAGGGCACCGGAACCATTGCGCCCGCCGAGTGCCTGACCGCATCGCCCACGGCATCGCCCACGGCAACCGCCACACCGACGCCGCCCGCTGATGGCTCGACGCCTACCCCCCCGGCCCCGTCGCCGGGTGCTTCCAACCCGGCAGCGGCTCCAGTCCCCACCGTGTCGCCCAGCCAGGCCGTCAACTGCGAGGGGGTCCGATGAGCCAGCTCAGCACCATACCCAAGCCCCGGCGCAACGTGGAACTGCTACTCCTCCTCCTTGCCCTTGCTGTCGGCATCGGCGCCAACATGCTGGTGGGCGTGGATAAGCAAAAAGCGTTCGACGCAGATTTCTGGTTCCAGTCCAGTCTCCTGGCGGGGGCCGCACTGGTATTCCACGTAGTCCTGCGCATCCGGGCGAAATATGCCGATCCGGTCATACTTCCGCTCGTGGTCGCCCTGAACGGCCTCGGACTGGCCATGATTCACCGCCTCGATGCCCCTGGCGAAGACACCGGCAACAACCAGCTGCGTTGGACGCTCATCGCCATGGCCGTTGCCGTCGCCGTGATCTGGTTTCTCAAAGACCACCGAAACCTGCGCCGCTTCACGTACATCTCCCTTGTCGTCAGCGCACTCCTGCTGATCCTTCCCCTTGTGCCGGGCATTTCCGCGGGCGAAATCCTGGGCGCACGCGTCTGGATCCGGGTGGGCCCGATGACGTTCCAGCCCGGTGAGCTTGCAAAGGTCACCCTGGCCATATTCTTCGCCGGGTATCTTTCCTCCAACCGGGACCTGATTCTGCTGGCCGGCCGCAAGATCGGCCCCCTGCAGTTCCCCCGCTTCAAGGACATGGGACCCATGATCACTGCCTGGCTGGTGAGCATCGGCGTGCTGATCTTCCAGCGTGACCTGGGCTCCTCAGTCCTCTTCTTTGGCTTGTTCATTGTCATGATCTACGTGGCCACCAGCCGCATCAGCTGGGTGGTGATTGGCGTTGCCCTGCTGCTTGGCGGCGGCTTTGTCGCGGCCCAGGTCTTCTCACACGTCGCACTCCGGATCGACGGTTGGGTGAACGCCTTCACGGATGAGGTGTACGGACGCCAGTTCGGCAGCAGCTACCAGATCGTGGAAGGCCTGTTCGGTATGGCCAGCGGCGGCCTGGTTGGAACGGGACTGGGCCAGGGCAGGCCCAACCTCGTCCCCTTCGCGAACAGCGACATGATTATTGCATCGCTCGGCGAGGAACTCGGGCTGATCGGGCTCTTCGCCGTCGTCATGATGTACCTGCTGCTTTTCACCCGCGGATTCCGGGCCGCCCTGGGCACCCGGGACGCGTTCGGAAAGCTGTTGGCCTGCGGGTTGTCCTTCGCGGTGGCGCTGCAGTGTTTCGTGGTCATCGGCGGTGTCACGCGGCTGATTCCGTTGACCGGACTCACCACACCCTTCCTGGCTGCCGGCGGTTCCTCGCTCCTTGCCAACTGGATCATCGTGGGCCTGTTGCTGATGATTTCGGATGCTGCCCGCGGCCCGGTCGATACGACGCCCCTGCCGCCGGGTGACGAAACAAAAGCCGAAGCAAGCAAAAAACCAAACGAGGCGGTGAAACCCCTGTGAACCAGGCCATCAGGAACTCATGGGTCGCGGCAATCGCCTTGTTCGCGCTGCTGTTCGGCGCCATTAGCTACGTCCAGGTGGTGGGTGCTGACGATCTGAAAGCCAACGCCTGGAACAACCGCGCCATCCTGCAGGACTACTGCAACGACCGCGGCGCCATCATTGTCGGCGGCAACCCCGTGGCCGAATCCGTTCCAGGGTCCGAACAGTGCGGATTCCAGCGGACCTACCCCCAGGCGCAGCTCTACGCCGGCCTCACGGGTTACTTCTCGCAGAACTACGGCGCCACCGGGCTGGAGCAGGCCATGCGCGAGCAACTTGCCGGCAGCTCTGACCAGCAATTCCTGGACCGCATCGGCCAGCTCTTCCTCGGCAACCAACCGAAGGGCGCCTCCGTTGAGCTCACTGTGGATCCAGCCATCCAGAAACTCGCGTACGACCTGATCCCGGACGGCCAGCGCGGGTCCATCGTGGTCACCAACCCCAAGACGGGCGCCATCCTCGCCATGGCCTCCAAGCCGTCTTACGATCCCAACCTCATCGCCACGCAGGACCCCACGGCGGAAGCAGCCAACATCAATGAGCTGCTCAAGGTTCCCGGAATCAACCTGAACCAGAACGTCAGCGGTCCCACGGGCGAGCTGCTCGCGCCCGGCTCCGTATTTAAGCTGGTCACCACCGCCGCGGCCCTGAACTCCGGAAAATACAACAAGGACAGCGAACTGCCCAACCCGGCGCAGCTGCCCTTCCCCGGAATCGCCTACACGCTGCCCAACTACGCCGGCGGCAACTGCTACACCCGGGACACCGCCAGCTTTGCCTTCGCCCTGCAGCAGTCCTGCAATACGCCGTTCGCCAGCATTGCCATCGATCTGGGCCGGGATGCCATCGCAGAACAGGCAACGAAGTTCGGCTTCGGCCAGGACCTGGGAGATCAGCTGAAGCTCGCGTATGCCAAGGGCAACGGCTTCCCGGATAACCTGGACGCACCCGGACTGGCCCAATCGGTAATCGGCCAGAAGGACGTCCGGGTCACACCGCTGCAGATAGCCATGATGACCGCGGCCATCGCCAACAACGGCGTCCAGATGAAACCCAGCCTGGTCAAGACGTTGCGGTCCCCGGATCTGAGGGTCATTGACGAGCCCAAGCCGGAAGCGCTCCGCACGTCCACCAGTCCGGAAATCGCCAAGCAGATCACGGAATGGATGGCCAGCGCGGTGAGCCAGGGCATAGCCGGCGGCGCGGCCGTCCCCGGGGTCCAGGTTGCAGGCAAGACCGGTACCGCCGAGCTGGGCAACGGGCTGAACAACTCCTGGTTCACCGGGTTTGCCCCGGCGAACAACCCGCAGGTGAGTGTCACCATCGCCATGGAAGGCGTGGACATCTACACCGGCGCAAAGCTAACCAGTCCGAACGCGAAGAAGATTTTTGAGGCGGTGTTGAATAAGTGAGGCCATCAACGGGAATCACCCTCGGCGGCAGATTCCAGCTGACCACGCGGATCGCGATCGGCGGGATGGGAGAGGTCTGGAAGGCCAAAGACCTCGTCCTGGGCCGCATCGTCGCCATCAAGGTGCTGAAAGAGGAGTACACCGGCGATCCCGGCTTCCTCCAGCGCTTCCGCGCCGAGGCACGGCACACTGCGCTGCTGAACCACGTGGGCATCGCCAACGTCTTTGACTACGGCGAAGAGGAAGGCTCGGCCTACCTTGTTATGGAACTCGTGCCGGGCCAGCCGCTGAGCAGCATCATCGAACACGAACAGGTGCTGTCCCCGGACCGCACGCTGTCCATGATCGCCCAGACCGCCCGGGCCCTGTCCGTGGCCCACGCCCAGGGCCTGGTGCACCGCGACGTCAAGCCCGGCAACCTGCTGATCACCCCGGACGGCCGCGTCAAGGTCACGGACTTCGGCATCGCCCGCCTGGCTGACCAGGTTCCGCTGACGCAGACGGGCCAGGTGATGGGCACCGCCCAGTACCTCGCGCCTGAGCAGGCCACCGGCCAGGTGGCCACCGGCGCTTCGGACATCTACGCCCTCGGCGTGATCGGCTACGAGTGCCTTACCGGGCACCGGCCGTTCTCCGGCGAGTCGCAGATCGCGATCGCCTTGGCCCAGGTCAACGACGCCCMGCCGCCGCTGCCTGAATCCCTGCCCAAGCCGGTCCGTGCCCTCCTGATGTCCATGCTGGCCAAGGACCCCAAGAACCGTCCGGCCAACGCCATCAAGCTGTCCGACGCCGCCGAAGCCATCCGGAACGGTGATATCAGCGCCGCACACGCCGCGGTTCCCGGCATGCTGCTGTTCGAAGCGGCCACAGGCCCCATTACGGCGCCGGTGGACATTGCCACGGCACCCACGGGTGTCATCAGC
Source organism: Pseudarthrobacter sp. 01T43 (assembly GCF_056398665.1). Lineage (NCBI taxonomy): Bacteria > Bacillati > Actinomycetota > Actinomycetes > Micrococcales > Micrococcaceae > Pseudarthrobacter > Pseudarthrobacter sp. 01T43. The sequence goes on along the minus strand of NZ_JBFTPV010000016.1, from coordinate 98,031 downwards.
CAGAAGGACAGCAGTACGACGTCGACTTCCGCCCTTCCGGTGCTCGGCGCCGCTGCTGCAGGAGCTGCCGCCGGTGCCGCCGCCGCGGACGCATCCGGCGGGGGGGCTGCCGACGCCGCAGCCGAGGCTCCGGCCACCAGCGCCATGACCGGAGCCGGGAGTACGCTGGCGCGCGCGGACGCCCTGGCTGCGGAGCGGAGCTGGGTCCACGAAGAAGATACGTACGACGACGAGCCCGCCGATGAGCCCGACCGCCGGGGCCGCAGCCCCTGGACCTGGCCGCTGATCGCCCTGATCGTGCTGGTGCTGTTCGCGCTGGTTGGGTTTTTCCTCACCCAGCAGGGAATTTTTTCCCCGGCCAAGGACACCACCACCACCACCTCTTCGTCCAGCAGCCCGCCGTCCACGAGCGCGAGCCCCACGAGGACATCGCAGTCCGCGACGCCCACGCCCACGCAGCCCAGTGCCACGCCAACTCCCACCATCGAGACGGTGGACATCGTAGCCGTTGGCTTCCTTGGCAAGGATTACCAAACCGTCAGGTCGGAACTGGAAAGGATGGGGCTATCCGTGACAGGCCTCCAGCAGCAGAGCACCGAAACGCCGGGCAAGGTCCTCGACCTCGACCCCACGGGGACGGTCCCCAAGGGAACATTGGTGACCGTTACGTATGCCGTGGCACCGCCGGCACCCACCCCGACGCAGACCACTGCGGCACCACGTCCTACAGTTGCCCAGTCGACGCCGGCAGCCTCCGCCCTGTCCACCTGCAATCCCGGCCAGGTGCCGGGAGTGCCTCCTACCTGCGCCCCGTAGCCGCCAGGAACACACGTGAACGACTCGCCCCGCACCCCGCTGCACCGTGAGGATAACCTCCCGGTGGATAACCAGCGTGTCCTGAGTGGACGCTACGAACTCGGCGGACTCATCGGCCGTGGGGGAATGGCGGACGTCCACCGCGGGCTGGATACCCGGCTTGGCCGCACGGTTGCCGTGAAGCTGCTCCGCCCGGATATGGCCCGGGATCCGCAATTCCGGGCCCGGTTCAAGCGCGAGGCACAGTCCGTGGCGGCCCTGAACCACCCGTCCATCGTCGCCATCTACGACACGGGTGAACACACCGTTGAGGACGGTTCCGAGGACAGCGTCCGGGTGCCCTACATCGTGATGGAGTTTGTGGAGGGCAAGACGCTCCGCGACCTCATCCGGGCCAAGGAAGTCAGCATCGACGAGGCCATCGAGTTCTGCCTCGGTGTCCTCGCGGCGCTCGAGTACAGCCATAAGGCAGGTATCGTCCACCGCGACATCAAGCCAGCCAACGTGATGTACTGCGAAGGATCCAATTCCGTCAAGGTCATGGACTTCGGGATTGCCCGCGCCATGGCTGATTCCGCGGCCACCATGACCCAGACCCAGGCCGTGGTGGGTACCGCCCAGTACCTCTCGCCTGAACAGGCCCGCGGCGAAACCGTTGACGCGCGCAGCGACCTCTATTCCGCGGCCTGCCTGCTGTACGAAATGCTCACCGGCCGTCCCCCCTTCATTGGTGACAGCCCGGTGTCGGTGGCTTACCAGCACGTCCGCGAGATCCCCGAGCCAGCCAGCAGCCTGAACCCCGACGTGTCGCCGGCCCTGGACAGCGTCCTGGCCAAAGCCCTGCAGAAGAACCGTGATGATCGCTTCCAGGATGCCGCGGCGTTCCGTCGCGCACTGCGCGCGGCCCGGGCAGGGGTTCCCGTCGCCGCGCTCCCGGCTTCCGAGGCCCCCACCGATCCCAACGACCACGTCCCCACGCCGGCGCGCACACCTGCCACCGAGGCATTTGCCGTCACCGGCGCCGGTCTCCCGGACGACGCCCCCACCGGGCGGTTTGAATTCTCGGACATGGACGACGCCGGGACAACAGTTCCCGTACAAACGTCCGCGTTGGATGAGCGGCGGGACGCGGACGAACTTCCTTTGGGCCTCCCGCCGGAACGCGAGCGAACCGCGCGGCAAAAGTCCCGCCGTCGTACCTGGATCGCCACGCTGATAATATTCACTCTGCTGATCCTGGCTGGCGGCGGCCTGTGGCTGTTCCAAATGATGAACCAGCCTCCTCCGGTGCCACCCAAGGTGGAAGTACCTGCCGTCGCGTCAATGACGGAGTCGACGGCACTGCAGGAACTCTTCGGCGCCAAACTCCGCCCGAAGAGCCAACGCATCAAAAACGACACCATCCCTGCAGGCACAGCGATTGGCACGGATCCGGCGGCCGGAACGTCGCTGGCTCCCAATAGTGAAGTGATTCTGAATATCTCTGACGGTCCCGCGTCTGTGAAGGTCCCGGACAACCTGCCGGGCCAGACAGAGGCCGCGGCCCGCGATATCCTGCGGCAGACCGGGTTGGTCGGGGCCCCGTCCACCACCACGGCCAACAGTTCCACGGTTCCGGGCGGACGGGTAATCACCACAAGCCCCGCACCGGGCCAGACGGTGGGAGTGGGCAGCACGGTGGAAATTGTCATTTCCACCGGCAAGGTAGCGATGCCGGAACTGCGTGGCCGTACCCGTGCTGAGGCGGAAACGGCGCTGCAGGAGCTGGGCCTAATACCCAACGTCCAGGAAGCGGAGAACTCGCAGGTGGAGGCCGGCCGGGTGACGGACCAGAGCGAACCCGTGAACGCCACCGTTGATCAGGGCAAGACCATCAACGTGGTGGTGGCCAAGGCTCCTGCACCGCCGCCCACACCGTCGCCCTCGCCCACGCCGACACCAACCCCCAGCCCCACCCGCACGGGTCGGGGCTGACCCTCCCCACCCGCACCCTAACCTCGCAAGCTCGGCCAGGGGGCCCGGCGGGCGTGGGCCCACATGGCTCGTGGCTGGACCTGTCAGTGCTGGATAAGCGGGCTCAGCGTGGAAGCACGGGCGGCCGCGCCAATCATGCCCAGCGATTCAAGCCAATTGCCCAACATCTGATAGCCGCCTTCGGTCAGGACGGACTCCGGATGGAACTGAACCCCGCAGAGCGGAGCCGTGCGGTGCTGCAGGCCCATGATCACGCCGGAGGCAGTTTCGGCGGTGATCTCCAGGACGTCCGGGATGGTTTCACGCACTGCTGCGAGCGAGTGGTAACGCGTCGCCGTCACGGGGGAGGGGAGTCCTGCGAACACACTTGTGCCGTTGTGCTCCACGAGGGACGTCTTGCCGTGCATCAGTTCCGGTGCGTGCGTCACCGTGCCGCCGTAGGCCTCTGCCAGTGCCTGATGGCCCAGGCAGACGCCGAACATAGGTTTATTGTTCGCGCCGCACCATTTGATCAGTTCGACGCATACGCCTGCTTCGGCGGGGTTGCCCGGGCCCGGCGAGATGAGGACGCCGTCGCGGGTTTCTGCCATCTCGATAGCCTCGGCGAGGGTCACGTCGTCGTTGCGGACAACAGTGGTTTGGGCGCCAAGTTCCTGGAGGTAGCCCACCAGGGTGTAAACGAAGCTGTCGTAGTTATCTACGACCAGGATTTTGGTTGTGGTCATGGCTGGCTTGCTGTACCAATCGTTGAGTCGGTGAACTGGGTAAGACCGGACATCCAGGGGAAAAGGAACTGGACCATCAGGACCAGGGCGCCGGCGATGAGCACCAGCGACGTGAAGATGCGCAGCCAGAGGGGTCCCGGCATATGTCGGAAAATCCAGCCGTACATGCTCAGCGACCTCCCACCGCTGCCGCCACCTGGGCCGCGATTTCGGCCGGTGGACCGGCCGAAGCGGGGCGCCAGCTGTCCAGCAGGGCGTAGGCGATGATGCGTTCCTCGGCGCCGAAGCGCGGGTTGCAGCTGGTCATGGTGAGGTAGCTTTCGGTGGGAGTGACGCCCGGGCGCGTGGGCACGGGTTCCAGGACGTCAGTGCGGGACGGCAGCACGATCTGATTGTTCCGGAAGACGTAGACGTAGTAGCCGTCCTTGGTCTGGACATAGATCTTGTCGCCGGGAACCAACGTGTGGATGTTGTCCAGGACGGCCCCGTGGGTCTGCCGGTGGCCGGCTACCGCGAAGTTGCCCACCGCGCCGGGCATGGCCGTATTGGCGTAGTGGCCCAGTCCAAGCGTATCCAGGACATCGCCGGAGGTTCCCTGCACGATAGGCCGGGTGTAGTTGTTGCCGAACCGGGGAATGTACATGATGCCGATGGTGCCCGCATGGCCGGGGGCTGTGCCGACCACCGGGTCACCGTAGTCCACCGGCCCCGCTGGCACTGCCGGATCCGCGCCGGACGGATCTGCTGGTGCCGTGTTGCCCAGTTCCTGGGCGAATTCCTTGATGACGACGCTTTGCCTGGCATCTGACTCCACGTTGGTCCACCACAGTTGCCAGCCCACAAAGAGCAACAGCACGATCCCGGCGGTGATGAGCAGTTCGCCCAGTACCAGCACGGATCCACGCAGGATGCCGCGGCCGGGCCGCACCCGGGCTGGCCGCACGGCGGCGCGCCTCGCCCTCTCCTGCACTACCACGCGTTCTCCTCCGGGGCGGCCGCGCCGGGCATTAGTGCGCCCTGAACTGCGGCTAGAATTGACTGCTAGTAAGAATCCAGATTTGACCAAGATCGCGCAGACCGCTGGCAACTTCCTTCTTGCAGGATATCAAGCCCGCGGCGCCGAGCTTGCTCCAGCCCGCCAAGGAGAGCACGTGCCCGAGTCAAAGCCACGCCGGAAGACGTCCAGCGGAGGCCAGTCCGCTTCCGCGACGAAGGCGTCCCAGCCCAATGCAGTCTGGTTCAAGCCCGTCATGTTCGGCCTGATGATCATCGGGCTGCTGTGGATCATCACCTTCTACATCAGTGAAGGCCGCTTCCCGGTTCAGGCCTGGGAGTCATGGAACATCGTGGCCGGTTTCGGCATCGCCATCATCGGCTTCCTGATGACCACGCGCTGGCGCTCCTGACGCCGGCCGCAGTTACAGCATGACCCCCGCTGCCGCCGGTGCCCGTGGCGACGGCACCATCCTTGGCGACGACGGCCTTGCCCGTCCGCCGTGGGCTGCCGTCGATCCACTCTTGCGTGAATACTACGACGCTGAGTGGGGCCTTCCGGTCCGGGACGAACAGGGACTTTACGAGCGCATCAGCCTGGAGGGCTTCCAGGCCGGCCTGTCCTGGGCCACCATCCTCCGCAAGCGTCCGGCCTTCCGAAGCGCTTTCCACGGCTTTCATCCGGACACGGTTGCCGCCTTCACCGAGGCGGACGTCGAACGTCTCCTGCAGGATGCCGGCATTGTCCGCAATCGGCTCAAGATCAGGGCGGCCATCACCAATGCCCGGGCCACTGTCTCACTCAGGGAGCGGGAAGGCCTGGTTGACTTCGTCTGGCAGTTCCAGCCGGCCACAACGCCCCGGCCAGCCAGCCATGCGGACATCCCCACACAGTCGCCGGAGTCGGTGGCGCTGTCCAAGGCCCTGCGCAAACAGGGGTTCTCGTTTGTTGGGCCCACCACTATGTTCGCTCTCATGGAGGCCATCGGCATGGTGGACACCCACCTGATGGCCAGCCACCGGCGCGGTTCCTCCGGCGTCTGGCCCGCCTGATTCCGGGCTCGCGCCACAAGAAGTTCTCCCCAACTGTTGGGAAAGTTATCCACAATGTGCATAACTCTGGCCACAGCGGCAATCTCACTTTTTGGCGCAGGCCCTGACGCAGGGAACCGTGGCAGGGGTGTTCCCGCACACGGTTATTAACAGTGTGGATTAGCTGTGGATAACCCCGACGCCCCAGCGCGGTTCATGATCCCACTCAGCGCTCCCGGCGGACGGGATGGTGACTGATGATGGAGACCCGGTTGAAGGCATTGATGGTGATCGCCAGCCAACTCACCGCCGAGAACTCGTCGGCGCTGAGGTGTTCGCGCGCATATGCTTCCTCATCCTCGCGCGTCCGTTGGTCCGGTAGTTCAGTGATGGCTTCGGTCAGGGCAAGTGCCGCCCGCTCCTTGGCCGTGAACAGCGCCGTATCGCGCCATGCCGGCAGGACGGCCAGCCGTTGCGGTGTTTCCCCGGCCTTCACCGCATCGCCCACGTGCATGTCCAGGCAGTAGGCACAGCCGTTGATCTGGGACGTGCGCACGTAGAGCAGTTCGATGGTCCTCCGGTCGATTCCCGCTGCTTCGGCGGCCTCCCGCACTTTCAGCCCCAGACCGTTCAGGGCCCGCCAAACCACAGGATGCTGTTTGTCGAGAAAGATGTGCTGGGTGGTGGTGGCGCTCATGGCGGTCCTCCTGGCTGGGGAGCATCTGCGGGTCAAGTATGTACGATCACCTTTTCATAGCCCGGAGTTGTCCACTTACTAACACTCGACTACCCACAACTTATCCACAGTTGTGGACAACAATCCACAGGCACGATCGGAGGGAGGCTCTCAAGGGCCGTAGTCCGGAAAATCCGGACGCATAACTACTCGTCTGTAAGTTATTAACACTGTGAATAAGCCTGTTGATACAACGCTGTCAGATTGGCTCCTATGGGCCTGAAAGGCCCGGAATGGGCAAGTTATCCACAATCGCGGCCTAAACAGGGATCTTTTCCACTTAACCACAGGCTCATCCCCAAAGGTTTTCCACAATTGTGGACAGCTGAAGCTCGACATTTTTGGAAAATAGCTGGGTTCCGGGAACTGAGAGCCGAGCGGCACATGAACTACACGTGTGTAAGTTACCAACAGTGTGGATAACCCCTGTGGATAACCGTGGAGGATCATTAAACCGCCCGTCAGCGCCAACCCCGGCGAAGGTGCCCGCACAGCGCCTTCCCCGCGCCGGGCCGGACCGCAAAACCCCTGCCGAAGACCACGCGCCGCACTAACGTGAGCCAAGCCCGCGCAGAGTCGCAAGAGCCACGTGTCCCGGATGGCAGGTGGACGGCGCGCAGAAGACCCCGGCGTCCACAGGGGACGCCGGGGTCTGGGGTCTGCAGTATTGCCCGGCAGGGCGGGCAGCCTAGCCCGTGGTGACCTTGACCCAGCTCACCGCGACGAGAAGGACCAGCACGGCGGCAAGTCCAGCCGCCTGGATCAGGCCCTGGCGAGGACCGCGGGGCGTGTAGGCGATCACGGCAGCACACAGGCCACCGGCGATCAGGCCGCCGAGGTGGGCCTGCCACGCGATCTGGGGGACCACAAAGCCGATCACGCCGTTGATGGCGATCAGGATCCACAGTTGCCGCGTATCACCGCCCCGGTGCCGCTGCACCAGGAGCATCGCCCCGAAGAGACCGAAGATGGCACCGGAGGCACCCACCACGCCGGCGAGCGGAACGCCTGGTACGTAGCCGGGCGTGAGCGCCAGGTAGCCGACCGATCCACCGATGGCAGAGATCAGGTAAACCGCAAGGAAGCGGACCCGGCCCAGGAGGGGTTCCAGTGCCTGGCCGAAGATCCACAGCATGTACATGTTCAGCAGGATGTGGAGGATGAATCCCTGGGAGTGCAGGAAGGCCGCCGTGAGCATCCGCCAAGGTTCGAACTGCCCAAACTGCGGATCAGCAAAAACGTTCGCGTAGGCAAGATTCTGGTAGATCCACTCATCGGGGATCAGCCACTGCAGGACGTAGATCACCGCGCACAGCGCGATGATGCCGATCGTTACGACCGGTTTGCCGGCAGCGACGGCACCGCCATATACCGACTTGACGGCCGGCGTCGACCGGGCTGCTTCGTTGACACAGTCAACACACTGGAATCCGACGGCGGCCGCCCGCTGGCAGTCCGGGCACGCAGGGCGCCCGCAGCGCTGGCAGCGCACATAGGAGGGCCTGTCCGGGTGCCTGGGGCACACCGGAATCTGCGCGGACGGCTCAGCCGCCGGAATTCCGTAACTCATGTGATGGGTTAGAGCTGCTCGACGTCGATGCTGTTGATGGTGACGTCCTCAACCGGACGGTCGCCAGTTCCGGTCCGGACGCCTTCGATGGCGTCTACAACCTTCTTGGATTCATCGTCGGCAACTTCACCGAAGATGCTGTGCTTGCCCTGCAGCCAGTCGGTGGGGATGGTGGTGATGAAGAACTGTGAACCGTTGGTGCCCTTGCCCATGCGGATGCCGGCGTTGGCCATGGCCAGCTTGTAGGGCTGCTGGAAGCTGAGCTCAGGGTGGATTTCGTCGTCGAACTGGTAGCCGGGTCCGCCCACGCCGCGGCCAAGGGGATCGCCGGCCTGGATCATGAAGTCCTTGATGATGCGGTGGAAGATGGTGCCGTCATACAGGGGCGTGCCGGTCTTGTCCTCGCCCGTTTCGGGGTGGGTCCAGGCCTGCTCGCCGGTGGCCAGGCCAACGAAGTTCTTGACCGTCTTCGGGGCGTGGTTCCCGAAGAGGTTGACGACGATGTCGCCGAGGCTGGTGTGGATGGTTGCTTTTGCAGTTGCGATGGCAGTCATAACGCCATTCTTTCACGGCGGGTCAACGCGGAAAGCGGGTGGACCAGCAGTTCCGCGCTGGGTGAAATCGGCTGTAAATCGGCAGGAAGAATAGCCCGTGCAGATCAATCCACGTAGGCTAACAGCAGAACCGTCACATTAATCGGGAGGTAGTTGTGAAGAAATCGGATCGTATTGCCCGTGACCTTGAGCAGTCAGTCAACAGCGCAGTTGAGAACGCAAAGGACTGGGCATCTCCCCGCGTGGAAGCAGCAGTGGACTGGGCAGTTCCGCGCCTGCAGCACGGCCTGGATACCGCTTCTCCCAAGATCCAGGAAGGGCTCAAGACCGCCGCCCACAACCTGGCCGATGGCGTCGCCACAGTGACCCCGCGCATCCAGGAGGGTCTCGCCCAGCTTGCCCCGAAAATCTCGGACGCTGTTGAGGTCACCACCCCGCGCCTGCACGAAGCCTTGGACCGGGCCACCCCGGTCATCCTGAATGCACGGGACCGGGTGGTGGTGGAGTACCTGCCGCGGCTATCCGATCAGATCGGCCACGCTTCAGGGCTGGTACACCGCACGCTCGAAAGTGCTCCCGGCCATGTGGACGCCGTGGCCCAGAGGCTCACTGACTCCGGAGTGGTGCACTCCCTCCAGGAACAGGCCCAGACGGCTGGCACCCAGCTTCGCGCCGCCGCGCATCAGGCCGGCAAGGCCGTGGGTGTTCAGATCGCCGAGCCCCAGAAACCCAAGAAGCGCGGCTGGCTGGTGTTCGGCATTATCGCCGCTGCCGTGGCCGCCGGTGTTGCGGCGTGGAAGGCATCCAAGCCTGTGGAAGATCCCTGGAAGACGCCGTCCCCTGTGACACCCACTCCGGCTCCGGTTCCTGCCACCACCGTAAACGACGCAAAGGACACTGCTGAGGATGCCGCCAGTAAGGCCGCAGCCGCCACGACCTCAGCAACCGGAGTTGCTGCTGACAAGGTGGAAGACGTTGCAGGGGATGCCCAGGTTGCCGCTGACGAGGCCGGCGACAAGGCTAAGCACCTCGCTGACGAGTCGAATGAGGCCGCCGCCAGCGCATCCACGGACGCCAAGACGGCAATGAAGAACATCGCGTCCAACATGAACGGTTCCTCGGACAAGAACACCATCTGATTCGTCCGGCGCCGCAGCGCCGTCCATTGAAGGGGTTCCGCCTTAGCGGGGCCCCTTCAGTGTTTTCCCAGAGTTTGTCCGGTCTCCGCCCCGATACCGGAGGGACGGACGCCGATCGGTGCTAAATTTGGACTGATGTCAGCCGATCAATCTTCTGGGGATACCTTGAACGACGCAGCAGAGCTGCCCCGCGTGTCCATTGTCATCCCGGCTTACAACGAGGAAAGTGTCATCCGGCAGTGCCTCATCGCTGCCGTCTACCAATCGGTGCCGGCCCACGAAATCATTGTGGTGGATAACCTCTCCACGGACCACACCGCCGCCATCGTGGCGCAAATGCAGCAGGAATATCCGGAAAGCCCCATCATCCTCCTCAGCCAGCACCAGGAGCAGGGCCTTATTCCCACCCGAAATTTTGGCTTGAACCACGCCACCGGCGACATCCTGGGCCGCATCGACGCCGACTCCGTGGTGGAGCCCGACTGGGTGGAACAGGTGCGGAAAGCGTTCCAGGACCAGTCAGTGCAGGCAGCAACGGGCCCGGTGGTTTATTACGACATGCCGATGCGCCGCTTCGGCCTCAAGGCTGATGACAAGATGCGCCAGATGATGCTGAAGCTGGCCAAGCACCAGTACCACTTCCTGTTCGGTTCCAACATGGCCCTGCGTGCCACGGCGTGGTCCACCATCCGGGACGAAACCTGCCGTGATGAGAAGGACGAGATGCATGAGGACATCGACCTCTCCCTGCACCTCGCCGATCACGACCTCAAAGTCCAGTATTGGCCCCAGATGGTCTCCGGCATGTCCGCCCGCCGGCTGGAAGACTCACCCCGGGACTACCGGTACTACGTGACACGCTTCGACCGGACGTACAAGGCGCACAACGTCAAGAAGATGGCTCTCAAGGCGCCCATGGTGGTGTTCTTCTCGGTCTACTTCCCGGCCAAGCTCCTGCGGGCGATCCACACGGTCAACACCGCCCAGCCTGTCCGCCGCGGCGGACAGTAGCACCCTTATTGCCCCTGCGGTGCGGGAGCTTCAGTCAGTGCCTAGTTCGGCGAGCCGGTCCGACGGCGGTTCGCCCGCCTGGGTGCCTTCCCCCGAGTCCGAACCCCGGCGACGCCCGAGGCCGGACCGCTGCCCCAGCACCACCACAGCGAGACCCGCGAGGATGAGCCCCAGGCCCGCGTAAGTGCCTGCGGGAAGTGTTTCGTGGAGGAAGACCGCTGCCAGGAGCGCGGCGCCGGGGATTTCCAGCAGGATGATCATCGACACCAGCAGCGGGCTCATGGTGGCAAGCAAGTGGTTGAAGGCCGTGTGCCCCACCAATTGGGCACAGACGGTGATGGCGAGGATCCCCAGCCAGCCAACGGCGTCGAACCCTGCCAAAGGCTGGCCGCTGAACAAGGCCAGCACAGCCACCACAGCCGCGCACATGCCGTAGCAGAGCGTGGTGTAGGTGCCCGTAGTCATCGTCTGGCGGGCCTTACCGCCGGCAAGGGTGTAGAGCCCGGCCAGGGCCCCGCCAACCACGGCCAGGACGTCGCCCAGGAACGCGTCCGGCGACGAACCCATGTCGAACCCTGTGATGGTGACAACCCCGCCCAAGGCAATGCCCAACCCGGACAGCACCTGCCAGCGATGCCTGGTCCCGCGAAAAAGCTGGAAGACGGCAATCCACGCCGACTGCAGGCAGACCAGGGCAGTGGCGGCGGCCACGGAGGTGAGCTGCAGGGAAGTGATAAAGCAGGCAAAGTGGAGTGCAAGCGCGACGGCGGCCAGCAGGGACCAGCGGAATTCGGGACCGGTGATCCGGCCAAACTGCCGGGGCTCCCGGACCAGGGTGGGTGTGGCCATCACGGCGGCCCCGATGGCGTTGCGCCAGAACGCGATGGCGAGGGCACTGACAGTAGTTGCGCCGAGGGTGGCGGCGATCAGGGGCCCCGATGAGGCCACGCCCAGCACGCCAAGGGCTGCTAGAAGGAGGTTCACTGTTTCACCCTACTGGTCGGCTTCAACGAAAAAGTCCCGGACAGCGTTTCCGCTGTCCGGGACTTTCTTATGGTGGAGGCACGGGGACTCGAACCCCGAACCCCCTGCTTGCAAAGCAGGTGCGCTACCAATTGCGCCATGCCCCCATAAGAAGCAACCCGTCAATCATACCCTAGAACCGTGAAGCCTTCAGCCAGCTTCGGTTCCGGGATCCGGCCTATTCGACCTGATCCGTCGACTGGTTCCAGATTGCCTTCCGGGCTTCGGATTCCTGTGCTTTCCTGTAGAGCAGGACGCCTGCGATCGCAGCTGCGAGTACCAGCAACTTCTTCACATGCACCCCGTTCCGGCCCTGCCTGCCGCTAAGCAAACCAAACCTTCCATGAAACCTGCACAGGTTCCGTGGGCGTACCAGGACTTGAACCTGGGACCTCTTCGTTATCAGCGAAGCGCTCTAACCGCCTGAGCTATACGCCCCGATGCCTCATCGGGCCGAGACATGACTTTACAGCACATCCCGGCCCGATCTCAAATCGAGGCATTTCGCCGGAGAAATCCCGGCGAAATTATGGGATTTCAGTCGTCCGTGAGGGTCACGCCGATGCCGCCCACCAGGGTGGCAGAGATGTTGTACAGCACAGCAGACAGCATGGACAACGCCGTCAGCAGGACAACATTCACGACGGCGATGATGGTGGCGAATGAGGCCACCTGTCCCAGCGACGCCACCTTCTTGAGTTCGAAGCCACCACCCTCGGAGCCGGCCAGGGTGCCCAGCAGGCTGTCCACTTGGTCGAAGATTCCGGTGAGGTCCAGGACGGTCCAAAGGACGATCGCAGCCACCACAGTGACGATTCCCAGCGCCACAGACAGCAGGAAGGCCATCTTCAGGACGGACCAGGGATCCACCTTGCTGACAAGCAGGCGGGCACGCCTGACCTTGGCCTTGGGCGCCGGCTTGACCAGACCGGGCTGGCCCTGTGCGGACCCGGGCCGCTGACCCGCGGCGGGAGGGCGCTGACCCGGCTGGGCCTGGGCAGGCCGCTGGCCGGGCTGGCCCATGGCGGGGCGCTGGCCGGGAACGGCGGGGCGTTGCCCCGGGGCACCTGCAGGGGCTGCCGGCCGCTGTTGCGGACGAACGGGTGCGTTCACCCGGGGCGCGGCCGCGGGCGGGGGCGTTCCGCCCGGGACGGCGCTGCTCGGGTTGGGATATGAGTCGGGATTACTCACTCGTTACCTCCGGTGTAGTCTTCGTTCGGCTCAGCGTCGCCGGAGGCGTCCTCTGACTCAACAGCCGGTGATGATTCTGACTCTGCGGCTCCCTCGGGGGACCCGCCGTCTTCAGCCAACGTTACGTCATCCTCCAGGGATTCTTCGCCCTCGAGACCCCGTTCGCTGTTCCGCGCCACCTCGATGATGCGATCGTTTTTGTCCGGCTTTGCGAAGATGACACCCATCGTGTCACGGCCCTTGGCAGGCACGCCGGCCACGGATGAACGGACCACCTTGCCGCCTTCCATGACCACCAGGACCTCGTCCTCTTCCTGGACAATCAAGGCACCGACAAGGTGCCCGCGTTCCTCCTGGTATTTGCCCACCTTGATGCCCAGGCCGCCACGGCCCTGCAGGCGGTACTCCTCCACCGCTGTCCGTTTGGCGTAGCCGCCCTCGGTGACGATGAACACAAACGAACCGTCCGTGACCACGTCGGCGGCGAGCAGTTCATCGTCCTCACGGAACTTCATACCGGTCACGCCGGACGTCGCACGGCCCATGGGGCGCAGCGCATCATCGGTGGCGGTGAAGCGGATGGACTGGCCCATGCGTGAGACGAGCATGAGGTCATCCGTTTCCGAAACCAGCTGTGCCGAAACCAGTTCGTCCTCGTCGCGCAGGTTGATCGCAATGACGCCTGCCGAACGGTTGGTGTCGTAATCCTCCAGCCGCGTTTTTTTGACCAGGCCGCGCTTGGTGGCGAGCACCAGGTACGGGGACTGCTGGTAGTCCTTGAGGTCCAGGACCTGGGCGATGTGTTCGTCCGGCTGGAAGGCCAGCAGGTTGGCAACGTGCTGCCCCTTGGCGTCACGGCCGGCTTCCACCAGTTCGTAGGCTTTGGCGCGGTAGACACGGCCCAGGTTGGTGAAGAAGAGGAGCCAGTGGTGGGTGGTGGTGACAAAGAAGTGCTCCACCACGTCGTCGCCGCGCAATTGGGCGCCCTTGATGCCCTTGCCGCCACGCTGCTGTGAACGGTAGTTGTCGCTGCGGGTGCGCTTGACGTAGCCGCCGCGGGTGATGGTGACAACCATTTCCTCTTCGGGGATGAGGTCCTCGATGGACATGTCGCCGTCGAAGCCCATCAGGATCTTCGTGCGGCGGTCATCGCCATGCTTGGCCACAATCTCGCCCAGCTCCGTGCTGATGATCTCGCGCTGGCGCTCTTCGGAGGCGAGGATCGAGTTGTACTCGGCGATCAGGGCCTCAAGTTCGGCGTGCCGGTCCTGGATCTTCTGGCGTTCCAGGGCGGCGAGGCGGCGCAGCTGCATGTCCAGGATGGCGCGGGCCTGCAGCTCATCGATATCGAGCAGCTGCATGAGACCGTCGCGTGCGGCTTCCGTGGTGTTGGACGCACGGATCAGCGCAATCACTTCATCGAGCATGTCCAGGGCCTTCAGGAGCGCGCGGAGGATGTGCGCCTCTTCTTCGGCCTTGCGCAGGCGGTACCGGGTCCGGCGCGCAATGACGTCCATCTGGTGCGTGACCCAGTGGCGGATGAACGCATCCAGGCTCAGCGTGCGCGGAACCCCGTCGACGATCGCCAGCATGTTTGCTGAGAAGTTGCTCTGCAGTTCGGTGTGCTTGTAAAGGTTGTTCAACACCACCTTGGCCACGGCATCGCGCTTGAGCACAATGACCAGGCGCTGGCCGGTGCGGCCCGACGTTTCGTCGCGGAGGTCAGCGATGCCGGCAACCTTGCCATCCTTGACCAGCTCGGCGATCTTGATGGCCAGGTTGTCCGGGTTGGCCTGGTAAGGCAGTTCGGTGACCACCAGGCAGGTGCGGCCCTGGAGTTCCTCCACGTTGACCACAGCGCGCATCGTGACCGACCCGCGGCCGGTCCGGTAAGCGTCCTCAATGCCCTTGTGGCCAAGGATGGTTGCTCCCGTGGGGAAATCGGGCCCCTTGACGCGCAGGAGCAGCTCTTCGAGCAGCTCCTCGCGGGTGGCCGTCGGGTTCCTGAGGTACCACTGGACGCCGTCGGCTACCTCGCGGAGGTTGTGCGGCGGGATGTTGGTGGCCATGCCGACGGCGATACCCGAGGAGCCATTGACCAGCAGGTTGGGGAAACGTGCCGGCAGGATGGTCGGTTCCTGGTTCTTGCCGTCGTAGTTGTCCTGGAAATCGACGGTCTCCTCGTCGATGTCCCGGACCATCTCCATGGCGAGCTGGGCCATCTTGGTTTCGGTGTAACGGGGCGCTGCGGCACCGTCGTTGCCCGGAGAACCGAAGTTCCCCTGGCCCAGGGCCAGCGGGTAGCGCATGGTCCAGTCCTGGATCAGGCGGACCAAAGCATCGTAGATCGCGGTGTCGCCATGGGGGTGGTACTGGCCCATGACTTCGCCCACCACGCGCGCGCACTTGTTGAAGGAACGGTCGGGGCGGTAGCCGCCGTCGAACATCGCGTACAGCACGCGGCGGTGCACGGGCTTCAGGCCGTCACGCACGTCGGGCAGGGCACGGCCCACAATAACGGCCATCGCGTAGTCGAGGTAGGACCGCTGCATTTCGGTCTGCAGGTCCACCTGCTCCACGCGGTCGACCAGCACATCGCCTTCAAGCACGGTGTCCGGAAGATCGGCGGAATCCGCCGGGTTCTCGGGTGTCTCGTCACTCATCGTTTATATTTTCCGTTTCAGGTATATGTCGGTAATGGAATATCTGTCGGTGAAAACCGGCTAGATATCCAGGAACCTGACGTCCTTGGCGTTCTGCTGGATGAAGTTTCGGCGGGACTCCACATCCTCGCCCATCAGGGTGGAGAACACCTGATCCGCGGCCAGGGCATCGTCCATGGTCACCTGCAGGAGGGTCCGGTGGTCCGGGTCCATGGTGGTATCCCACAGCTCGGTGTAGTCCATCTCGCCCAGGCCTTTGTAGCGCTGGATGCCGTTGTCCTTGGGGATACGCCGGCCGGCGGCCTGGCCGGAAACCAGCTTGGCGTCCCGCTGTTTGTCGCTGAAGACGTAATCGTGCGGAGCATTGGACCACTTGATCCGGTACAGCGGCGGCTGCGCCAGGTACACGTAGCCGTTCTCGATGAGCGGGCGCATGTAGCGGAACAGGAGCGTCATTAGCAGCGTGGTGATGTGCTGGCCGTCGACGTCGGCATCAGCCATCAGCACAATCTTGTGGTAACGCAGCTTGCTGAGGTCAAAATCCTCGCCGATGCCGGTACCGAACGCCGTGATCATGGACTGCACTTCGGCGTTGCCCAGGGCCTTGTCCAGCCTGGCGCGTTCCACGTTCAGGATCTTGCCGCGCAGCGGCAGGATGGCCTGGGTTTCCGGGTTGCGGCCACGCTTGGCGGAACCACCGGCGGAGTCGCCCTCCACGATGTACACCTCGCAGCGGGCGGGGTCCTTCGACGAGCAGTCGGACAGTTTGCCCGGCATGCCGAAGGACTCGAGCGGACTCTTTCGGCGGGCGTTGTCGCGGGCCTTTCGGGCGGCCATCCGGGCCTGGGCTGCGGAAATGGCTTTGCGGATCACATCGCGCGCCGGGCCGGGGTTGCGTTCCAGCCAGTCACCCAGACCGTCTGTGACAACGCGCTGGACAAAGCCCTTGACCTCGGAGTTACCCAGCTTGGTTTTGGTCTGGCCCTCGAACTGGGGCTCGGCGAGCTTGACCGAGATGACTGCCGTCAGGCCTTCACGGATATCATCACCGGTGAGGTTGTCATCCTTCTCCTTGATGATGCCCTTCTCCCGCGCATAGCGGTTGATCAGCGAAGTCATCGCGGCGCGGAAACCCTCTTCGTGGGTGCCGCCCTCATGCGTGTTAATGGTGTTGGCGTAGGTGTGGACGCTCTCGGAGTAGGCGTTGGTCCACTGCATGGCCATTTCCAGGGCAATCTTGCGTTCCTTGTCCTCAGTTTCAAAGGCAATGACGTCCTCATGGACAACATCAACCTTCTTGCCTGAGTTCAGGTGCTTTACGTAGTCGAGAAGACCGTCGTTGTACTGGTACACCACGGTGCGGAAATCGGCTGTGACTTCGCCTTCGGTGACCACGCCGTCCAGGTCGAGGTCGTCGTCAGAGTCGGATTTCACGGCGGCGGGCCGTTCATCCGTGAGGGTAATGCGCAGGCCCTTGTTCAGGAACGCCATCTGCTGGAAGCGCGCCCTGAGCGTCTCGAAATCGAACTCGGTGGAATCGAAAATGGTCGCGTCAGGGTAGAACGTCTGCGACGTGCCGGTCTCGGAGGTTTCTTCACCCTTGACCAGGCCGCCCTGCGGTTTGCCGCCGTCGGCGAAAGACATCCGCCAGACGTTGCCCTGGCGCCGGACCTCGGTGTCCACCCGGCTGGAGAGCGCGTTGACCACAGAAATACCTACGCCATGGAGGCCACCGGAGACAGCGTATCCACCGCCGCCGAACTTGCCCCCGGCGTGCAGGATGGTCATGACCACTTCAACGGTGGGCTTGTGTTCGGTGGGGTGCATATCCACGGGGATTCCGCGGCCATCGTCGACAACCTTCACCCCGCCGTCGGTCTGCAGGACAATCTCGATGTGCGTGCAGTACCCGGCCAGTGCCTCGTCGACGGAGTTGTCCACTACTTCATAGACCAGGTGGTGCAGGCCGCGCGGTCCGGTGGATCCGATGTACATGCCCGGGCGTTTCCGGACGGCCTCCAGGCCTTCGAGTACGGTAATGTCGCTTGCGCCGTATTCCCGGGGTTTTGCGGCTTCCGCCGGTGTATCGGGCGTAGGGATGTCCTCCGCTGCGCGGTCCACTGCCTGGGTATCTGTATTGTCGTTAGCCACAGGTGCTGTCGACTCCTCTTTTTCGATGATGGCCGGAGGCCACTTTCCCGAGGAAAAACGGCCGCCAACAGGCACAAGCGATGGCACTGGCGAGTGGGTCGACCTGCAGAACCGAAGTCCGCCTGCTGTGCGCGCGCGGAAAACGGACACAGTCAACGTTTCGCCGGCGCCCAGTTATCTGTTGTGATTCTACCGTGAAATGGGCTGTAACCCCGCATTCCGGAGGCCATGCCGACCCCCGATGTGCCCGTGTGAGGCCGTTGACCGCGCCTAGGGCGCTCTCGCGGTCCCGTCTCCGGGTGCCTATACGCCCCTTGGCCGTTAGAGCGCCCTACACGCCGTCGAACCAATATTCAAGAGCGGACGACGGCGGCTAGCCGTAGGTATCGCGGGGTCCGCGGCCGTTTACGGTGCGGCCGCCCTTGCGCCAGCTGGGTGCCGACGGTCCGAGCACCTGGATGCTGGTGACCACGCCGTCTCCGAGTTCGGTGCGGAATTTCTCCAGCAGGCTGATGCTCAGCAGCCTCAGCTGCGTGGCCCAGGCGGTCGAATCGCAGCGTACGTGCAGGGTGGTGTCAGTGAAACTCTCCGGCGTGCAGTGTGCGGAGATTTCCGGGCCCACCAGGGTTGCCCATTCCGCCATGACGGAACCCACGGCTACCGGTGAGGTCCACCCGCGTTCGGCCACCAACCGTCCCACCACTTTGCCAAGTCCCAGGGGATCCCGCCCGGTCACATGGAACTGGCTGAAACCGCGGGTGTCCCTGATGCCGCGTTTGGTTTTGGCGGTCCCGCCGGGAAGAGGTGCCTTGCGGCGGATCTCGCCACGCGCTGCGGCGGCCTCACGCATTCTGTTCAGTGCCGCCTGCGGGGCATCGATGTTGTCAGGATCCCGGCCGGGCTGCAGCCCGCCTTTGTCATCCTTATTCATCGATACCTCCCGGGATAACCTTCACCCGCCGGCCGGACAGCTCGGCCGGGATATCAGCGTCGACGGCGGCGGTCACCAGGACCTGCTCCGCGCCCGAGACTATTGCGGCCAGTTTACGCCGCCGCTGCACATCGAGCTCGGCAAAAACGTCGTCGAGGATGAGGATTGGCGCCGACCCGCCCGTCCGGGTGTCATCCAGCATGACGTAGTAGGAGGCAAGCCGCAGGGACAGGCACATCGACCAGGTTTCACCGTGTGACGCGTACCCCTTGGCGGGAGCTTCGCCGAGGATCAGTTCAAGTTCATCCCGGTGCGGTCCAACAAGGGAGATTCCACGCTCCAATTCCTTGCGGCGTGAGCCTGCGAAAGCCTGGACGTAGCGTTCTGTGAGTTCCGCGACGGTGAGATAGCTGAGATCCTCCGTGCCGGCAGGGCCGGAAACCGCTGCGCCGGCTGCCGCAGAACCACCGTTGGCACCAAACCCTGCGCCGCCGTCGTCGTCCATCAGGTTCTGGAGGGTGGACCGATATACCGCACCGGCTTCCTTGGAACCGTCTGTGAGCTGGGCATATGCCTTGGCCAGGTGCGGGCGGAGCCGTTCAACCAGTTCCAGCCGGGCGTGCAGCAGCTCGGCGCCGGCCCGGGCCATGTGCTGGTCCCACACATCGAGAGTGGCTTCATGGGCGGCGGTAAATTTTCCGGCCCGGGCGGATTTGAGGAGCGCGTTGCGCTGTTTCAGCACCCTGTCATAGTCCGTGCGGGTGGCTGAGTGCCGCGGAATGAGGCTGACCAGCAGTTCATCCAGGAACCGGCGGCGGTTTGATGGATCTCCCTTGACCAATGCCAGGTCTTCCGGGGCGAAAAGCACTGTCTGGCAGATTCCCAGCAGATCCCTGGCCCGGACAGGGTTGCTCCTGTTGATCCGGCCCCGGTTGGCCCGGCTGGCATTGATTTCAAGTTCCAGCACCGTGGTCTGGGTGCCGCGGACCACGCGGGCGCGGACCAATGAGCGGTCCGTGCCGAACCTCAGCAGCGGACCGTCGGAACTGACGCGGTGCGAACTCAGCGTGGCCAGGTAGCCGATGGCCTCCATGAGGTTGGTTTTACCGATTCCGTTGGATCCCACCAGCACGGTGACGCCGGGGCCGAGGGCAAGGTCAACCTGGGCGTAGCTGCGGAAGTCGGTCAGGGAAAGGTGTTCTAGGTACACGCGGTCTTCAGAATTCTTGGAACCCCACAGGGTCCCGGGTGGAGGCTACTTGGCGGGACGGGTGGCATGCCCGCCGAACTGATGGCGCAGGGCGGAAACCATCTTCATGGCAGGCGAGTTATCCTCGCGGGAGGAAAAGCGGGCGAATAGTGCGGCTGTGATGGCAGGTGCCGGAACGGCGTTGGCGATGGCCTCTTCAACCGTCCAGCGGCCTTCGCCCGAATCTTCGACGTAATCATCGATGGAGGCCAGTCCCGGATCCTCTTCCAGGGCCTTGACCATGAGGTCCAGCAGCCAGGACCGGACCACGGTGCCCTTTTGCCAGGCCCTGAACGTTCCGGGCAGGTCATCCACGATGTCCTTGGCGGCCAGCAGTTCGTATCCTTCGGCGTACGCCTGCATGAGGCCGTACTCAATGCCGTTGTGGACCATCTTCGCGTAGTGGCCGGCTCCGATGCCGCCCACGTGGACAAAGCTGTCGGCCCGTTCCCCTTCGGGACGGAGCGCATCAAAAACCGGCAGCGCGTGCTCGATATCGGCCGCATCGCCGCCAGCCATCAGTCCGTAGCCGTTCTTCAGGCCCCAGACGCCGCCTGAAACACCGCAATCTGCGAACCGGATACCCTTTTCGCCGAGTGCTGCACCATGTTTCTGGTCCTCGGTGAAACGGGAGTTGCCGCCATCAATCACCAGGTCGCCGGCCTCGAGCTTGTTTCCAAGCTCCGCAATGACGGCGTCCGTAATCTCCCCGGACGGGACCATCACCCAGATAAGCCGCGGCGCCGGAACAGCCGCGATGAGCTCGTCCACGGAGGCGACGTCACTAACGTCGGGGTTGCGGTCAAAGCCTGTGACCTCAAGGCCGCCATTGCGCATCCGTTCGCGCATGTTGAAACCCATCTTGCCAAGGCCGATCAGTCCGATGTGCACGTGTGTCGTTTTGAGCGCTCAAAACGACACTTGCTGCTACTTAGTTGGGAAGTCGGACGGGCATGACCAGGTAACGGTAGTCATCCTGGTCCTCACCATCGGCGTCCACCTGGGCTGTGATCATGGCGGGCTTCGGTGCCGTGGTGAAGGAGAACCTGACGTACTTGGTCTCGATGACGGCTAGGCCCTCCACCAGGTAGTGCGGGTTGAAGGCGACAGTGATGTCATCACCGGAAAGTTGGGCTTCAAGTTCTTCGGAAGCCTGTGCATCCTCGCCGGTACCGGCGTCGAGGTGGAGGAGCCCCTCGGTAAAAGCAAGCCGTACCGGGGTGTTTCGTTCAGCCACGAGGGAGACGCGCCTGACGGCTTCGACGAGTTCCTGGGTCTGCACCGTCGCGTGGATGGGAGTGGAGTCCGGGAACAGGGAGCGGATCTTGGGGTAATCACCGTCCACCAGCAGTGAGGTGGTAGTGCGTCCGCCGCTTTCGAAACCGATCAGGCGGCTGTCGTCATCAGCCAGGGCGAGGTTGATGTCGCCGCTGTTGCCGAGGGTCTTGGCCACCTCGTTGAGGGTCTTTGCCTTGACCAGGGCGCTGGTCGAAATTCCGGGAGTAGCTGGCTTCCAGGGGACTTCACGCATGGCCAGGCGGTAACGGTCCGTCGCAAGGAGGGTGATGAGATCGTCTTCGATCTCCATCCGGACACCGGTGAGGATGGGCAGTGTGTCGTCCTTGCTGGCCGCAATGATGACCTGGGACACGGCCTGGGAGAACGAGTCACCCGGGACGGTACCACTGATCGCGGGCAGGGCCGGAAGGGGCGGGTATTCAGCCTCGGGCATGGTGGCCAGGTGAAAACTGCTGCGGCGGCAGGTGAGGGTGACTTTGCTGCCATCGGTTTCCACATCCACCGGAGCGGAGGGGAGGCTGCGGCAGATGTCCGCAAGCAGGCGGCCGGACACCAGGATGGTGCCTTCGGTGCTGATGTCAGCCGGAATTTCCAGCCGTGCGGAGGTCTCGTAGTCAAAACTCGACAGGCTCACGGTGCCCGCTTCAGCCTTCAGGAGCAAACCTGAAAGCACCGGGACCGGCGGCCGCGGAGACAACGACCGGGCTGTCCAGGTGACGGCTTCTGCCAGGACGTCCCGTTCGACTCTGAACTTCACGGAAGGGTGCCGCCTTTCATTGCTGCTGCCATGTCTGAACCGAAAACTCCCCAGGGAGCCCAAAAGTAGTCGCGCTCCAACCACGGAACCTGCATGGTTCCCGGACTGCTGAACCACAAAGAAACCCAAGGATGGGAGCGCTGCTGCCAGCTTAGCCGGAAGAGCGTGGATTAACCCATCCCCGGCCCTGACGCTTGGGCATCTGGGGCCGCAGGGCCCGGTCGGTTCGGAGCGCGGATCGAGATTGTTATTTGAGGGAAATCAATTTCTTGGGATTAGTAGTGTTAATAACCCCTGTGGAAACTGTGGATAACTCGATCCGGCCACGGGATCCAGCGGTTAACGCCTGTTCATCGATTGTGGGTGAGCCAGTTTTAAACAGGCTGTGGATGGGGATAACTATTTTGTGGTTTTTGCTGATCCACAGGCACCCTAAGGGTTTTAAGCCCATTAAGCGGGGTTGTCCCCTTAAGTATCCACAGGGTTATCCACATGCACCTGTTAATAAGGTATAGAGGCGGTGGGTCAGGAGTCGCGCTGCTGCTGTTTGATCCTGTTGGTGAGTTCGGTGACCTGGTTGTAGATCACACGGCGCTCGGCCATCAGCTCACGGATCTTGCGGTCAGCGTGGATCACCGTGGTGTGGTCGCGGCCGCCAAGTTCCTGGCCGATCTTCGGCAGCGACATGTCGGTCAGTTCACGGCAGAGGTACATGGCGATCTGGCGGGCGGTGACCAACGTCCGGGTCCGGGACTTGCTGCAGAGCTCCTCCATGGTGAGCTTGAAGTAGTCAGCCGTCTGAATGAGGATTTGGCTCGACGTGATTTCCTGCGCGCCGTCGTCGGTGATGAGGTCTTTCAGGACCATCTCTGCGAGGGCAACGTCCACGGGCTGGCGGTTCAGGCTGGCGAACGCCGTGACACGGATCAGGGCGCCTTCGAGTTCCCGGATATTGCTGGAGATCTTGGACGCGATGTACTCCAGGGCATCGTCCGGAGCGGAGAGGCCTTCGCTGAGGGCCTTCTTCCGCAGGATGGCGATGCGGGTTTCCAGTTCCGGCGGCTGGATGTCGGTCAGCAGGCCCCACTCGAAGCGGGACTTCATCCGGTCCTCGAAACCTGCGAGCTGCTTGGGCGGCAGGTCCGAGGTGATGACCACCTGCTTGTTGTTGTTGTGCAGTGAATTGAAGGTGTGGAAGAACTCCTCCAGGGTCCGGTCCTTGCCGGCGAGGAACTGGATGTCATCGATCAGCAGCACATCCACGTTCCGGTACGTGGTCTTGAAGCTAGCGCCCTCGTCGTCGCGGATGGAGTTGATGAAGTCGTTAGTAAATTCCTCGGAATTCACGTACCGGACACGGATTCCGCTGTACAGCCGCCTGGCATAGTGGCCGATCGCATGCAGGAGGTGGGTTTTTCCCAGGCCCGAGTCGCCGTAGATAAACAGCGGGTTATATGCCTTGGCGGGAGCTTCGGCGACAGCAACGGCGGCCGCATGGGCAAAGCGGTTGGAGGAGCCGATCACGAAGGTATCAAAGACGTATTTGGGATTCAGCCTGCCGAATTCGTGGGAGGTGCTCGGCAGCATGGGCTGCGGCTTCTGCTCGATCAGCTGATCTGCCGAATAGGAAGGTTCGACGACGGGCTCGGGCTCTTTGTGGATCGGCACAAGATCCGTGTCCACATCGATAGCGCAGCGGATGTCCTCGGAAAAAACGTTGTGGAGGGCGTCGTCCAGGGCTTCCTTCACCTGCGTCTGCAGGACTTCGCGGGTCAGCTCATTGGGGACGGCCACCAGAAGGGTGGATCCGATCAGGCCCTGTGCCTGGGCCAGGATGACGAATCCCCGCTGCCGCGGCGAAACGCGGTCGTCCTRTTCGAGGAGGCTCACCACGCGTCGCCAGGAACTTCCGACAGTATTGGCGTGGTTGGCTTCGTCTACTGTCATCAATCGGATCCTCAAAACTTGCGTGCCTGCATTACGTTGCAGCCCCAAGTCCCGAACCAGGAGTCTGGTTCAGCTTCATCCACAGGGTTATGCACAGTCCGTGGATAATCGGCTACTGAGCCACTCTAGGGGATCAAAAGGCTAGAAGATAGCTGGGAAGTAGCTTGTGGATAATTACACTGTTGTGGTTCCAAAACAGCCCCTGTGAGCCACTTCATCCACAGGCTGTGGGGTCAGGTTTGCCACAGCCCCCGACAGGCACCGACACGTTGCTCGGTTTGACTCTGGCAGGCCGTTTGCCCTAGTGTTGTGAAGTCCTTTGTGTACGCTTTCTGTCCCCATCTGAATCTCTCCAACGCACTGCGTTTGAGCAGCCGGGGGAAGCGTGCATATACAAAACTTAGCGTCGGCCAGTTCTTCTCAAATACTGATCGGGTGGGCGCACCTTTGATCCACTGGAGTAACTAACGTGAGCAAGCGGACTTTTCAGCCGAATAACCGCCGTCGAGCCAAGAAGCACGGCTTCCGCCTTCGTATGCGTACCCGTGCCGGCCGTGCCATCCTGGCAGCCCGTCGTGGCAAGGGCCGCACCGAACTGTCGGCCTAAATAACTGACTCGTCGGTTTACATTTCTTTGCGAGTTTAAGGTGCTGGCCACCCGTAACCGTTTGAGGACTGCAACTGATTTTTCAACAACCGTACGTTCCGGTGTCCGCAATGGACGCCGGAACGTAGTGTTATATGCGGCAGCTATTGCTGCCGACGAACCCAGCCGGATCGGGTTCATCGTTTCCAAGGGTGTCGGGAACGCTGTGGTCAGGAACCGCGTTAAGAGGAGACTGAGAGAAGCCGCTGCCGGCTCGCTGCGCGAGTACGGTACCGGGTTCGCCATAGTGGTCCGGGCCCTGCCTGCGTCAGCGGAAGCCAGCTGGAACCACCTGCTGGCGGACTACTGCTCTGCACTGGAATCGACCACGAGCCGGTTGGGCAGCCGCCTTCCGCGGGCTGCTGTAGACGGCTCAACCGGTACAACACAGGAAGGGACACAGCGTGCATAACGTGACTGCCGCCGTCGTCCGCTACTTCCTTCCTGGAGTTGCCGCTGCGGGCAGGTTCATCTGGAATCTGCCCAAGAACATACTTATCGTGCTGCTGATGGCCTACCGCAAGGTGATTTCACCCTTGTACGGCCAGGTATGCCGCTTCTTTCCTTCCTGCTCGGCCTATGCGCTCGAGGCGATCACGGTCCACGGGGCAGTGAAGGGCAGTTGGCTCGCCGCCCGACGCCTGGCGCGCTGCCATCCATGGAACGCCGGCGGTGTGGACCACGTCCCCGCAGGCCCACGGGAATGGCCCTTCAGCCAGACCCCCACAATTGTTGTGCTGAACAACCCGGACAAGTATCTGGCTGCTCGGACTGATGAAGAAGGCCGCACGGCGGCCTGACGAATAGGGATAAGTATGGACTTCTTTGGAACAATCATGGCCCCGTTCAAGTGGCTGGTTTCCATCATCATGATTGGATTCCACGATGGCCTGAGTGCCATCGGCATGCCCGCTGCGAACGGATGGACCTGGACCCTGTCCATCATCGGACTGGTGCTGGTGATCCGTGCCGCCCTGATCCCGGTGTTCGTCAAGCAAATCAAGGCCCAGCGGGGCATGCAGCTTCTTCAACCTGACTTGAAGAAGCTCCAGGACAAGTACAAGGGCAAGACTGATCAGCTTTCGCGCCAGGCCATGGCGCAGGAACAGATGGCCATGTACAAGAAGCACGGAACCAACCCGTTCTCGGCCTGCCTCCCCATGCTGATCCAGATGCCGTTCTTCTTCGCTCTGTTCCAGGTCCTCTCCGGAATCTCCCAGGCCAAGGACCAGGGGGCCGGAATTGGTGCAATGAGCCATGAGCAGGTTGTGGAGTTCGACGCTTCCAGCATCTTCGGCGCGCCCTTGTCCTCTGCCCTGTTGCACGGCGGTGCCACCAACGTCTCCGTCGTTGTCCTCAGCATCGTGATGATCCTGGCCATGACGGCCTCGCAGTTCATCACGCAGAAGCAGATCATGGCGAAGAACATGTCCGAAGAGGCCATGGCCAGCCCGTTCATGCGCCAGCAGAAGATGATGCTCTACATCCTGCCCGTCGTGTTCGGCGTTGGCGGCATCAACTTCCCCATCGGCGTGCTCATCTACTGGACCACCACTAACCTCTGGACCATGGCGCAGCAGTTCTTCGTGATCCGCCGCATGCCGACGCCGGGGTCCCCCGCTGCCAAGGCCCTCGCCGAACGCCGGGCTGCCAAGGGCCTTCCGGCACTGCCCATTCTGGGTGCGAAAAAAGCGGACGCCGCAGCGGAAGCAGCTGCCGCCGCGGCGGTTATCGAGCAAAAGGCCCAGCGCGTCCAGCCCCAGCGTAAGAACAGGAAGAAGAAGTAATGTCAGCCGAAAGCACCGAAAACGCCCTGTCCGACGAGGTCATTGACGATCAGGACGAAGCCTCGACGGACTCCGAAGGCAACCCCAAGGGTACTGCTGCCAGCCGCCTCGAAGAAGAAGGCGACGTCGCTGCAGATTACCTCGAGGAGCTCCTCGACATCGCAGACATCGACGGTGACATTGACATCGAGGTCCGCAACGGACGAACCTACATCTCCATCGTCGCCGAGGAAGAGACGGATAGTCTCGACAGCCTGGTGGGCGAGGACGGGGAAGTCCTTGAAGCCCTGCAGGAGCTGACCCGCCTTTCGGTGCTCTCAGCGACCGAAAACCGTTCGCGGCTGGTCCTGGACATTAACGGGTACCGTCAGCAGCGTGCAGGCCACCTGCAGAAGATTGCTGAGGATGCAGCAGCCACGGTGAAGGAGACCGGCAATGCCGTGGCTCTGGAACCGATGAGCGCCTACGAACGCAAGATCGTTCATGATGCCGTTGCTGACCTTGGACTGGTCAGTGAGTCCGAAGGCGAAGGCGCCGGCCGTCACATCGTTGTATCCGCTGACTAGAGAATTGCTGAACGGGTAACCATGGTTGATATCACGGCAGCTGAACTGCTGGCGGCTGAGAAGATCTTCGGCGACCGCCTGGACCTGGCTAAGCGCTACGTTGAACACCTCGCAACGTCGGGGACGGAACGCGGGCTCATCGGCCCGCGTGAGATTCCGCGGTTGTGGAGCCGGCACGTACTTAACTGCGCCGTCATCGAAAGCGTGATTGCGCATGGCAGCCACGTCGCCGACGTCGGAAGCGGTGCGGGGCTGCCCGGGCTGTGTCTCGCTATTGCACGGCCTGATCTGGAGCTCACTTTGATCGAGCCCCTGGAACGCCGGGTGATCTGGCTCCAGGAAGTGGTGGACGATCTGGGCCTGACCAACGTCACAGTGATGAGGACGCGTGCGGAGCTTGCGGTCGGCATGGTGGACGCGGACGTGGTCACCGCGCGGGCGGTTTCTGCGCTGAGCAACCTGGCTGGCCTCACGATTCCCCTGCTCGCGGGCAAGGGTGAGGTTGTGGCCATCAAGGGCCGTAGCGCCGGTGAAGAGATTGAAAAGGCCGCGAAGGTTATCCGTAAACTTGGCGGTGTGCAGACGTCCGTGGTCACCGTAGGCGAAAGCCTGCTGGAAGAGCCCACAACTGTGGTGCGAATCGTAGTAAACAAGTCCCGAAAGATTGCCTAGTCCTGGCCCGGTAACCTAGGTCTGCAGGGCGAAGCGGTTAGGCTAGACAACGGCAGCAACAGCTGAACGAGAGTGAGTGTGTCCCAGTGACCAGTAGCGAAGCCCACACACAGCGGATTCCCCCGTTTGTGTCTTTGGGGTCAGCACGTTCATTTGCTGGCATGGGTTCCGCACCGGTGCGTGGCGAGAATCACCCTAACCCGGTTGCAGGCGTTGCAGCTTTTGGTTCTGTTTCACGTGAAACGTCGAGCGGCAAGACGAATGTCATCGACACGATGGACGATTCCAGCCCGATTGCCCGTGAGCTTGCACATGAGACGAAGCGCCGGGAGCGCCTGGTTGGCAGGGAACTGCCTAAGCCGGCCAAGACCCGTGTGTTCACGGTGTCCAACCAAAAGGGCGGAGTGGGCAAAACAACCACTACCGTGAACATTGCTGCAGCCCTTGCTGCTGCGGGCTTGAATGTGCTCGTCATCGACATTGACCCCCAGGGCAACGCCTCCACCGCTCTGGGAGTGGAACACCACGCCGATGTGGACAGCATCTATGACGTCCTGATCAATGACTTCCCACTGGCTGATGTTGTTGCGCCTTGCCCGGACATCAGCAACCTGATTTGTGCTCCTGCGACCATTCACTTGGCCGGTGCGGAGATTGAACTGGTTTCCCTGGTGGCCCGTGAACAGCGGCTGCGCAGAGCCATCGACGTCTATGCCAAGACCCGCGCCAAGAACGGTGAAGAGCGTCTTGACTACATCTTCATTGACTGCCCGCCGAGCCTGGGCCTGCTGACGGTCAACGCCTTCTGTGCCGCTGGTGAGGTTCTGATTCCCATCCAGTGCGAGTACTACGCCCTTGAGGGCCTGAGTCAGCTGCTGAAGAACATCGAGATGATCCAGAAGCACCTCAACGCTGATCTTGTTGTTTCCACTATCCTCCTGACGATGTACGACGGCCGTACCAACCTGGCGGCCCAGGTTGCGGCCGAGGTTCGCCAGCACTTCCCGGACCAGGTCCTGGGTGCCGTGGTTCCCCGTTCGGTGCGTATCTCGGAAGCCCCGAGCTACCAGCAGACTGTGATGACGTACGATCCTTCCTCCAGTGGAGCCCTGTCCTACTTGGAAGCGGCAGCGGAAATCGCTGAGCGCTAGAATCTTCAAAAACTGCAACAACCGGAGTCCGGCAATGCCTGGCTCTTCCATCGGAGGGATTTATCCATGAGCGAGAAGCGACGCGGCCTGGGCCGCGGTCTTGGCGCACTCATTCCAAGTTCCGCCGCTGGTAACGGGTCGGGTAGTGGGGCGCCTGCGTCGCGGCCCGTGGACCTCTTCTTTCCGGAAGGCCGGAAGAAGGTTGATTCCTCCGCCGACGCCGGCGAGGTGACATCGGCTTCGTCCACACGTTCCCCTGTGGCTTTGGTGAAGCAGTCAACCTCCGAGGATGCGCCGGTGACGAACGAGGAGGCTGCCCCGAACAGTGCCTCCCCCGCCAAGCCAAGCACCAAGTCAGCCGTGAGGTCTGTTTCTGCGACTGCTCCGGCCAAAGCCCCGGCCAGGTCGCGGACAACCGCAAAATCTGGCGATACGGGATCTGCGCCAGCCGAACTGAAGGCTGAGCCCGGCGAGGATGAGGCGATTCCTGCTGCTCAAGTGCAAAGTGGCGCTGAAGACAACGGCGTTGATCTGGTTGAGGTCCCAGGCGTTCGGTTTGCCGAGATCCCGGTCACCGATATCCACCCGAACCGCAAACAGCCCCGCTCGGTCTTCGATGAGGACGACATGGCGGAGCTGATTCATTCAGTCCGGGAAATCGGCGTACTTCAGCCAATTGTGGTACGTACCTCAACCGAAAAAGGTGGCGAACCCTATGAGCTGGTCATGGGTGAGCGACGCTGGCGTGCAGTGCAGGCCGCAGGGTTGGAAACTATCCCTGCAATTGTTCGCGACACGACAGACGATGACCTTCTCCGGGATGCACTCCTGGAGAACCTGCACCGCAGCCAGCTGAATCCCCTGGAAGAAGCGGCTGCATACCAGCAACTCCTCGAAGATTTCGGGACAACGCACGAACAGCTCGCTGATCGTATTGGCCGTTCCCGTCCGCAGGTATCCAACACTCTTCGTCTACTGAAGCTTCCTCCCTTGGTTCAGCGCCGGGTCGCGGCAAGTGTCCTGTCCGCCGGCCACGCCCGTGCCTTGCTCGCCCTGCCTGACGCCGCGGCCATGGAACGACTCGCTCAGAAGATTGTGGCCGAAGGTATGTCCGTGCGGGCAACCGAAGAAGCCGTGACGCTGTACCAGGATCCCTCCAAGCCTGCCAAGAACAACATCCCGCGCCCCGGTGCCCGACACGAACGGCTGGACTACTTAGCCTCGTCTCTGTCAGATCGGTTGGATACCAACGTAAAGATTTCCCTTGGCGTCCGAAAAGGCCGCGTGAGCATCGAGTTCGCGAGTGTTGAAGATCTGAACCGGATCATGGATGTTCTTGCCCCTGGATCTGAGAACTAATACGACGCCTGTACGGAACTTAGAGGAGGGCCTGTTTCACGTGAAACAGGCCCTCCTCTTTTGTCTATTGAGTGAAATCTTACGGAGCTGCGAGGGGCTGTGATTCGCTCTTTGGCCGCGCTGGCAAGGGAACGTGGAAATGGGCAGGAAGTTGGGCTAGCGGACGAAACCGTCTATGCCTCCGACGGGTCATTTGTGCACGGGCGGCGCCTGAGGTCTTGCGTGGCGTAGCAGGTATCGCAGCAGTGGGAGTGAACACATGCCTCTCCCAAGGTTCAAGAAGGTGAATGGGATCCCCCCATGGGGCACTGAGCGACCAAACTGCGAGAATGCGCAAGTCCGCTTTCGGACTGTAGACCTCCGCAATCCTTCTTTGTCGTACGCGGTCCTGTGGATAGACGACCCGTGCCAGTTGGTACGGTTGGCGGGTGAGTGGGCCCTCTGCGCTGACCAAGTTGGGTAAGACTTCGGCGGCCATCTATGTGGATGGCTGGATGTTTTAGGGCTGGGGCGGATCAATTTTCGGCGTGGCAAGACTTACGGGTCTATATGGCTTAGGACTTGGGGTAGATGCCGGCGCCTGAGGCGTGGCCACGGAGGTCTAGGCTCAACAGTTAGCAACTGCGGCGGTGCTGTTGCCCGAAGTTTCACGTGAAACATTTGACGTGAGGCCGACACCATCTGGCTCACGCGCGGCCCATGCTGGCACTACTCTCAACCGCCGTCTGTTTGGGAATGCCCAAGGTGGTGTGGCATCCTCGTTGAGCGCCGGGGGAATGGACCTACCCTCCCCCCGCGGAGCTGGCCGGGCAAGGACGTGCACGCCCTGGTAGGACAACGCCGATGGCCAGGGTCGCAGCGCGCATGGCCGACGCCTGGAGGCTTGCTGGGCCGTAACTCTCAGGATGGCAGTCATGCTGCGTTGCTTGTCCGAGGACTGTCTCGGGCGTTTTGGGAATTGCGGTGCTAAGAACGTGTCCGGGGCTGCATACCTTGCAATCCCCCAGGCCTAAGACATGCCGCCTTCTGACGGCCATACTGTTCTCGGACGCTCAAGCCGTTGTGTCTACGAAGCCTTTGTTCCATGGCGCAGTCCGCGACGTTTCACGTGAAACAGGAAGGGCAGTCTGGCCGAAGAAGAGAAGGCACTCCTGTCGGGCGCCATGCCCACGGAGTCGAAATTGTCTCCGATTGAGTACACCGGGCACCGGGTAGTGCTGATTCCGTCACACAGAGCAGCGACGCGCGTCCCCTTTGAATCATGGGACGGCTCCCCCGGCCGATAGACGGTCCAGCGCAACGCTCCTGAACGTCTGACGAGGCTAAAGTGGCTGACGTCGGGCTGGCAGGTGTCAGAGGCCTGTGGCGTCGCCCGGTGGCTACCAAGGCGGCTCACCTCGTCGCTGGTGCCCGTCGAAGTGTCCGGACCCTGGCATGCGACAAAATCCGGTCAGGAACATAAGCAGAGTAACGACCCAAGCGGCATGAGGACTGTAGGACGAAGGCATTGAGAACGGTCTTGCGGACTGTTGCAGTGGATGGTCGCGCCGTAGCTGACTGGGCATCGCAACGCTACGTAGGTTAGGCCCCGTGGGCGTCACACCAGGCCATTGGTCGGTCTGCGTGTTGCTCTACCGGTGATCCCCTCGACTCGGAGAAAAATCCAATAGGCTAAGCGCGGCCCCTTGAAGGTTCGGTGTGCCAGCGTCTTCACGCAGTACGCGATGGGGCGCTCCGCGTGGGACTGCACTGCGCCAGGCACTACCAGCCTCGAGGGCGCCACGAACGAAGGTGCCGGGCCTTTCCGCGCCGATGCTCGGGCTCTGTCATTGGGTAGTACGGTTCGGACCATGGGAGCCGGATGAAGTGGCGGAACAGAATGGGCATCTGTATGAGGCCTGTTGGTCTGGTACAGCGAGTCTGGCTTTAGGCCGCGGACCGGTTGACCCGGGCTTGCGAGGGTCTTGAAGCGGGTTGTGCCACGTCCATATTGGGAGGTCTGGACCTGTCGCAGCCTGGTCGGCGAGGTGATCAGTGCGCCCCTCGGTGGCTCTCGCTCTTGCTCGTGTTCGTGTTCGTGATGGTGTGACTGCTGCGGTCCTTCATCGGTACAGGTAGCCCTTAGCACGCCGACGCATTCTCCTTTGCGCGGCAACCGAAAGCCGAGCTACTTTAGCGTTCGCTATGCACAGAGAACGCGAGTGTAGTCCTACGGCATAGTGATCCTTCTTGGAGGTGTTGGCGACCCAATCCGGAACACGATTACCAGGCATGAGCTAATCCCACTCCTGAAAGGGACCGCCCGAACTGTTGATGAATGTGGTCCGCAAGTCGGTGGATATACTTGTGGATAACTTTGTGGAAACAGGCGAGTTCGCACGTGGATAAGGTGTGACATATCTCGCCCAGCGGCGGGAGCTGACGGGGCGGCGGTATGTCGTAGATCGCTCAGTCGCATGGCTGTTTCACGTGAAACATGGCCGGTGGCAGCGTCATTGCGTCCGTTTGGTCTACGAATCGCCATGAACCGGGTGATTGACGGCCATATCTAGGCATGAATCTCTCGGATCCGCCTTTGTGCCGCCCGTCTTTGAGCGGGACGGGGGCAGGTTTGGCTGATCTACTATGTCCGGCGCATTCCTGGAATCCCGATTTATCCGGTGTGCCTGCTCGGCGCCCAGTGGATAACTCTGTGGAAACCGCTGTGGATATCGCTGTTGATAAGTTCTGTGGATAAAGCCACAACAGCGTGTCCCCATATGAGCGCAGTGCATAATTAATCCGTTGTCGCCAGCGGCCCGCAATCCTCGCCGCTCCTCTCGGAGTGATCTACCAGTGGGGTGCGCTTCATTTCTTGGCAGCCGTAAGAAGGGTAGTGTGACGGGTTGCCGCCGGCCTCCTCAGGTCAAGCGTGGCCGGCGAGTGCGATGGGATGACCCTGGGATCGTACTTGTGTTCAGCGGAAGTGAAGGTCGTGGGTCTTGTGTGGCATCCAATCCGCTAACCTGTGCCACGTGAGTGAGGGACAAAACATGCGAGACATCTGCCGCCGTGCCTGATTCTTGATTGCACCGAATATATGGTTTGGTACGCTCCCAGGTCGTGTCGAGTTGACGACGAAGAAACTGAAGGTCGGCTAAGAGTTGTCACCCGACTTAGCTGATGCCGCCTTTTGGAACCTCCACTACGAAGTACGGTTTCTCTGTACTGGCTCAAGTGCATCCGTCGCGACGATGCGAGGGCGCGACCGCTTCCTTCCCGGACCTTGTACGGCCGGCCGACCTCGGAGGATCTGTCGCGGCGTCCTACGCCATTCTGAGTCTCCGGGATACTGTTCAACGGGATCTGTGAAATCTATATATGTCGAGCACTGTATCTCAGAGGGCGCCCAGCAGCGCAGGATAGAGCGCACGCTTGGACATCCGCTGCTCCCGGTGCGACTGCTGACCAGCGCTGCGATGTTTCACGTGAAACGGCCTAGCACTGGCACCAGCACGAGAGAGGTGCATTCGGATCGCCTCATTGGTCTCCATGTCCGTCGGTCCGTCGGCTGTCGACGGTTCGGGAACTCTATTGTGGTGGGCCGGTTGGCCGGATGAGGGTCCTTGCTGTGATGTTTCACGTGAAACATTCGTCCGTCGCAGTACGGCAAGGGGTCTCAGTCCCGCACTCAGTCCCGCTCCCATGCCTCCGATCATAAGTTCCTTGTGCGAGTCGGTCTGACAAGCAGCGGGATGCAGGATCACGCTGTGACCTCACCAAGCAGACCTGGTTGTGGGATGCCACAATGGTGCGCCTATTGGTGCTCAGGGAGCCGGTGCCAGGCCTTCGGCCGGTGGACCCGTCGCACCGGTCGTATGGACCAGCCCAACTCGTGTCGCAGAACTCCCCCGTTAAGTTTCCCTGCGGGTCGCCCAGACCGTGGCCCCCCTTGGCGAGGCAGTTCCCCTTCTGAGCTGCACCAAATCCGCGAATAGTAGGAGCGGTTCGCCTGCCTGTACTTCGTCCATATCATTAGTACCACCCAGGCTTGCCATCGGGCGTGCAACCCCTGCGTGCAACCCCTGCGTGAGGCCCGGGCAGGCGAAGGGACTCTTTGTTGAGGCCTCGCATGCTTGGATGGCCAATGCACTCAATGAGCTTTCGTCGTTGAGTTCGTTACCGCTTGGCAGGCTGATAAGTGCTGAAAGCGGTCAGCAGTTCCGTAGCGTGTAGCCGTCCATCCCTAATCAGCCGTTCATAGTCCACCGGCTGACAATTTGGGGTCTTCTGCGAATGGTGGATCCCCCTGGCTATTCCACCCAGCTTGTCGGCGTGCTAGCGTTTTTCAACAGATCAGGCGACCTGGCAGTTGGCGTTCTATATTCTGCTTGCGCGTCCTTGGTTTCAGTACATCCCGCAGCTGGGATGAGGGTATGCACCCCAACAACCGGGGCGTGCCCTGCTTGTGGGCTCGCCGTGGTCGGCACTGTAGGTGTGAACGGGTGCGCCGCAGGAGAAGTGTGGGAACCCGTGCACCGGCAATTGAGAGTGGGCTGATTTGACGCCGTATTCTACCATTTTCGTTTGTGCAGATATTGAAACTAGGGATCCGGCTCTTCTTGACCTCGAGCAGTTGTGCGTTTGAGAACCGACCACGGGAACCGCATTCAGACTGCCATTAACGTTAGCGTGCCGGACGCTTCGGGCTTGTCCCTATCGCTACTACTTATGAGCTTATGTTTCACGTGAAACATAAGCGGCATCCCACGTTCACGTGAAACATATCCCGACACGCCCAGTCGCGGCCGTTGTTGCCGCGGATCGGTGAATCTTGATTGGATGTTCCGTGTCACTGATGCTTGACCACGAGCCGTGTCGGTTGCCCGCGCTTCGCGATCCTCTAAAGAGACATTGCCTGTCGCGGCTCCCCGCGAGGCGCGAGGATTGGTGGGACAGGCATGGCAGGGTTGATGTCGTTGCCTGCGGACCAGAACCGACCCGGTGCCGGCTGGGTTGGGATGCTTGCCAGTCCGTAGCGCATCGGCGCAATAGCATTGGATGCTCGGTTCCAGCGGCGGTGCCGGCAGACCGGGGTCTTGGTTGGACAGCCGTCGCAAGGCAATGTGGTTGTGGTGGACTGCGTCCATTGCGCCGCTCGACGATGCCGACCATCCAGCAACGAATCCGTGGCAGCCGTAGTGCCCTTGGCTAATGAAATATCCCCGCACAGGGGCCTGGTCGGTGACAATCCGCGTCTTAGCTGCGGCATTCGCATCCGAAACCATGATGACCACATAGTCTCCGTCGAATACTCCTCCATCAAGAAGGACGCACAACCAACGGGTGGCTGTAGTGCAAAGGTGCTGGGCGTGCATGACGCCGCCTCTGGGAGGCCGTATCTGCCAGGTGGTATCAGCAGGCCGTGCCAGTGGCGCGGGCTACCGGGATCCGAAAGCGGCCACCCGTCGCGGCGTCCGTTTGGTGGGTGCTTGGGGAGCGGTTCTGCAGACGGACAGTTGATATCTGACGCGCCCTCGTCTGGTCCGACAACAACCGATTGAGCCTGACAAGAAGTTCGTTCCCGATTCTCTATTAATTGGGATCTTGTATTGCAGTTCGTCCCCTGGATTCCCGGTGACTCTAGACGTTCAGTGATGTTTCACGTGAAACAGGCCAGACCATCTCTCGCTTGATGCACATTTCAGCGTCAGCGCAATTTTCGAGTTCGTTTGCGCGCAGAAGCAGCGCGTCAAGTTGGAAGAGTCCGTGCCGTGGTCATTGTGCGGTTCGGGAATGATGCAGGGCCAATTGGACCACGGAAGAAAGCCATACAACCGAATAGGGTTTTCTACGAAAAAAGCTGCAGTGTTCTTAGACGACTGTGGCCACTGCTTCAGGCGAAGCAGTGGCCACAGGTCCCGAGCACCCGGGGGCGCTATGTCATTTAGGAAAGAACGTCAGCAAACTCTTTTTCGAAGTACTGCTTGGGCCGCGCTCCGATGACGGTGCTCTTAACCTCGCCGCCCTGGAAGAGGTAGACGGCTGGTATGGACGTGATGCCGTATTCGGCAGCAATGCCAGGGTTGTCGTCGACGTTGACCTTAACCACGTCGACCTTCTCGCTGTACTCAACGGAGATCTCATCGAGGATCGGTCCCAGCTTGCGGCAGGGGCCGCACCATTCAGCCCAGAAGTCCACGATGACGGGCTTGTCAGCTGACAGGACATCCGTGCCGAAGCTTGCGTCCGTTACGTCTTTAGCGTTGCTCATAGCTTTGTCTCTCTCTTCGTATGCGGTGCCGAGTATTAAGCGTGCAGGTCTGCGAGGTAATGCTCCACGTCGATGGCTGCCACACAGCCGGAACCCGACGCGGTGATGGCCTGACGGTAGGTGGGGTCCACAACGTCGCCGGCGGCGAAGACGCCCGGGAGGCTTGTCCTGGAGCTCCGGCCGTCCACGGCGATGGTGCCCTCAGCCGTGATCTTCAAGGTGTCCTTGACGAGGTCGGTACGGGGGTCGTTTCCAATGGCGACGAAGACGCCGGTAACGGCGAGGTCCGAAACAGTTCCGTCCTGGAGGTTCCTGATCTTAAGGCTGGTGACCTTCTCCTGACCGATGACGTCGTCCACAGTGCTGTTCCAGATGAACGAAATCTTCTCATGAGCCAGAGCACGGTCGGCCATGATCTTAGAGGCCTTGAGCGAGTCGCGGCGATGGACCACGGTGACGGACTTAGCGAACTTCGTCAGGAACAGTGCTTCCTCCATCGCCGAGTCTCCCCCACCGATGACCGCGATATCCTGGTCCTTGAAAAAGAAACCGTCGCAGGTTGCGCACCAGCTGACGCCGTGACCGGAGAGGCGCTTTTCGTTGGGCAGGCCCAGTTCCCGGTAAGCGGATCCGGTGGACAGAATGATCGCCCGCGCCTGGAAGGTCTCSCCCGTSSCGATGGTSACGGWCTTGATRTCGCCKTCRAGGTCCAGTTCGGTGACGTCCTCRAACTGGATTTCRGTMCCAAASCGKGCCGCCTGCTTCTCGAAGTTCTCCATGAGGTCCGGCCCCATGATCCCTTCCGGAAAACCAGGGTAGTTTTCGACGTCGGTAGTATTCATCAGTTCGCCGCCGGCGGTGACTGAACCTGCCAACAGAAGGGGCTTCAGGTTGGCCCGGGCCGTATAGACAGCGGCCGTGTACCCAGCCGGGCCCGAGCCGACGATGATGACATCACGTACTTCGGACGCGGTGTTTTCTGCGTTGCTCACTGAACGGTGAACCTCTTCCTTAGTCGATGCGCCGGTTTCTCGACCGGCCACATGGCACAACTGAATCTTGGTGGTGAATATTCCGGGCACCGCGTGCAGGGCCCGACTCGACGCTGCTCAGAAGCGGCGGACCCGGCAGCAATGCGGCGATGGCTACTGGACTTTGATTTCCGCCAGGCGGATCCCGTAGCCGTAGCGCGTCTTCGGAGCGGCCAGCTTGGGCAGTGCCTTGATCGAGACAATGACGTACTGGGCCTTCACCGGCTCTGCCAGGGGCATGGTGAGGTCAGTTGACGTGAAGCTGTTGGTTCCCACCAGCTTGGCGCCGTCCAAGGACGGACGGTCGTTGGTGTAGACACTGAGGTTGCCGCCCGAGGCACCGAGCTGGGTCAGCGTGATGGAAGAAACCGTGGCGGGGCTCTTCAATTTCACGAACAGTGGCACACCGTCGGGGGCCAGCCCGCCCCAGGCCTCGGTAGCGAACTCCATGTCGGACCAATAGCTGGCTGCGTTGCCGTCAAATGCCTTTACCAGGTCCACGTCGTAGGTAGCGGCGAAATCAAAGTTGCCCTGGCGGGTGATGTTTTCAATGACGGGCGGTACTGCTGGAGGCGGCGCCGAACTCGCGTTCGGCGTCGGAGTTCCCGAGACAGGACCCGTGGTGCCAGCCGTGGAGGTCGACGGGTTGGCTTGGGGACCTCCATTGAAAAGGCTGCCCAGGTTGGTGAGCGCGAATACGAGCCCCGCGATCAGCACCACAGCAAGCAAGCCGCCCACAAGCCACCGCATGGACCGTGGCTCGCGCTCCGGCTCATCCTCGTAGTAGTCGCTGGAATCGCCAGCCGGCGGCACCGCCGCAGCGGGAGGAGTCGTCTTTCGGGCAAGCGAAGGGAAGGCCGCTGCCGAACGGTTGGAATGCTCCACCGGCTGGGGCTCCGCGGCTTCGGCGTGTGCCGGGTCTTGGTCCTCATACGAGTAGTCGTCCTCGGACCACAAGGAAACCTTAGGTGTATCGGCGGCCGTGCGGGGGTCTGACGGGCCAGCGCCACGTCCCAGACCGGAAACAGCCTCGCGGTCGGTTGGTTGCACCTGCTGGGGGGCGGTTGCCTCCTGGCGTGCCGCGGCAGCTCCACTGACAACTCCAGCAGCAGCGCCCGCACCGGCAGCCGCGGCACCCATACCACGAGCGGCACCCCCGGCAGGGCGAGTGGCCGGCCGGATCGGAGGCCGGGGCGGAACCACGGGGGGAACGACGGGTGCCGACCGGTAAGGGTCAACCTGGTTGGGGTGTTGGTCCGCGTAATTGATGTAGCCGGCGTCGACATTTTCTTCGTCGTCGTAGGGTTCGGGCTCGTGCGAACGCGCCTGACCAAAAATCTCGCTGCCCAGGGTGTCCGTGAAGAACGGCTCAACATAGGGCGCATCGGAGGCAACCACGAGGTCGAGCAGATCTGCCGCAGACGTGTGGTTGGTGATGAGGTACGTGGCTGCTTCGGTGACACCGAGGTCAAGAACCTGGACACTGCCGGGACGCTCGCCGGTAGCCACTTCGCGGGCGCTCTGAGCCACCTGCTCGGTGTTGTCCGGGCCTGCGACCAGAATGCTGACCGGACGGTTGAGTACCTGGTCCACCCCGTCCAGCACCAAATCCTGGTCGTGTGAGGTCAGTACCGTGGCTGTGACCTTGTAGCGGCCGCCGAGTACTGATCCAACGTCGATCGGGTGGGACACGTGTTCCTCCTAGACTGTCCGGGAATTGTTGGCATCGACGATCCCCTGCCGGCCGGAACCGGTCAAAAGCCGGCCGGCAAGCCCGGTTTGCGCCTGCCTGCAACTACCCCTGTTCAGGTTCGATCCTAGCGGATTGGCCATGTCCGGCGCGGGCGACAGGCAGCCGTCAACCCCGTGGAGATCACTTGTTACGGGGCCGGCGGGGCTTGAAATGCGGATTCCGGCCGGGCTGCCCCTGGAACGTGCGCCGGCCAGGCAGGGGAATTTCTTCTCGCAGCAGCCCGCCCCGCGCGGTGCCGGGAACGTCTTCAGCCGGCAGGTATTCACCCGCGGGTTGGGTGCCGTTGTCTGAGGGGGCCGCTGCGGGTGCCGCAGGAGCCTGGCGTTCGGGCGCCGGTCCGGCGCGGAACGACGTCGCGTCGAACTCGCCCGAAATGCGCGGAATGAGACCGGTATCCACCGAGACCGTGGCGCGTTCCGGCGTCGGACGTACCGCTTCAGAGCCGGAAGCGGAACCGGAAGCGGAGCCGGAACCGGAAGCAGCCGACGACGGCGTTCCCCCCGTTGAATCCGACGGTGCCGCGCCGCCGCGCCCGAGGCGTCCGAGCAGGGGGCGCAGCAAATCGCGGAGCTCCGAGACGTGGAAAACCTTGAGCAGGAGGACGTAGACCACCAGCATGATGGGTCCGACGACGATCAGGGTCACCAGGGCGGCAAGTCGGTCGCTCCAGGCGAAGCCATCCGGACTGTAGCTGCCCATCAGCCACAGGGCGCCTGCACCCGCCACGGCGGAGCCGAGCGCCGCATAACCCATCCGGATATACGAGTTGGCAATTCGTGGACCGTCGAGGTGGCCGAGCAGGCGGCGCAGGAAGAAGGCGCTGATGACGACCGACAGGATGTTGCCCACCATGTACAGGATGGCGATGGCATAGATGATCTGGCCGACAGGCATGAACTGGATGGCAAAGGCCCCGGCCACGTAGACGACGGCCAGGAGTAGCTGGACATAGAACGGCGTGCGGGCGTCCTCGTTGGCGTAGAAAACGCGCGACATCATGAAGTTTGCGCTCATGAACGGCGTGCTGAGCGCCAGGATGGTCAGCGTCTGGGCCAGCATGACACCGTCCTGGCGTAGGCCGCCCGAGAAGAACATTCCCAGCGGTCCGGCCAGCGCAAAGAGCGCCAGTGCGCCAAAGACGGTTGCCACGGCCATGGTGCGGAGACCGTGCGAAAGTGCGTCGCGCAGTTCGGCCCGGTTGCCGTCCTGCGAGGCACGGGTCATCCGGTTAAAGAGGACTGTGGCGAGCGAAAGGGCAACGATCGAGTGCGGCAGCAGGTACAGCTGGCTGGCCACCTCGAGGACGGCGTTGCCGGGCAGTATTTCAGCCGCCGGGTCCCCCGCCTCCTTCAGCCGGAGGCGCTCGGCGCCGGGGATGGTGGCGATACGCATGACGTACAGGAAGGCCAACTGCCCGACGGCGGCAGTCAGGAGCGTCCAAACACTTAGCTTCGCTGCCTGGCCAAGTCCCACTCCGCGCCAGCCGAACTTGGGCCGGAGGCCCAGTTTGAGGCGGAAGACCGGGACCAGCAGGATGGTAGTCTGGGCCACCACCCCTATCGTGGAGAAACCTGCGACGAGCAGGGTCTGGGTAGAACCCCAAGTGTCCAGGGTGTGCGGGTTGACCGCATTCTGGCCGAAGATCCAGATGAACATGCCCAGGCCGGCGATGGCCACCAGGTTGTTCATGATGGGCGCCCACATGGCCGGGCCGAACGCGCCGTTAGCATTCAGGACCTGTGTGAGCAGGGCGTACAGGCCGTAGAAGAAGATCTGCGGCAGGCACCAGAAGGCAAAGGATACGGCGAGGGCCTGCTGCTGGGGTGAGTAGCCCTGGGTGGTCAGCTCGATGACCGCGGGCGCGGCAAGCGTGACCAGTGCCGTGAGTCCCAGCAGCAGGAGTACAGCCAGCGTCAGCAGCCGGCTGATGTAGTCCGCTCCCCTGTCCGGAGCCTTGCTCGCCTTAATGATCTGGGGCACCAGCACAGCATTGAACACACCGCCAGCCACCAGCAGGAAGATCAGGTTGGGCAGGTTGTTGGCGTTGATAAACGTGTCGTTGACCGTGGAGCCCAGGCCGAGGGCAGCACCCAGCATCCAGGTCTTACCGAAGCCCAGGAATCGCGACACCAGCGTGCCGGCGGCCATGATGGCGCTGGAGCGTGTTTCGCTAGCGCCGGTGGGGACACTTGGTTCGCTGGCGGCAGGCCCGGTGGTGCCGGTGCGTGCTGCGCTGTTGGAGGGAGGATTGGAAGCTGACATCGAGTTCATCGTCTCACTTGGACGCTGTTTGTTCGGCACCGGACCGGCTCGCTCCCTGACCTGGGGCGGCACTGGCCTGCGGCAACAGGCTCAGAGATGTTCCGGCAGGACGTCCCGGGCCAGGTCCGCGATGCGGCGTTCATTGGGAAAGGAGAGTTTCCGTGCGAGTTCCCGGATGGGCACCCAGGCCACGTCCACGGCTTCATGGTCGGGATCGTTTTCAATGGTGAGCTCCCCGCCTGTGGCACACAGCAGGTAATGGTGAACTGTTTTGTGGACGCGGTGCCCGCTGACCGTGAACCAGTAGTCGATGCTGCCCAGCGGTGCCAGGATGTCACCTTCGATGCCGGTTTCC
This sequence comes from Pseudarthrobacter sp. 01T43, assembly GCF_056398665.1. Taxonomy (NCBI): domain Bacteria; kingdom Bacillati; phylum Actinomycetota; class Actinomycetes; order Micrococcales; family Micrococcaceae; genus Pseudarthrobacter; species Pseudarthrobacter sp. 01T43. The sequence continues at coordinate 56,435 of NZ_JBFTPV010000016.1, read as the reverse complement.
TCGGCGATTTCGCGGACCGCCGCCTGCTCGTTGTTTTCCTCACCCTCCGGATGGCCCTTCGGCAGGCACCACTCCAGCCGCCCGCCCCTGTTCAGGCGGGCGATGATCGCAACCCTGAGTTCGGAGTCGGACGTGTCCACCACCACGCCGCCGGCGGAGATCTCCTCCACCGTGGGAAGCGAGGCCGGTGCCGAGTGCAGGGCGGGCGCGACGTGGGCACCGATTGCCGACGGCAACGGTGCGCTTGTCCTCCTGCCGGGAGCGCTCGGTACGGGATGGGCCATGCAGTCCACTCTAACGACTCTTGCCCGTTCTTGATGACCGGAACATGACATCAAGATGGACTGCACATGACGCACTTTGCGGGCCCCTGAGGGAATAGGCGTGATCTTGACCAGATTTTGGCCTGCCAAGCCGCTGGTTTCTGACAAGCTTAAGTAACTATGGCGCACCCACATCACAAGATAGATTCCCACACCGTCGATTTCCAGGTGGACCCGGTGGTCCTGGAGCTCGGCCAGCGCTTTGTTGATGCCGGCCACGAACTGTCCCTGGTCGGCGGCCCGGTGCGGGACCTGTTCCTGGGGCGCGACTCGCTGGACCTGGACTTCACCACTGACGCCACCCCGGACCAGACTGTTGCGCTCATCAAGAAGTGGGCGGATACCTTCTGGGAAATTGGCCGGGCCTTCGGGACCATCGGCATGCGCAAGGCGGGCTTCCAGATCGAGATCACCACCTACCGGGCGGAGGCTTACGATCCCGATTCGCGCAAGCCGGTAGTGGCCTTTGGCACCTCGCTCACTGACGATCTGCTGCGCCGGGACTTCACCATCAACGCGATGGCCCTACGCCTGCCGTCACTCGAACTCGTTGACCCGTTCGGCGGTGTCCGGGATCTCCACGCCTCGGTGCTGGCCACACCCGGCTCCCCCGAGGACTCCTTCTCCGACGATCCCCTCCGCATGATGCGCGCCGCCCGGTTCGCTTCCCAGCTGGGCATCTCGGTCCATCCTGAGGTCCGTCTGGCCATGAGCGGGATGGCGGAGCGCATCACCATCATCTCCGCCGAACGCATCCGCGACGAACTGGTCAAACTCATCTGCGGCGCGCGCCCGCGGACCGGCGTGGACCTTCTCGTGGAAACCGGGCTCGCCGAGTTCGTGCTGCCTGAGGTGTCCGCCCTGCGCCTCGAATCGGACGAGCACCACCGCCACAAGGATGTCTACCAACACTCGCTGCAGGTACTGGAGCAGGCGGCTGCCCTGGAAACAGGCACCGACGGCGCGGTGCCGGGTCCCGACTTCGTGCTGCGGTTCGCAGCGTTGATGCACGACGTCGGCAAGCCGGCTACGCGCCGTTTCGAACCGGGCGGCGCGGTCAGCTTCCGCCACCACGACATGGTGGGTTCCAAACTCACGGCAAAGCGGATGAAGACCCTGCGCTTCGACAATGACAGCATCAAGGCCGTTGCCCGGCTGGTGGAACTGCACATGCGCTTCTACGGTTACGGCGATGCCGGCTGGAGCGACTCTGCTGTCCGGCGCTACGTCACGGACGCAGGCCCCCTGCTGGAACGCCTGCACCGGCTGACCCGGTCGGACGTGACCACCCGCAACCAGCGCAAGGCTGAACGGCTCGCCTTCGCCTATGACGACCTGGAAGACCGGATCGCCACACTGCGCGAGCAGGAGTCCCTGGACGCGGTCCGCCCGGACCTGGACGGTGCCCGGATCATGGCTATCCTTGCGCTCAAACCTGGTCCCGTGGTGGGCCGTGCCTATAAGTTCCTGCTCGAGGAACGGATGGAACACGGCCCGCTGCAGGCGGAGGACGCCGAAGCCAGGCTGCTGGCCTGGTGGGCACAGCAGCCCGAGGCGGCACCTCCGGTTCCGGAAGCACCAGAGCCACCCGCCGCCGTCGAACTTTCCACGAATGAGGAGTCCAAATGACAGTCCCGAACACTGCGTCCCGCCCCCAGCTCTGGATCCTGCGACACGGCGAGACCGAATGGTCCAAGAGCGGGCAATACACCGGCCTCACGGACCTGCCCCTGACCGTTGAAGGCGAGCAGCAGGCCGTGGAAGCCCGGAAGATCCTGGACCAAGTGGACTTTGACCTCGTCCTGACCTCACCGCTGCGCCGCGCACGGCGGACGGCTGAACTGGCTGGCTTCCCGGACGCGCAGCACGAACCGCTGGCTGTGGAATGGAACTACGGCGACTACGAGGGCATCAGCTCGGACCTGATCCGGAAGGACAATCCGGATTACCTTATCTGGACGCACGGCGTGCCCAACGGCGAAACCCTCGATGAGGTGGCGGCCCGTGCGGACAAAATCGTGGCCCGCGTGCTGGAGTCCGGACTCGACAACGTGCTGATCGTGGCCCACGGACACTTCTCCCGGATCCTCACGGCACGCTGGCTTGAATTGGCCCCCACCGAAGGGCGCCACTTTATTCTGGGCACGGCAAAAGTCTGCACCCTTGGATGGGACAAAAAGACGCCCGCCATTGTGCGCTGGGGACTGTGAATAGGGCATTCATAAAATTCCTTTAGAATCTTTTCAAATTAAGTGGCGGATTGTCGCGTCAGTAGGGTATTTTTATTCCTAACCCCAGAGCGACTCTGCCGGGGTCACGGCGCGCGTTGCCAGGCAAGTCTGTTGATGCAACGGCTGACAGAAAAGGAGGTTGGGAGAAATGATTACTTTGACTAGCGGATGGAAGATGACCATCACCGCCACCCCGGCCCTCGCTGCTTCTGCGCGCCATTTTCGTGGAGTGTTTGCCTCCTAGCCTTGCCTGATCCCGTCTTCATGGCGGTATCCGCGGAGCAGGGCAAGAATTCACTCACCTTTTTGACTCGCGTTGGCGCACCTTAACGGCCGGTCCACGCGGCGGCACAGTAGCCCCCTGACTCGGAACATCCTTCCTGTCTGGGTCTTCATCGCCACTGCGTCTGCATCGCACCCGTTCGGGCCCTAATTCGCATTTGCGAACCACTCATAATCGGCGCGCATTTCCATGCCTAATTGCAGCCGATATTTTCCCGCCCCTAATTGGCGCTATTTGTTGTGCCCATTTTCCCTTGGAAGGGAGGTGACTGTCTTGATAAAGAAGATCAAGAAGGTGCTGTTCCTGCTGCGCTTGCCTGTTAACGCCAAGCGACGCGAATTCAACGGTGAACTGTTGGACCAACACCGGGAAGACGCATATGCCCTGCTACACCAACAGATGACCGGATTGCGCTAAAGCCGGCGTGCCCGGAGCAGGGTCTGCCCGGGCACCGTCCCGGTAAGCTCAGGGACATGCAGGAGACGAAGCCGCCGGTGCGCCCACAGCGTGCCCGCCTGGTTGTTCCGAGCCGCAGTGACCTGCTGCTGAAGAACTTCACGGAACTGATTGGCGGGCCGATGGGTGCCCGGTCGGCGCCCGGTATCGTCACCCCCGGCGTGTTTACCGTGGAACGGGTCCTTATTATCCTGACGGTCCTGGCCGCTGTGGCTGCACTTGTGGTCAAGGGCTACTGCCGTGCCAACGGCTGGCAGACCCCAGGCCAGTTCTATTCCACCTGCTATTCAGATTTCCCCGACTTCTTGCGGAGCCAGGGCCTGGGAGAGGACCCATTCGCCTTCCTCACCCAGGGCAGCCTTTTCGAGTACCCGGTCCTGATGGGTTTCATTGCCGGGGCCACCGCCTGGCTAACCCCCGGTGACGGCGTTACGGATGGCCGCATCCTGGGGTACTTCGACGTCAACGCCACATTGATAGCCGCCGTCTGGATTGTCACCGTCCTCGCTACGGCGCGGATGTCACAACGGCGCCCCTGGGACGCGGCCATGGTTGCACTGGCACCGGGCATTGTCCTGGCCGGCACCATCAACTGGGACCTGTGGGCAGTGGGACTGCTTGCCCTGGGAATGCTGTGTTTCGCGCGCGAGCGGTTGGCACTTGCCGGCGTGCTGATCGGCCTCGCCGCAGCCACCAAACCCTATGCGGCCCTCGTCCTGGTCGCTGTCTTCCTCCTGTCCCTCCGAACGGGGCAACTCAGGGCATTCCTGCTCACCGCCGGAGCGGCCGCGGCTGCCTGGGTGACCGTCAACGCTCCCGTGGCGGTAGCCAATCCTGCTGGCTGGGGGTACTCCTTCGGATCCGCTGAGTCCCGGGAAGCCGGATACGGTTCCGTATGGTTCGCCTACAACCTGGTGGCCCGGCGCCTGCGCTGGCACGTCCTTGATCCGGCGGTCATCAACGTGCTGGCCCTGGCCTTCTTCCTGCTTGCATGCGCGGCGGTGGCCTACATTGCCCTGACGGCAGCCAGAAGGCCGCGCCTGGCCCAGTTGGCGTTCCTGCTGGTTGCCGCCCTCATCCTGACCAACAAGGTCTACTCCCCGCAGTTTGTGCTCTGGCTCATTCCGCTTGTGGCGCTGGCCAGACCACGGTGGCGCGATTTCCTGGTGTGGCAGGGTGTGGAGGGCCTTTATTGGGCTGCAGTCTGGATGTACCTGGGGCAAGTGACCAGCCAGGGCCCCACACAGCACAATATTGATATGCCCTACTACGTTCTGGCGGTAGCAGCACATATGCTTGTAACGGCATATTTAATGATTAGGGTGGTGTGGGACATTTACGATCCGAACTACGACCCCGTCCGCAGGCACCACGCCGATGACCCGCACGGGGGGCCCTTCGACGGGTTGTCCGATTGGCTGCGCCTCAGTCCACTCAATCGCTCACAGGCAGTCCTTCCTTGGCAGGCGAAGCACCATGCCTGATGTTGCCGTCGTCGGATCAGGGCCCAACGGATTGGCCGCGGCTGCGGTGATGGCCCGGGCAGGGCTGTCCGTGGAAGTCCATGAGGCCGCGGGAACCATCGGCGGAGGCACACGCACCGCCGAGCTGATGCAGCCGGGGCACCTGCATGACATCTGCTCGGCCGTGCATCCCATGGCCTTGGCGTCGCCCTTCTTCCGAGACTTCGAGCTTGAGCGCAGGATTGACCTGGTGGTTCCGGAGCTCGGGTTTGGTTCACCGCTCGACGGCGGAAGGGCCGCACTCGGCTATCACTCGCTTGAGCGCACAGTCGAGGCACTCGGCCGGGACGGCGCGGCCTACCGCAAGCTCCTGGGACCCCTTGTCAGCCGCATTGAGGGGGTTATGGACCTCACCCAGCACCAGTTACTGCGGGTCCCCCGGGCACCCCTGGCGGCCGCACTCTTCGGGCTGCGGACGTTCGAACAGGGGACTCCGCTGTGGGACGCACGGTTTCGTGAGGAACTGGCGCCGACCCTTCTCAGCGGCGTGGCAGCGCACGCTGTTGCGCACTTGCCCTCGCTCGCGGCTGCGGGAGCCGGCCTGATGCTGACCGCCTTGGCGCATGCCCGGGGATGGCCCATTCCGCAAGGTGGTTCGGTGGCCATCGCAGAGGCCCTGGCAGCAGACATTCGGGCTCATGGTGGTGTCATCCGCACCGGGGAGCCGATCGACAGCCTTCAGCAACTCGGCGGCGCGCGCGCCACGCTTCTGGACGTCGCGCCCCGCGGACTGCTGGACATTGCGGGCGAGAACATGCCCGCAAAGTACCGCCGCTCCCTTGAGGCATACCGCTACGGGAATGGTTCCTGCAAAGTCGATTACATCCTGTCCGGGCCCGTTCCATGGTTGGCCCCTGAACTGGCGGACGCCGGCACTGTGCACGTGGGCGGCACACGGAAGGAACTGGCCCGGGCGGAGAACGACGTTTCCGCAGGGAAGCATCCTGACCGCCCCTATGTCCTGGTGGCGCAGCCCTCGCGGTTCGACAGTAGCCGGGCCCCGGCAGGGCGCCACATTCTGTGGGCCTACTGCCATGTCCCCGCCGGATCAACGCAGGACATGGGCGAGGCCGTGACCGCGCAGCTCGAACGTTTCGCGCCGGGGTTCCGGGATGTGGTGGTGCAGACCCATGTGACCAGCGCAGCGGAACTGGCCAGCTACAACCGGAACTACATCGGTGGCGACTTCAGCGCGGGCATCATGGACGTTCGGGGGCTGCTCCAGCGGCCCGTTGTGTCCCCTATTCCGTGGCGGACGCCCGTTCCTGGGGTTTACCTGTGCTCTTCCTCCACGCCGCCAGGCCCGGGCGTCACAGGCATGCCCGGGTTCTTCGCCGCGAAGCATGCTTTGAAGGACATATTCGGTCTTGACGTCCCGGCGCTCGGATTGTGAAGCAGCGACGCGAGTGGGGATCCTGACCGAACCTCAGCACACGCCGCGCTGGGGGATAATAACGCCGTGGGGAACTCAAAGAAACTTTCACTTGCCATAGCTGGTCTCATTCTCGGTGCCTCCCTGGTGGCCTGCGACGACGGCAGAGGGGGAGCCGAGAGCGCCGCGAAACAGTTCGCCGCCGCGGTGTCCGCCCTCGACGTCGGCTCTGTTGCTTTTGACGGCGAGGACTCCGCCGTGGCCAAGCAGCAGGTCCAGGACGTGTTCAAGGCCCTCGACCCGGACAAGCCCACGGTGGAATCCGGAGACCTGTCGCTGGAGGGCAAAACTGCCACCGTTCCCCTCAACTACACCTGGAAGATCGGCTCCAGTGAGTGGAAATACACCACCTACGCCGAGTTCACGAAAAGCGGGGACAAATGGCTGACCGTCTGGAACCCTGCATCGCTGGTTCCCGAACTCGCGGACAACGAGATCCTCACCAAAGGAACCCAGTCCCCACAGCGCGCCGACATCCTTGGCGCCGGCGACGCGAAGCTGGTCACCTACCGCCCGGTGGTGAAGGTCGGCATCGACAAGCCCCTTCTCGGCTCAGCTGACGCGGCCGCGTCGGCCACCAAGCTGGCCGAACTGGTGGGCGTGGATGCCGCCGCCTACGCGCAGCAGGTGTCGGCGTCCGGTGCCCAGGCATTTGTCGCTGCCATCACCCTGCGTGAAGAAGGCCGCACCATTACCGACGAGCAAATCTCGGCGATCCCCGGCGGCCGTGCCATCAAGGAAAGCCAGCCCCTGGCTCCCAGCCGAACCTTCGCGCGGGCCATCCTCGGTTCCGTCGGCGAGGCCAGCGCAGAACAGATTGAAGCCTCAGCCGGGGCACTGAGTGCCGGCGATGCGGCGGGCATCGGCGGGCTGCAGCAGCAGTACGACGCCCAGCTCCGGGGAACCGACGCCGTGGTGATCCGTGCGCACCGGGCAGACCTCACCCGTGAACAGATCAACGCCGCAGGGACCGATCCCCGCCGCGTGGTGTTCGAGACCACACCCACACCCGGCACACCGCTGAAAACCACCCTCGACCCGAACCTCCAGACCCTGGCGGAGAGCACTCTGGCCAGCGTGGGGCCTGCCTCGGCCATCGTGGCGATCCGGCCCTCCACCGGCGCAGTGCTCGCAGCTGCCTCGGGGCCGGGAAGCAATGGCTACAACACCGCGATGCTGGGCCAGTACGCACCGGGATCCATTTTCAAGATGATCGACTCCCTCGCAATGTTCCGCAACGGCATGACTCCCGATTCTAAGGTGGAATGCACACCCACCCTCGACGTGGACGGCAGGACCTTCAAGAACTCGGAAGGCTACCCGGCAAGTTCGCTCGGGTCTGTGACGCTCCGTGATGCGTTCGCCCACTCGTGCAACACGGCGTTCATTGGGGCCCGGGACAAAGTCACCCAGGCGCAGCTTGAGGCCGCCGCGGTGTCGATGGGGGTGGCAGTCGAAGCCCCCTCACTGGGTGCGGCGGCCTTCCTCGGTTCTGTCCCCGGAGAGGCTGCGGGCACCGAACACGCAGCGTCCATGATCGGCCAGGGCAAAGTGCTGATGTCCCCGCTGGCGGCGGCCATAATGGCAGGTTCAGTGGCCAAGGGCTCCCCCGTCTCACCGCAACTGGTCCTGAACCCCGGCGCCGGCGTTTCGGGAGGCACCCCCGGCGCGCCGACGGCGGAGGCTGCCTCACCGACGTCGACCGTTACACCCGAAGCACCCTCCCAGGCGTCGGGCAAGCCGATCACAGCAGAGGAAGCCGCAGCGCTGTCCGACATGATGCGCGCGGTGGTCACGTCCGGCCATGCGGGTTTCCTGGCCAGCGTGCCCGGAGCACCTGTGGGCGCGAAGACGGGAACGGCCGAGTTCGGCAAAGAAGACCCGCCCAAGACGCACGCGTGGATTGTCGCGGTCCACGGGGACCTCGCGGTGGCCGTATTCGTCGAGGACGGCGGACTGGGTGCCACCACGTCGGGGCCGCTGCTCAAGCAGTTCCTGACCGCCGCGGGCTGACGCCGGAAATCCTTAGCCCAGACCCATTGGCGGCATGCTGTCAGATGGCGATCCGGTAGATGTGATGTGTGAATTCGAAGGCGAAGTTGTCGGTAAACGAACTTCCTGACACGTCCAGCGTCCGGCCTTCATTCATCACCTCGACGATCGTCCCTTTTATGGATCCCGGGAGAGTGAAGGTGCGCGCGCCGGGCCCGGTACTCAATGCGATTTCCGCGAAGACGTAGGCTGATCCGTCTTTGGCTTTGAGCATGGTGTCCATTCCCGGGCCGAAATTCCAGGCATAGGACTGGGTGTTGATCACAGGAGCCAAAGACTTAATTCGAGCATTAGACTCCCGGATCTGCTTTTTTCTTTCTTCGCTGCAGTCCACCAGCGAGTAGGCGCCGTTCACACCGTCGTTATTGTGCTGGAAAAACATGATGCCGCGTGCCTCATGGATGATGGCCGACCAGCAGGCTCCTTCGATCTCCTCAGGAGTTATGCTGCGGGCGCCGAGGTCCGAGAGGTACGGCATGGCGGTCTCCACAAACATCCAGTTCGGTTTGCCGCCGGGCGGCGCTTGGTAGGAGCGCATCCTGTCCATCAGCCATCCGTAAGTGGCGGAGCGCATCGGAGGCGTACCAGCGGGCCAGTGGGAAGACTGCTTGATTGCAGCACCGGTATCGGGGGAGGTGTAAGCGTAGTTGTCCACGCTGGCCACATCTACAACGGACATAAAATCGCCCATAGTGCCCTTGGCCCAAAAAGTGTCCAAAACGCCTTTGGAATAGTTGGCGTTGATGAACCTTCCGTCGTTTCTTGAGCGGAGGGTTGAGACCTGTTGCTGCATGTTGGCAAGGCTTTCTTTTGTGTCTGCTCCTCCGCACCCCAGCCCCATGTCGCATTCATCAAAGGCGAAGAGACCCACTACGTTGGGATCGTCGCCAATCTCGGCCGCTGAAAACTCATCCTGGACGATGCAGAATATTCCCTTGGAGGTCGCAACGCTGAGTTGATCGTTGTGCTCGACGGCCTGGAAGGTATTAATGCCCATGGACTTCAGTTGCTCCGCGTGCGCGGGGCGGCCGAAGAAAACTGCCATTGGAAAGAATGACGGATCGGTCCAGCCGGCGGTCGCCGCCTTGGGGAACGAGCGCCAGTATTCCGGACCGCCTTCCCATCCGATGGGGGGCAGATCCAGAAGACCTGCTTGGGACAGCGGCCCGGGTGAAGGGCCAGTAGCGGGGCCTCCGCCTGGGCCGGGGACGGTGGTAAGCGCCCCAGCAGTTCCTGCCGCAACTGCGGCAGCACCGACGCCGATGAAGAAGTTCCTCCTGCCAACGGTACTATCGGGGAAGTTATCAGATTCCATGTTTATTCCTTCCGATCCGCGGTCCGTTAATGATGGCGGGAGGCAAGGAACCGGTCCATGGGGGTTTCCACATACTTGCAGGCATGACCACGTCACAGTTCGTGGCCGAACGGAAGATGCCCCCGAGTCCTGGATTTTGTTCCTTCTCCCCAAGGCTGTTTGAGCTTCACATCCGCACAAACCTCGCGCGGCGGGCGTGGGAAGATTGATCGCGTGGCTCATATTGACGTTTCCGGCATCGACTACTTCCTTTCCGACGGCACCCAGCTCCTCAACGGCGTGACTTTCAAAGTCCCGGATGGCACCAAGACCGCCCTGATCGGGCCGAACGGTACGGGCAAGACCACGCTGTTCCGGATCATCTCGGGCGACCTCATTCCGGACGAAGGGGTCATTGGACGCTCCGGAAACATGGGCATCATGCGCCAGTTCGTCGGCCAGGTCCGGGATGATTCCACCGTCCGCGACCTCTTGGTTTCCGCCGCCCCTCCTGCCTTGGCTGCCGCTGCCCGCGAGGTGGACGAGGCCGAGCTCGCCATGCTGGAGCACGACGACGAGCCCTCCCAGATGCGCTACGCCCAGGCGATCGTGGACTGGGGAGATGCCGGCGGCTACGACGTTGAGACCGTCTGGGACGAGGTGTGCATGGCCGCGCTGGGACTGCCCTTTGACCGCGCACAGCACCGCCCGGCGTCGAGCCTTTCCGGCGGCGAGCAGAAACGCCTGGTCCTTGAGGCACTGTTCGCCGGCCCCGACGAACTCCTGCTCCTGGACGAACCGGACAACTACCTCGATGTGCCCGGCAAGCGCTGGCTCGAGGACAAGCTGAACGAGTCCAAGAAGACGGTCTTCTTCATCAGCCACGACCGCGAGCTCCTGGACAATGCCGCCGGACGGATCGTGACCCTCGAACCGGGGATCAACGGCGCCGGCGCGTGGGTACACGGCGGCGGCTTCGGCTCCTACGTGGACGCCCGCGCCGACCGCAACGCGCGCTTTGAGGAGCTGCGCAAACGTTGGGACGAGGAGCACGTGAAGCTCAAGKAACTCGTCAACATGTACAAGAACAAGGCCGCCTTCCGCTCCGACATGGCCAACCGGTACCACGCAGCCCAGACCAGGCTCGCCAAATTCCTGGAGGTGGGACCGCCCGAGGCGCTGCCCATCGAGCAGAACGTGCAGATGCGGCTCAAGGGCGGCCGGACCGCCAAGCGCGCCATCGTGGCGGAGAACCTTGAGCTCACCGGCCTGATGAAGCCGTTTTCAACCGAGGTCTGGTTCGGCGACCGAGTTGGCGTGCTGGGCTCCAACGGGTCCGGCAAGAGCCACTTCCTGCGGCTGCTCGCCACCGGCGGGACGGACCCGGAGCGGGAGCACTTGCCCGTATCCGACGTCGAGATCGCCGAAGTCCCGCACGAGGGCACGGTGAAACTCGGCGCCCGCATCCGGCCTGGTTTCTTTGCCCAGACCCACGTCAGGCCGGACCTGCTCGGCAAGACCCTGCTGGAAATCCTGCACCGCGGCGACGAGCACCGATCCGGGCTGGGCCGTGAGGCTGCCGCCGGGGCGCTGGACGGCTACGGCCTGGCCGGGCAGTCGGAGCAGAAGTACGAGTCGCTGTCCGGTGGCCAGCAGGCGCGGTTCCAGATCCTGCTGTTGCAGCTCTCCGGTGCCACGCTCCTGCTGTTGGACGAACCCACCGACAACCTGGACCTGCACTCTGCCGAGGCATTGGAGAAGGCTATCGACCACTTCGAGGGCACCGTCCTTGCCGTGACCCACGACCGCTGGTTCGCCCGCACGTTCGACCGCTTCCTGGTGTTCGGCTCCGACGGCAAAGTCTACGAATCCGCCGAGCCTGTCTGGGACGAAAAGCGCGTGGAGCGCGCCCGCTAACCCCCGGACGCTCTGACTTTCCCAGGGAAAGTGAGAGAGGGCTGGCCGGTTTCCTGCATTAACTGAGGGAGCGTTTGCTGTGGGTTTCGTGCCGGTTGCTAGCATTCGAGCATGAAGACTGACATCTCCGGTTCCGCAGCCAGCCCCTCGCTCAGGGCAGCGGCCGCCGCAACTTTTGTGGTCTTCGGCGTCAACGGCTTCGTTTTTGCCAGCTGGGCAGCGCGGATTCCCGCAGTCACCGAGACGCTGCACCTCACGTCCGGCCAGATGGGCACGCTCCTCCTGTGCACGGCCATCGGTTCGCTGCTGGCGCTCCCGACGGCGGGGCTTGTGGTGGGTAGGATCGGCACGGCCAACGCGGTCCGCTTCGCCGGGGTGCTGGCTGCACTGGCCGGCGTCGGGATTGCCCGCTCCCTGTCGGCTGAATCGGTGGTGGGTACTGCCTTTTCCCTGTTCTTCTTCGGCATCGGCATCGGACTGTGGGACGTGTCCCAGAACATTGAGGGGGCTGATGTTGAGCACAAACTGCGGCGGACCATCATGCCGCAGTTTCATGCGGCCTTCAGCGGCGGCGCCTTCGTTGGCGCGCTGATCGGTGCAGGATTGTCGACCATCGGCGTCGGGCTGCCTGAGCACCTGCTGGTCATCGCAGCGGTCGTTGTGGTGGTGGCGCTGGTCACGCCCCGTTATTTCCTCCCCCACGAGGCCCAGGCGGCTCCCCTCGATGGCGAGCCCAAGGCCGTGAAGGGGCCGTCCGCCTGGCGTGACAGCCGAACCCTGCTGATAGGTGTGGTGGTCCTCGGGGCGACCCTCACCGAAGGCGCCGGGAACGACTGGATTGCCAAGGCCACGGTGGACGGCCTGGGCACGTCAGAATCCATCGGCGCCCTGATGTTTGCCCTGTTTGTCCTGGCGATGACGGCCATGCGGTTCTTCGGCGGCCGGGTGATTGACGCCTACGGGCGCGTCGCCGTGCTCCGTGCCAGCATGGGCGCCGCGGCTGCAGGCCTTGGCCTTTTTGTGCTCGCGGGCGACGTGTGGCTGGCCGGCATTGGTGCTGCCCTGTGGGGTGTCGGTGCGGCCCTGGCTTTCCCGATGGGAATGTCGGCCGCAGCGGACGATCCGAAGCACGCCGCCGCGCGGGTGTCAGTTGTATCCACTTTGGGTTATGTCTCCTTCCTGGCAGGGCCGCCCTTGCTGGGGTACCTGGGTGACCTCACCGGAATCCACCTGGCCTTGCTCGCCATCCTCGCCCCGATCGTGGTGGCCCTGGTCCTCGCCGGGGCCGCGAAGCCGCTGGCTAGCGGGCAGCGGCCGGCTGTCAGGCCAGCGCAGGCTTCGAGTAAACCGCTGGATTCAAACTAAGCCCCACGGGGAAACGGACCCGCTTCCCGTACTCAGCACACCCCGGGATTAGGGTAGGGAGATGCACACCAAGTGGACGCCCGGTCCGGGTCTGATCAGCCGTCTTGACCGGCACCTGGTCCGGAGGGTCTCGTCTTTCCCCGGGGGGACCCATGACACGTTCTTCCGCCGGCTTTCCGCCTCGGCTGACAACGGCAAGCTCTGGTTGGGAGCCGCCGCGATCATGGCACTGTTTCCCGGAAAGACGCGCCGCGCCGCCGTACACGGGCTGATCGCCCAGGCCGTGGCATCGGCGGTGACCAACGCCGTCTTCAAGACCCTGCTGCCACGCACGCGGCCCCTGCCGGAGCACCTGCCGGTGTTCCGTTTTGTCCATCCGCAGCCCACCAGCTCCTCCATGCCGTCGGGGCATTCCGCCTCCGCCATCGCCTTCGCGGTGGGCACCGGACTTGTCAGTCCGGCCCTCGGCGCAGCACTGGCACCGGCGGCGCTGGGCGTTGCCTATTCGCGTGTCCACACCGGGGCCCACTGGCCCTCGGACGTGATTTTCGGTTCGGCCATCGGTGCGGGCGCCGCCCTGGTCACCCGCAAGTGGTGGCCGGTCCGTCCGCCTTTTCCCGAGGTGGATCGCGCCGCGACGGATGCTCCTCACCTGCCGGACGGCACCGGCCTCAGCATTGTGGTGAACACACTGGGCGGGTCCTACAAGGAGGAGACCGCAACGGCCTTGAAGGAAGTATTCCCAGAGGCGTATATAAAATCGGTGGAACCGGAAGAAAGCCTCAAGGACGCGATCCAAGCCACCGCCACGCGCCCGGGCACCCTGGCACTCGGTGTGTGGGGTGGCGACGGAACGGTCGGCACAGCGGCCGCTGCCGCCGTCGAACATTCCCTTCCTTTGCTGGTACTGCCCGGGGGCACCTTGAACCACTTCGCCCGCGATACAGGGACGGGAAGCCTGAAAGAGGCAGTCGCGGCCGCGACGAACGGTGCGGCCGCGCGGGCGGACGTGGGCATTGTGACAGTCGAACGCGGGCTGGCAGGAGATCCGGAGACGGCCGAACTCATCATGGTCAACACCGCCAGCGTGGGCCTTTACCCCAACCTGGTGCGGCGCCGCGAACAGCTGCAGCCTGCGCTTGGCAAACCGCTCGCCGGAGTGGTGGCCATGTTCCGGACCTTCGCGGTGGGAACACCCACCACCCTGATGGTGGACGGGGTGCGGCACAAGGTCTGGATCGCGTATTTAGGGCGCGGCCGCTACTATCCCCGAGACCACGCTCCGCTGTTCCGCCCCGTGCTGGACGATGGCGTCCTGGACGTCCGCATGATCACCGCTGATGAATCCTTTGCCCGGCTGCGGCTTTTGTGGTCGGTGCTGACGGGCACCGTGGCAACCTCCCGGATCACCCACCTGAGGGAGGCCACGGACGTGCTCATCGAGTCGGCGGGTTCGCCCATGGCACTGGCGGTGGATGGTGAAGCACTGGCAGGCGTTCGCAGTGCCCGGTTCCGGGTTGAGCCACGGGCACTGACGTACTATTCGCCCCGGCCGTGATTCTGCTCTCTTCCACTGGGAACAGCCCTGATCATCCGAGCGGACTACCCTGATTCGACCCTGAATCATCCCTGAGACAGGCGAAACGGTGCGGGGGCGTGGGTACCGTGGACAGTGCACACCAAACTTCCCGCAGCCGGCAGGCTGCCGTTCTAAGGAACACGCCCATGATTGAGGCACTAGGCCTGACAAAGGTTTACGGCGAGAAGACCGCCGTCGCCGGAGTCAACTTCACTGTGGAGGCCGGCCGGGTCACCGGATTCCTCGGTCCCAACGGCGCCGGCAAGTCCACCACCATGCGCATGATCATGGGCCTGGACCGGCCGACGTCGGGCACCGTCACCGTCAACGGTGCACCGTTCGACCGGCACCACGCGCCGCTGCGGGACGTCGGCGCCCTGCTGGATGCCAAAGCCGTGCACACCAGCCGCTCCGCCTATAACCACCTCCGGGCCATGGCCGCCACGCACAGCATTCCGAAGAAGCGCGTCGACGAAGTCATCGAAATGACGGGCTTGACCGAGGTAGCCAAGAAGAAGGTGGGCGGCTTTTCACTTGGCATGGGACAGCGGCTGGGCATTGCCGCTGCGCTGCTGGGCAATCCCCAGACCATCATCCTGGACGAGCCCGTCAACGGCCTGGACCCCGAGGGTGTTGTCTGGGTCCGCAACCTGGTCAAGTACCTGGCATCCGAAGGACGCACGGTGTTCCTCTCCAGCCACCTCATGAGCGAGATGGCACTCACCGCGGACCACCTGATCGTCATCGGTCGAGGCAGGATCATCGCCGATGCCCCCATCAAGGACATCATCAACGGGAAGGGCAGCGCACGCACCCGGGTCCGCACCGACCAGCCGGAGCAGCTGATGCGGCTGCTCGCCGGGGACGGCGTCTCTGTGGAGCTGCAGGACAAGGAGCTGCTTGAGGTGAGCGGCCTTGATCCGCGCCAGATCGCCCGCGCCGCCCTCGACAGCCACACCATGATCTACGAACTCACCCCGCTGCAGGCAAGCCTCGAGGAGGCCTACATGGAGCTGACCAAGGATGAGGTCGAATACCACTCGCTGATCACCGCAGGCGCCGCCGCGGCACCCGCCCAGTCCGGAGGCAACTAAGGCTATGAGTTCAACCACCCTCGACCCCAACCCGTCCCGCCGCGGCGCGCACGTCGGCGCCGCACCCGCCGGACCCCTGCCCGGCGACGCGACCAGCACCGGCCCCGGACCGTCGTTTCCCCGTGTGCTCAACTCGGAGTTCATCAAGTTCCGCACGCTCCTTTCCACCCTGATCCTTCTCGCCTGCACGGTGGTTGTGGTGGTGGGCTTCGGTGCGCTTTCGGCCTGGGGCACGGGTTCCTTCGCCGAGCAAGCCCTCAAGGACCCACAGGCAGCCGCATCGTTTGCCGCCCAGGGCGGCAACCTTGCCATTGGTGTGCCCACGTCCGGCATTGCCTTTGCACAGCTCATTCTGGGCTCCCTCGGCGTGCTGCTGATGAGCTCGGAGTTCACCACTGGAATGGCCCGCTCAACGTTCGCAGCCGTACCCAGGCGGACTCCCGCTTTCCTGGCCAAGCTGCTGGTGGTGATGGTGACAGCGTTTGTTGTGACCGCCGTCTCCGTGCTCATCGCCGGCCTCGTGTCGGTGCCGATCCTGGGCAACTACAACCTTAGTTTGGACCTCGCCAGCTCGCAGTCGGTGAAGATGCTGCTGGTCAATAGCGTCTATGTCGCGGCCGTAGCCGCCATTGGCATGGCACTGGGCTCCCTGCTCAGGAATTCGGCCGGTGGGATCATGAGCCTGGTGGGCCTGTTCTTCGTGGCCCCCATCGCCTTCCAGCTGATCCCGGGCGATTTCTTCGTACAGACCCGCAAGTACCTTCCAGGCAACACTGTGGAGCCCATGACGGCTGTGAACCACTTGCCGGAYACCCTKGAGGCCTGGCAGGCMGSACTGGTYCTSGGCGCCTGGGTGGTCATCCCGGTGGTGCTCGCCGCCGTCATCCTCAAGAAACGCGATGTCTGAGCTGGAGCCAGGCTCAAGGGATGAATGAAGCGGCACCGGTGAAGGACGCGTCGGCCGGGCTGGCCCACGCGTCCTTCGCCGAAATCACGGCCAAGCGCCGCGGCCGGGTCCGCCGGTACCTTTACCAGCATCCGCGTGTCATGGACGCGGTGGTAGTGGCCACTTACACGGTGCTGGTTGCCCCCACCATGGTGGATGCCGTCCTGCAGGGCGCATGGCTCGCGGCGGCGCTGCTCGCTGCAGTGGCATGTGCGCTCTTTCTTCGACGCTCCTACCCCGTGGCCCTGGCAGCGTTCGTCGCGGTGATGGAAGTGGCGGTTACCCTTCTACACCCGTGGGGCTCAAACGTCTCTGCCGGGCTGTGGTTCTCGCTGTACGCCGTGGCGGTGCTGCACACGCGCCGGTTCGCCCTGGTGGCGATGGCCGCGGTCACCGCCCCGCTGGCCCTGTTGTATCTCCTGGCCGCGGTGGGTCCCATGGAGAAATCCTTCGTCACTGCCGCGGGCAATCCTGAGGACTTCCACCTCCTAACCAGCATCGCCACTGGTGCCACCATCGCCCTGTCCAACGTCATTGCTACCGGGATCGGCATCTCAGTGCGGCAACGCCGCGAACACGAGCAGGAGGTTGCCGCGTGGGCGGCGCGCACGGCCAGTCTCGCCTCTGTCAACGAACGGAACCGGATCGCCCGCGAGATGCACGACGTGGTGGCCCACTCCCTGACTGTGATGGTCAGCCTTTCGGACGGCGCCGCCGTCGTGATCCGGAAAAGTCCCGACCGCGCCGCCGAGGTGCTGGGGGAACTGTCCCGGACCGGCCGGACCGCGCTGGCGGACATGCGGCGTGTCCTGGGCGTGCTCAGGGACCAAAACGGCGCCATCGCACCGCGGGCACCCCTCGACTCCGGCGACAGCCTGGCCAAACTTCTGGAGGGTTTCCGCACCGCCGGCCTGCCGCTGCACTATTCGCATAGCGGGCCGTCGCTCCCCCAGGATCCGTCCTTCCAGTTGACGGTCTACCGGATCGTGCAGGAATCACTCACCAACGTCCTGCGCTATAGCCGCGGCCACAGCCGGGTGGATGTGAGCATTCTCCGGTCCGGCCCCACCGTCACCATTGAAGTTCTCGACGACGGCAAAGAATTGCCCGGCCAGGCATCGGCTGACCCTGGCGCACCAGGACCCGCGCAGGCGCTGGGCTCGGGACAGGGCCTCCTGGGGATGGCCGAACGCGCCCGGATCTATGGCGGCACCGTGGAAGCGGGCCCCCCCGCCCGCGGCTGGCGGGTCCGGGCAGTCCTGAGTTGGCCCGGCGATAACCAACCCGATCCTGACCACGTTCCCCAACTGCAAGGCAGAGCATGACTCAGACACAACCGATCACCGTCCTGCTGGTGGATGACCAGCCGCTGTTGAGGATGGGTTTCCGCCTGATCCTGGAAGGCGAGGACGATCTCAGCATTGTGGGCGAAGCGTCCGACGGCGCCGAAGCGGTGAGGCAGGTTCGGGACCTGAAGCCCGACGTCGTGCTGATGGACGTCCGGATGCCGGTGCTGGACGGCATCGAGGCAACCCGCGCCATCACCGCCGCCGGGGCCGCCGCGCGGGTCATCATCCTGACAACCTTCGACGTGGACGAATACGCGTTCGCCGGCCTCCAGGCGGGGGCGTCCGCGTTCCTGCTCAAGGACGTGGCGCCGTCGGAACTCATCCAGGCCGTCCGCGTGGTGGCCAGCGGCGATGCCGTGGTGGCGCCGCGCGTCACCCAGCGACTGCTTGAAACGTACGTCCGCGGCGCTGCCCGTCCGGCCGCCTCAACCCAGCGCGATCCGCTGCTTGAGGACCTGACGCCGCGTGAAACCGAGATGCTCGAAGCCATGGCCGAGGGCCTGTCCAACGCCGAGATCGCACACCGATACTTCCTATCCGAAGCCACCGTGAAAACCCACGTCCGGCGGATCCTCACTAAGCTCCACCTGCGCGACCGCGTCCAGGCAGTGGTCTACGCCTATGAAACCGGCCTTGTGGTTCCAAGCAACCCTGATTACTGACGCTAGCGCGGAAGTCTGACGCGGCGGCCTTGCGGCGCACAGCTTCGGCACAGCCTGACCCTATGCAAGGAACAGCGGCGCCGGATTGGATGGAGCCATGAGTAAACACGTTCCCCATCCCAACCATGACCGCGGCCTCGAATTCGATCTCTCCACCCTCATGAGCCGCCGTTCCCTCGGCCTGTTCTTCGGCGCCGGCGGGGCGGCGGCGGCCCTCGCAGCGTGCACCCCGGGCGGATCGGGCAGCACCGTGTCGGGCAGCGCCGCCGGCACGCCGACGTCGGCCTCCACCGATAGTGCCGCTTCATCGGGTGCAACCAGCACGACGGCGTCGCCGTCCACTTCCCCGACGCTCACCCGGGCGATCGCCGAGTGCGGCGTGGAGATTCCGGCGGAGACCGCGGGTCCGTTCCCGGGTGACGGTTCAAACGGCCCCAACGTCCTGGCAGCGTCAGGAGTGGTGCGGCAGGACATCACCTCAAGCTTCGGGAGCGGCAGCGCGAGGGCCGGCGGTGTGCCGCTGACCTTCACCCTGACCCTGCTGGACAACGCCAACGGCTGCGTTCCCCTGGCCGGCGCAGCCGTTTACGCCTGGCACTGCGACCGGGAGGGCAGGTATTCGCTCTACGATTCGGGCCTGGCCAACGAGAACTACCTCCGCGGCGTCCAGGAAGCAGACGCGAACGGCCAGGTCACGTTCAAGTCGATTTTCCCCGGCGCCTACTCCGGACGCTGGCCGCACATCCACTTCGAGGTGTTCGAATCCATGAGCAACGCCACGGCTGCCGGACAGGTGCTGGCGGTCTCCCAGATCGCGCTGACCAAGGCGGCCTGCGACGACGTCTACGCCACGCCGGGCTACGAGAATAGCGTGGCGAACATGAAACGGACCACCCTGCAGAATGACAGTGTCTTCCGGGACGACGGCGGCATTTACCAGCTCGCCACCATGACCGGCTCCGCCGCCACGGGCTACACGGCCGGCCTGAACGTCACCCTGTAGTGCGGTCGGGCGGGGATCGCCCGCGGGCGCGGCGTTAGACTCGAAACCATGCCTTCACCTTCCGCCGTCGCAGACCACATCCAGGACCTTGGCGCGTATGTCAGCGCATCGCCGTCGAGCTTTCACGCAGTCCACGAGGCCGCACGCCGCCTGGACGAGGCAGGGTTCACTGGCCTGGACGAGCGGGAAGCCTGGTCCGGCGGGACGGGCTCGTTCTACCTGATACGCGACGGTGCCCTGATCGCCTGGGTAGTGCCCGACGGCGCGGGACCCACCACCGGGTTCAACATCCTGGGTGCGCACACGGATTCGCCGTCCTTCAAACTCAAGCCAAAACCCACCACAGGTGCGTTCGGGTGGCTGCAGGCCGGCGTCGAGGTTTACGGCGGTCCGCTCCTGAACTCCTGGCTGGACCGTGAGCTGCAACTGGCAGGCCGGCTGGTCATGCTGGACGGGACCCAGCACCTCACGGCCACCGGTCCCCTTTTGCGGTTTCCCCAACTCGCCATCCACCTGGACCGTGCGGTGAACGATGGGCTGACGCTGGACAAGCAGCGGCACATGAACCCTGTCTGGGGGCTGGGGAACCCTGCCGACTTCGATCTCCTGGCCGTCCTGGCGTCTCATGTTCCCGGCGGTGATTCCGTTGATACCGCTCAGATCGGCGGGTACGACGTCGTTATAGCGGACACGCAGGCACCCGCAGTTTTCGGGGTCAACAGTGAGTTTTTCGCGTCCGGGCGGCTGGACAACCTTTCGGCGACGCATGCCGGGCTGGCGGCGCTGATTGCGCACGCTGCTGCCGCAGGGTCCTCCCCGGGTGCGCCGATCGCCGTCCTCGCGGCTTTCGATCACGAGGAAATCGGCTCCAACTCCCGCTCCGGAGCCTGCGGGCCCATCCTGGAGGACGTGCTGGTGCGGATCTCCGACGGCCTCGGCGCCTCGGTGAGCCAGCGGCGGCAGGCGCTGTCGGCGTCGTTCTGCGTATCCGCGGACGCTGGCCACGCCGTGCACCCCAACTACCCCGAACGGCACGATCCGGCCAACCATCCGGTGCTGAACGGCGGCCCGCTGCTGAAGATCAATGCCAACCAGCGCTACGCCACGGATGCGGCCGGCGCGGCGCTGTGGGCACGGCTTTGCGCCGAAGCCCACGTGCCGTACCAGGAATTTGTATCCAACAACGTGATGCCCTGCGGCTCCACCATCGGGCCGCTGACCGCAACCCGTCTCGGGATCCGAACGGTCGACGTCGGGGTGCCCCTGCTCTCCATGCATTCGGCCCGCGAACTGTGCGGTGTTGACGACCCGCACCGGCTGGCTGTTGTCACGGAGCTGTTTTTCCGGACTGCCGCGTAGCCTGGCGTCGCGGTGGGCACCACATAGCTGGTGCGGATAGCCACATAGATGCCCCTGTCGCCTAGCAGCGTGGTTGGCCCGCGCCTACGGTTGAAAAATACGGAAGCCCTTGGGGTTTGCGGTCCATGGTTCCGGGCCGCAGATGGCTGTGACTAGATAGTCCCGCCAACCAGAGGACGGCCGCAACAACAGATTGACGCGACAGGCAGGATGCCAGCTTTGGTATCCGGACCGGAGCGGGGAGTGCAGACCCCACAGCCGGCCGCTGCACGGTTGCGCCGTGACCATGGAGCCAAAAATGAAGTCTGCACCTGGATTGCTTCCCCGCCGAACTCGCAAGCCCAACGGCCTTCATTCCACTTTGCCGATTCCATTGCACCCGGTCGAGATGGAGCCGGTGTTTGCGACCACACAGGTGCCGTCAGACTGGGCCCGGTTGGGTGGAACCGTAGTGCGGCTCATGACTTTTGAAAGTGCCGTGAACACAATTCTTGAGAGAGCAGCGGCTTCGGACTGCGCGCCGCTGGCTGTTGCGTCGGCGAATCTTGATCACATCAAGTATTTCGGGCACGGCGGCAGATGGAATGGAGTCTTGGAAGCCAACCAGAAAACGGAGTGGATCACGCTTCTAGACGGCGCTCCCTTGGTGGCACAGGCCCGAAGAATCACTCATCGTGACTGGCCCAGGCTGGCTGGGAGTGACCTCACCTGGCCGCTGCTGGATGCGGCCAGGAAGAGTGTCCTGCGAATAGGTTTCCTCGGTGGGCGCGCCGAAACTCACCGGTTGGTGCACGAAAGGCTGTCCCGTGATCTACAAGGCCTTGTGGTGGGCGGCTACTGGGCACCGGAACGGTCAGAGCTAGCGGATCCATCCGCAGCACGGTCTCTTGCGGCAGAAGTTGCCAGTGCGCGTATCGATATCCTCTTCGTCTGTCTTGGTAAGCCCCGACAGGAGCTGTGGATCAACGCCTACGGGCACCTTACTGGGGCCAAAGTAATGCTGGCTTTCGGGGCAGCCGTAGACTTCCTCTCCGGGACCGTGCTGAGGGCTCCTGAACCCGTGCGGGATGCTGGCTTGGAGTGGGCTTGGCGCCTTGCGCTCGAACCGCGTCGGCTGGCGTCCCGGTATCTCCTGCACGGCCCGCGGTCCTACGTTAATCTGCGGGCGAATAGTGGCATGGTCGCCCCCTCCAGGACTGCCTCGCCGCCCCCCGTAGACCCCGGCAATACGCCCAATCCCGGAGCTTCCATACGGGAGGCTCCTGTTCCTTTTGCCTCAGTCCCGTTTATACCGCTTGATCAGCACGCTGATGTCGCCGTGCTGATCGTTACATATAACAGCGAAGAAACTGTACCGCTGCTCCTGGAAGATCTTCGTCGCGAAACTGTCGATCAGAGCATCAAAGTAATCGTTGCTGACAACTCCCCTTCCCCCCGCATGGTTCAGCTGCTGGGCACCCAAAGTGATTTGCACGTGTTCAGAACAGGCGGCAATCTCGGCTATGCCGCGGGCATCAACTTGGCCATGCAGCGTGCCGGAACAGCGGATGCTTTCCTCGTCCTCAACCCCGACGTTCGGTTGGACAGGGGCTGCCTGTCCAAGCTCCGGAACAGAATGCTGTTGTCCTCAGCTGGAGTCGTCGTTCCGCTCCTCCGGGACGAGGACGGCAGTGTATACCCATCACTCCGACGCGAACCCACAGTGTCCCGCGCGATCGGCGACGGTCTAATGGGCAGCAAACTCGCAGGGCGGCCGGGGTGGTTGTCCGAGATGGTTTTCTCAGCAGCAAGTTACAGCCATCCGCACGAAGTTGAGTGGGCCACAGGGGCGGCCTTACTCATAGACCAGACCGTTGCCAAGAACGTGGGTGACTGGGATGAACGATACTTCCTGTACTCCGAGGAAACCGATTTTCTTCGCCGCGTAAGGCGTGTCGGTGCAACGGTGTGGTTCGAGCCGGCGGCTGAAATGAGACACACCCGCGGGGCGTCAGGAGCATCGCGGTCGCTCGACGCCCTCATGGCTGCCAACCGTGTACGGTACATCAGAAAGTTTCGTCCGGTCACATATGCCCGGGTATTCCACGGAGCGGTGATGCTCGGGGTTTTGCTCCGTTCACCCTTGCCCGCCAACCGGGGAATACTGTCAGTCGTCGCACACGAATCACGCTGGGATGAACTGCCGGGTCCGGATGCGGACATCGATCCGTCCTTGATGCCGGAAGGATGTGTGATTATCCCTGCCCACAATGAAGCCGCCGTGCTGGCACGGACCCTGACCCCGCTGTCACCCTACGCTGCCGCCGGCAGGCTTGAGCTCATCGTGGCCTGCAATGCATGCACGGACGGCACGGCAAATACTGCCCGGAGGTTCCCGGGTGTTCGAGTGGTTGAAGTAAGCGAAGCATCAAAAATCGGGGCAATGAACGCGGCTGACATTGCTGCGCATTACTGGCCGCGTCTCTATCTGGATGCGGACATAGAGATTCAACCAGCCGCAGTTGCCGCCCTCTTCTCTGCCCTCGATGGCAGCGGCCCCTTGGCGTCCCGTCCGGAATTCGTCTACGACAGCCGCGGTGCAAACTGGCTGGTACGCGCTTACTACCGGGCTCGTTTTCGTATGCCATCCCAACGGGCACATCTTTGGGGGGCCGGTGCTTACGCCGTCACGGCGGACGGCCATGCACGGTTTGGCGAGTTTCCTGAGTTCGTAGCGGATGACCTTTTTGTCGATTCACTCTTTGATGAGGGCGAAAAAGCCATTCTGGATACCAAGCCAGTGCTGGTCCGAACGCCCAGAACTGTTAAGGGCCTTCGCGCTGTCCTGTGCCGCACCTACCGTGGTAACGCTGAGCAGGGAACCTCTGCCAATGTCGGCACCCGTCTCCCTGAATTACTGCGTTCCCTTCGGGGTCCTCAATCCGCGCTGGACGCGGCTGTGTACATAGCATTCGCCCTGATGGGGCGGCGGGACAGCGGACAGCGGCCGGCTCAGGCAGCTTGGGAGCGCGATGAGAGCAGCCGGCGGAGTCAGATCCCCTAATTAATCCACGAGGACGAAAGCCACACCGAGCACCAGGGCAGTGCCGGATCGAAAGCCTTGACTTTTAGAGAAGTTGGCGTGGCCTCTGCTGGACACTGCTGTGTACATGGCATTCGCCCTGATGGGGCGGCGGAACAGCGGACAGCGGCCGGCTCAGGCAGCTTGGGAGCGCGATGAGAGCAGCCGGCGGAGTCAGATCTCCTGGCCCAGCCTATGCGTCCCGTTCCTGCGGCTCCTGTAGCGCAACAGCAATCTGTCGGCGATGGCGGCACCCGCGGCACCCAAGCCCAAGGCAAGAACAGTCAGTGCCACTGCTGCAGCGGTTGGCCTGTTCGCGTGGAAACTGACATTGGAGGGTGAAACCTCGGTGGTGATATGCGCTGCACGGGTGACTCCCAGAGCGTCCTGCTCCCGAGACGCCACAGCTGCTACTTTCTGGGCAAGTTCATCGGCAATGCGGCTAACGCTTGCTGAATCCTCAGCGACCACTTCTATGGAGATCACGGCACGGCCAAAGGACGGCTGCCATTGTGTACCGGAATTGGGAAGATAGACGGAATATCCTTTCCGGATTCCAGTGGAATACAACAGCGCACCATTGGTCTCCATGGGCGGTTCGCCGTCCTTGGCCAGGGCGCGCCGCTGGACGACAGCGGCAAACTGAACGATGTCCCCGGAATCGGACCGCAGGGGGTTTCCGCCCGCCGCCCCGGGAGGAGGCAAGAAGACCACGTCTTCACGCGTCCAGTAGACCCCTTTGCTTTGATCGGTACTTAGAATCAGTGGCAGCATCATGGCCAGCACTGCCAGAGCTGGTAGCCAGCGGAGCCTCGCCACCCACCGACTGCCAACCTGACTTGACGCCTTCAGCCCACGAGCTCTCGGCGGAAAGTCCTGCAAGCGCCAGTAGGCACCGCATAGGCCTGCCACGAGGAAGAGCGAACCTGCCGCTTGAGGAAATGAAAAGACGTCGAAGAAGCCCGTCAGGGACGTTCCGGCGGCGATGCTTGCCGCGAGGGCCGGGCCTAGATGTACGAAAACTGGATCGGTGTAGCGTTTCCTGCCAGCCAGTGCCACGACGATGGCCGTGCCCAGGACCGCAAGAGAGGCGGCTAGACCAACGGTTCCGATGTCCAAGAGGCTCACCAGGTATTGGTTGTCGAGGATACGAAATTCAGGCAGGAACGTTCCCACGCCTCGGCCGAAGACGGGGTTCATTTGCCAAAACGTCGCCACGATGTCGTAACTGTCCGTTCTGGACTTCAGGCTTGGATCGTTGCTGTCAAACAAGCCGATGAGGGTGCCCATCATCCCGGGAACCAGAGCCCACAGCATGAGCAATAACCCAACGGCGGCGAGACCAGCCTTTCGCCGTACGCTTGCGTTCCAGAACGGGAAGAGTACGACGACGGAGACGATGATGCCCACAATGGCCGATCGCGAAACAGAAAGTAGTGTTGCCACGGCTATTGCCGCGACCGGGAACCACCGCACAAACCAGTTTCGCCCCTGGTCGTGCAGGCCGAGGCTAAGAGCAATGGGGAACAGCATCGACAGCACGTATGCGTACTCCAGAGGGTTTCGAGCCGTTGAGGAAGGCCGGCTAAATCCACCGCGCTCTTGAAGCGCCCCAAAATCACTGACCGTCAAACCAGGGATGCTCAGGGTTGCGACGAAGGACTGCCCGGTGACGAATTGCAGGATGCCGAGTCCGGCGTAAAGCCCGGCCAGCAGGCAGCACCAACGGAGGAAGTGCATCAAGCGCTCTCTGCTGGGTATTCCGTCATTGGCAAGCACCATGACGCTGGCGAACGCGGCTGAACGAAGCAGGCCCAGATCAAGGGCGTTGGTTTCAGTTTCCGTCAGTACGCGTAAAGACCCAGCAGCATAGCTGGCCATGATGCACGCAAGTAGAAAAAACATCGCTGCGCGCACTGGCTGGATGGGGGTAAGGGGAGAACTCTTGGCGCGTTGCATGTGATACCACCCCCACCAGGGCAGAAATATTAATGCAAAAAGGGCTGCGGGGGCCCCGGCCCCTCCTAAGGCTTCGATGGTTCTATTCGACGGGAGCATAWGGAGGACCAGGAAGTAGATGATCAAGACATCGACGGCATCCCAGCCCGTACGGTCGTGGCCTTCAAGAACGGCAGCGCGTTTTGGCAGTTTTCCAGTGGCAGGCGGACTGTCAGCGTAGCTGTGCATTGGCAGGCTCTTGCTCTATCTCGTGGAGCTGCCCAGGGCCGCGCCTGTCGGCATCTGAGGGCAATTCACTGGCAGGAGCAGACGCCGTAGGTGGGGGTACCGGCATCCTTGCGCTGGTTGTCTTGACGGTTTTGGTGCTGTTGGAATGCACCAGGGCGCCGGCGTGGGATTGGCCAGCGCTGCGGGCTTTAAAGTCGGACCGACGAACACCTCTACCTGCGCGACGGCGGAGGAGGATCTTGTCGAGCTGGCCCGTGACCAAGAGGGATCCTGCTGCTCCTGCGGCAATCAACATCAGAATAATCCTGGTTCTAGGGCCATCGTTGATCCGCGCTTTGTCGTCCTGGGCGAGCGACATGGAGGTCATGCGTGCTTCCTGGCTCAAGCTCAATGCATCTTGAAGGGCTGTGAGATTCTCCGGAACGGCACTCAGGACCTGCCTTAGGGCGCCAAGGCTGTTTTCGGCCGTTGTTCCGGTGACGGACACGAAAACGATGGGGCCGTTAGTTGACGGGTCCCTTGTTGTCGCGTACTCGACGCCCGGGTATCTATCCAAGATCGGCCGTTGTGCCGAGGGTGAGTTTAATTTGACCGTAAGGACACCCAAGGCCTGCTCCAGGCCGCCCATATAAAGGAAAGGATTGTCGCCTGAAATGACAGCAGTTGCCGGCGGAACGAGGGCGACGCTACCGGTAGCCTTGTACTCCACCGGCACTTCCCGGTAGGCAAAGGCAGCCAATGCGGCAGTCAGCAGGACGCCAGCCACAACGAAGTACCAACGACGCCTGAGGCTTGCATACAAATCACGTAAGAACATTAGTTTGCTCCTTGCTAAGGACGATTCGCGATGGGTCCGGTTCGAGACTTCAAAAACGTCTTTATCTTTTCCAGTCCCTCTTTGCCCATTGTCTGCAGGATGGCGGCTTTCACAATGGCCCTGAAAAATTCCCGAATATTTCGATAGGGACTCTCCCACACTGCTTCTTGCAGAAGATGCAGTTGGCTTGGATCTTCAATGTCTTTCAGGAGCTCATCGAATAGGCAGATATAAGCACTGGACCTCACTCGTATCCCGCGGACGCGGTTGCTGACATTTGTGCTGTGGACTACTTGAAGCCAGGCTGGAGGCCCTTCGATTTCCGTTACGGGCATGACCAGGCCCAACCTGTCATGCCAGTCTGCCCAGCAAGTTACCGGTGACTCCCAGCTTTCCCTTACAGAGCAAAATGCGTTTGAGCGGTCCCGGTTTTTATAGAGCCTGCGGCCCTGACGGATCACGCCATCTATGAAGTAAACCGCGTTCCGTGATGAGTCGGGAGGCAACTCCTGAAGGCGTTCCACAAAGTCGGTTGCCAGGGCGTCATCATTGTCCAGATTGGTGGTAATCAGCATTCTTCGGAAAGGTCCACAAACAGCTTTGATGTCGCTGATCCTTTCACCTTCGCTTACTGAGGACCGATAAATCAGCGTAAATATTTCGGGAACATTCAAGTCGTTCATTCGATTCTTGAGCCAAATTGGGCTTTCGGGGTCAAGATAGATGATCCAGTGAAAATTCCGGTTTGTTTGGGCCCTAACTGAAGGCAGGCAGAACTTCTCGAAGAGCTCTATTCTGTCGCGGAGCCAACCGTCTTTCGCCCGAATCAGACTCTCCGAACCGAGTGAGGGCAAATTAAAACGGGTCAGGATTATATGGTCAATTAGTGAACTCATAGCTTCACCTTGTAGATGTGGTAACTGAATTCATCGGTGAACAAATCTGTGAACGTTCCGCTGGTATTGACAGGAAGGCTGCGATTCTCAAACAGGACCTCCACCGAATCAGCTTTGATTTCAGAGGGTAGGCGGAAAGTTCGTCCGCCAGGTTTCGAGTCCGCTGCCATCATTGAGAAAATGAAGGCATAGCCGGAATGGGACTTCAGCATCGTGTCCAACCCTTGACCGAAGGAATATTCGTAAGACTGTGTATTAAGTACCGAGGCCAGAGTGTGTATCTGCGAGTTGACTTCCTGCATGGCCCCTACCTGCCCGGCGCCGCAGTAACCAAGGGTAACCTGACTCAACCTCAGAACGCTGCCGCCGCCGCACGGGCCTGAAAGGCTTTGATTGAAATATACAATTCCACGGGCCTCGTGGATGAGAGAGTTCATTACGGCACCCTGTAGTTGCTTCGGCGCTATGTTGGCAACGAATGGTCCCTCGCCGGGGCCCCCATTGAGATCTTCAACAAATTGCCATAAAGGCTGCAACTTTCCGTCCGCTGCGTCTTGCAGTCTTAATGCGTCCATTGTTTTCCCGTAACTGGAGGCTGTTCGGCAACTCTCCTTATTCACGGGAACCAGATGCGCGTTGACATAG
This sequence comes from Pseudarthrobacter sp. 01T43, assembly GCF_056398665.1. Lineage (NCBI taxonomy): Bacteria > Bacillati > Actinomycetota > Actinomycetes > Micrococcales > Micrococcaceae > Pseudarthrobacter > Pseudarthrobacter sp. 01T43. Next base: position 27,961 of record NZ_JBFTPV010000016.1, on the reverse strand, counting down.
GGTTCTAGACTGCAGTAGGGAATGGTGTACCAGTACATGTCCACTGATATCGTGTCGGTAAATTCATTGACGAAGCGCTGAGCGTCGGCTGAGTTCATATAGTGGCTGATGACCATCTGAGTGAAGTTGGCGTATTTGAAATATCCTTTAGGCGCAGCTTTTGCCAGGTCCTGAAGGTGTTGCCTTCCTGCTTCCGGTGTAAATCTGCCGTCTACTTCATCATCGAGGAAAGCCCCGACCCAATTCTTGCTGCTGTTGTTGAATGTTTCATTAAGTGCTCCACCGATCCAGTAGACGCCGTTGCGCTCAAAAATTGAATACGGTGTGCTGCTGTCCATTCCCATGTAGGTGTTGATGCCATGTTCTTTGTCGTAGCGCACTTCATCGTCACTGCTGATGCCGTTGTACCAAATGGCTATAGGGAAGAACCCGGGGTCCCCCCAGCCGGCCGCGTTCGCTTTCGTAAAGGATTTCCAGTACTCAGATCCCCCCTCCCATGGGATTCTTTTCAAATTTAGATTCATTTCAGCAGCTGGACCGGTCGGATCAGCAGCCACACTGGCTGTACATGCGGCGCAGCAAAGAGTCATGATCGCCAGCATCGCGATTGTTGCCTTGCTACTCACTCTTAGCATTGCGCACCGGTCTCTCTGATGACGGCCAGAAGCTGTGCCGCGCGTGACTGCCAGGAATGATTGGCAGCGTAGGCCCTTCTTCGTTCCTCAACGTTTAGGTCGGGTTCACGCGCCAAGGTGAGCTGCACTTGCCGAACGAAATGGTCTGTCCCCTTTGCCACTTCCACGAGATCCGTCCGCAACCAGCGGACGGCCGGCAGATCCGTGGCCACTACGGGCAGACCAGCGGCAAGGTAGTCGAGCGTTTTGAGGGGAAAGGAAGCTCTGTTGAAGGCATTGTCGCGGTACGGAGTAAGACCAACCCCGGCCGTGGCAAGATGCGCTTGCGTATCGAATAGCGAAAGCCTGCCGAGCCACGAGACCGTACCATCGGCTAAGAAATGGTCCAGCCGCCGTCGGGTCTCTGGATCACGTTCAGTGCGGGGGCCGATCAGGAGCATGGCGACACCCGCGTCTTTCAGAGCGTCCAACAAGTCCATGTCCAGGCGCTCATTCAGCTGGCCCACCAGTGCCGCGGTGCGGGCCCGTTTTGTTCCCGCGCGCGGCAATGCGGGCATGGCACAGCCGTTGGGTACGACGACTGTAGCGGGCCGGCCTTGCTGTTGCCTCATGTCGAGTTCCTCGGCCAGGGAGGGAGAGACGGCAGCAACAAGGTTGGCCGCCGCAAGGTTGGCCGATAGAGTCTCCTCAACGAGGGCTGGGTCCAGGCCCATCATGGGAGCACCCGCTGGCCAGTCATCGGTTACGTACAAGACTTTTGTCCCCGGAAATCCGCTTGGGAAGCGAGCGATTGGGGATGACACCAAAGTAGCAAAGGGTTGGAGTCGAAGATTCTGCACTGTGGCGTGGACAGCTGCTGACAACAACCTGGTGGTCACCGGTGCCAGCAGCCTTCTCGTAAATCCGGGCAGTGACATGGACCGCAGCCTGATGACTCCTGGCGCGGCCACTGACAGCTCCAGCGGACACCCCAGACGCTCCCTACCGCGCAGGCAATGGTGGAAGGGCAAAGGGGGGTCCACCCAGAGGACGGGCACGGATTCGGCCAAGGCAAGTGCCAACTGGTGGTCTGTTCCCTTGATGTCATCCCATCTACTGCCGGGCATAAACACCAAGGCGTTCTTCGGTGTGGCTTTCATCTGTATACCCCTGACTGGTCATCTCGGATGACCTTAGGTGCCAGACCATTTGGACGTGCGTTGAAGTCATCCACGGCTGCTGAGCCGAAGAAGTGCTGGGCACGTTGGGACACTTGATGGGCAATAAATCGTCCACCTGCGGCGAAATTGTCCTGGAGACGGGAGTTCAAGCGTGCATCGAGCGCCCTGAGGTAGAAGTCTTCTTGGATTTCCGCCGCCCGCGACAAGGAAAAACGCTCGGAGACAACTTCCAAGCCGAAGGCTGCAAGGGCCCGGGTCCTGTCGGGGTCTCTGTAAGTAGCGCAGAGGAGCCCGGCGAGTCTTGCCGGGCCGTTGCGAGCGTCGCCGCCTACACCAAACCACCCTTGTTCTAAAAACAGCGGCAGGGAGTCCGGCGTCAGCAGCTCCCAAAAGCCCTGCTCACCCTGGACAATCAGCGGTTTCGCGAATGACATAGCACGCAGCGCCGAGCCACCCATGCCGAGCACCACGTCGGCTGTGGCATACGCGGGTCGGGGGTCAGACATCTCTCCGAGGAGAATGACGGCCTTTCGGCCGCAGGCAGCATTCACCGCGTCAGCGGCAGACTCCACCTTGCTGCGGGCGGCGCCATCTCCTGCGATGAGCAGCTGTACGGGTATGTCATTGGCAATTTTCCCCACCGCTTCAATGGCTGCGAGGATCCCTTCGAGCTTAAGCTCCATGGCTAGTCGAGTGACAACGACAACGACGAAGGAAGAATCCGCAAGGCCCCAGCGGTGACGGAAGGTTGTGGCGCCGACATCGATGTGCGGGTTGTTTTCATCAAGGTCGACCGGGGGTTCCATTAGCTCGACCCGCAATCTACCGAACTGTTTTTCACGGTACAAAATGTCTGTGGTGCCAACTAATAGCGGCACGTGCTTTGGAATGAACGGTGCAACGGCCATCGACATAACCGTTGAAACTGCAACAGCTGAGGACCGGCGGGCAGCAAGCAGACATTCAAGGGTTGGAGGCCACTCATAACCGTGCAGCACATTCACGTTCCGGTCCGCAACAAGGTGCGTGAGGGCGCGGACGATCGCGGGAGTGGGACGGTGAGAAACCCGGGGGCCCTCGATGAACTCAAGTCCCAACTCGCCAATCCGCTCGTTGAGCGCACCTGGTGTGCCGAAAATGACGATGTCATGGCCACGGCGTTGCAGGGCGGCGGAAATCTCGATGGCGTTAATCTGGCTGCCGCCAATTCCCAGATCGTGCGGGAAAACCAAAATTCTCATGGTGCCACCATCACCGCGACGGGATTTCTCCCAACGGCTTGCAAGAGGCGAAGTGAACTGCGGCGGAGATATAGGAGGCCGAGTGTGGCGGCCCCTGCCGCCAGTCCCGCCGTGGACACAGCCAAGAGGGGATGGAGTTGGGTTGCGGCGACCAACCACGCCAGTCCTCCGGTCGCGAGGCCCACTGACGCCGGCAGCCACATCCCAGCAGTCAAACTGCGGAGGTCCACTCCGGTCTTGTGCAACCGCCAAAGGAAGCACGGCAGGACCACCAGACCAGTCACCAGTGCTTGGGCAGCTGCAAGTCCCGGGAGACCGAACATCATTGCCCCAAGAATAAGCGCAGGTACTTGGACAGCGAGGCTGCCCGCTTGGATGATGAACACGGTGCCGGACTTACCGAGAACAACAAGGAAGTCATAGGCCAGGTCGCACAGTATCTTGGCGAACGCAGCGATAACCAGCCAAGAGAGTACGGCAGCTGACGGCAGCCAAGCGGGTCCGTAGACGAGTTGAATTAAGGGCATGGAAATACCTGCGAGGAAGAGCATGGCTGGCAGCGTTGCGCACAGTAGAACCGAGACGATGACGGCCAAGGTTGCATCCATTCCACGGCGGTCCGACTGGAGGGATGAAAATGCTGCGGGAGCTACCCGGCGTAAGGGCTGTGCGAGGATGCTCATGGGCCAGCTTGATAGGTTGAAAGCCAGGACATAGAGGCCGAGGCCGGTTGTTCCCAGCAGAACGCCCGCGGTGAGCTGGTCGGCGTAACCTACTGCGAAGAAAATGATGCTCGTACCCGCCAAGGGCAGCCCGAACCGAAGCAAGGGCAGTAGGTGGACGCGGTCCAACCCGAACCTGTACGGCAGGGGTGAGACCTTGAGGAACATGATGGCGGCGAGTAGGCTCCCGGCCACCCGGCCGATGGCTAGAGCCATGGCACCGAATCCTGCCATGGCAAGAACAAGAGCCAGGACCGCCCCAACCCACACGTTCGCCTGATCAATGCCCATCCGGGTCTTTTCCCGGAAATGGCGCTGAAGCAGTGCTGCGGGGGAGGCCACGATACCGTTGATGAAGACGCTGATGATCAGCACACGGATGACGTCGGTTGCTTCCTTGTCGCCTACAGCTGCTGTGAAGGCAGGAGCTGCAAAAAATGCGCCGACACAAAACAGGGCGCTCCCCGCAACAGAAATCGTGTTAACAGTTGGCACGATCTTGGCCGGATCTGCCGGCCATCGGACGATGGCAAGTGAGACGCCCAGCTCGTTGAAACTGAGAACCGCCATAAGGGCCACTAGGGCCACGGCGAAAGTCCCGAACGACTCTGGCCCCAGCACGCGGGCGAGCACGATGCCGATACCGAGGGTGCCCAAGCGGGACAAAACGGTATTGAGCACACTCCAACCGAACGCAGATGAGGCTCCAGCAGTAGTTGAGGCCTTCGTCATGATTGCTCCAGGGTGTCCCGCAGCGCACCAACAACCCGTTCCTGCTGCGCCGCCGTGATGTGCGGAAACAGGGGAAGGGACAGGATTCGGCCGGCGGCGCACTCAGTTACGGGGAACGAACCGAAATTCCGGCCCGCATACGCACCACTGAGGTGCACCGGCACCGGATAGTGGACGCCGGCCTGGATTCCTGCGGCCTGAAGGGCGGCGAGCACGGCATCCCGGTCAGGAACCCGAACAACATAAAGGTGCCAGACATCCGCGTTGCCTGGGGCCTCGTGGGGAACCTGAACGCCCGGCACGTCGGCGAGCAGACGGCTGTACCGTTCGGCTGCGGTCCGCCGCTGAAGGTTCCACGTCCGGAGTTTCGCGAGTTTCGCGCGAAGCACCACCGCCTGGACGGCATCCAGGCGGGAGTTAAACCCGACGACGTCGTGCTCGTACTTGCGCAAGCTCCCGTGGGAGCTGAGCGTGCGCACCCGGGCAGCCACGCCGTCATCGTCCGTCACCACCGCACCGGCATCGCCGGCGGCCCCCAGGTTCTTCCCGGGGTAGAAACTGGTTCCGGCCGCCAGCCCCAACGTCCCCGCCGAACGGCCGAACCGGGTGGCACCCTGCGACTGTGCGGCGTCTTCGACGATCACGGCTCCGCAGGCCGMCGCAATAGGGATAAGCCGCTCCACGAAGGCCGTCTGGCCGAACAGATGCACTGGCACAATGGCCCGCGTACGCGCCGTGGCRGCGGCGGCTACGGCTTCAGGGTCAATCAGCAAATATTCAGGATCGACGTCAACGGGTACCGGGACTGCGCCGATTCGGCTCGCCGCCTCCGCTGTCGCGATGAAGGTATTGGCGGGCAGGATGACTTCATCGCCCGCCCCGACACCAGATGCCCGCAGCGCCAGTTCCAGCGCGTCGGTTCCATTGGCCACGCCCACACAGTGGCGGGCGCCCACGAATGCGGCGTATGCCGCCTCGAACTCCGCCACGGCCGGCCCACCGATGAAGGCCGCTTGGCGGAAGACTTCCGTGAGCTCTTCCATGACCTCCGCGTTCACGTCGGCCTGCTGCGCCACCAAGTCCACCAACGGGATGGCAGTTTCCGCCCGGACCGGCATTCCCGGGTTCATTGTCCACTCCCGATGCAGAAAGCTTCCCGGTCGATGGCGTGGGCCGGGACGCCCACCCAGGTCTCGCCGTCGGGGACGTTGCTGAGCACCGCGGCGCCCATCCCCACTGTGGCGTAGGCGCCCACCGACGTCCGTTCCCGGACGCTGGAATTCATCCCCAGGTAAGCCGCGCGGCCAATCCGGACGCCGCCGCCCAGGGACGCTCCGGCGGCGAAGGTCGCGAAGTCCGCCACGTCGTCGTCGTGCGTGAACGTTACCGACGGCATGGCCACCACGTGCGAGCCCAGGGTGACGGAGGCTGTCAGCGTGACGTTGCGCAGCAGGATGCTGCCCCGGCCGATCCGGCACCCCTCCGGATACTGCACGGACGGGTCGATCGCGGTGGCGTACCGGGCCTCGTGCAGCCCCATGACGCTGAGCCTGTCCACCACCATTTCCCGCGCCTTTCCAGAGCCCAGGCAGACCAGGATAAACGCGTGCGTGTACTTGGACGCGTCGTCGATGGTTCCCAGGACGGGCGCCCCGTCGACGGTGACGCCTGCCATCTCCTTGTCGTCATCAAGCAGGCCGACGACGTCGTATTGACCGCTGCTGCGCACCATGGCCAACACTTCACGGGCCAGGCCACTGGCGGCGATCAGAATCAGCTCACTCACGGGCCTACTCCTTTTGCGGCAGCTTGGATCGTGTTGATGATCCGGTTCATGCTGACGGTGTCCAACTCGTGGAATACGGGCAGGATGAGGGTCCGGTCCGTCATTCGCTCGGTGTGCCGCAACCCCGCGTTGCCGTTGTCGCGCCCGCGGTAGGCGGGCTGGCGGTGCGCGGCCATGATGCCGCGCCGCGCCGAAATGCCGGCGTCCGCGAGGCGGGACAACAGGCCATCGCGGCTGGTGGCAAAGGTGGGCAGGACCTCAACCCAGCAGGACTGGAAGTTATTGGTGCCGTAGGGGGGATCAGACACGAACCGCAGGCCCTTGACTCCCGCCAGCCCGGCCACATACGCCGCCGCTATTTCCCGGCGCCGCTCCACTATCCGGGCCAGCCGCCGCAGCTGCACTATCCCGACGGCGGCCTGCAGGTCGGTCATCCGGTAGTTGAAGCCGATCTCGAGATAGACCTCCGGCGGCGCCAGCAATGAACCGTGCCGGTCAGTCGCGGAGACACTCATTGAATGTTCCCGGAGTGTCCGCGCACGCGCGGCCCAGTCAGCCCGCTGCGTGGTGAGCATGCCGCCTTCCCCGGTGGTGAGAACTTTGCGCGGATGGAACGACCAGACGGTCACGTCTGCCCCGGTGCCCACAGGCCGGCCCTTATATTGGGACCCCACGGCGCAGGCGGCATCCTCGATAACCGTAATTTCGTGCCGGCCGCAGAGTTCGCGGATGGGATCCAGGTCAACCGGCACGCCGCCCTGGTCAACCACGATGACGGCGCGTGTGTCCAGCGTCAGGGCCGCGTGGATAGTCTCTGCAGTCACGTTGCCCGTGGCGGGGTCGACGTCGCAGAAAACGGGACGGGCCCCCACGTACGTCACCGCGTTGGCAGTGGCAATGAAGGACAGCGACGGCACCACCACGTCATCCCCCGGACCGATGCCTGCAACCACCAGCGCGAGGTGCAGGGCCGTGGTGCAGCTGGAGGTCGCGACGGCGTGATGGACTCCCTGCGAGGCACTGAAGGCTGCCTCAAATTCTTTGACCTTGGGCCCCTGCGCCACCCAGCCGGAAGCCACCACCTCCGCCAGCGCCTGTGCTTCTTCGTCACCGAGCCACGGCTTCATGACGTTGATCCGGGCAACGTCTGTTTCTGCAGTCATCGGACACCAACGTTCCTGCTCGCGGCAATTTCTTCCCGCAGTGGCTTCCACCAGGCGACGAGTTCGCGGAGTCCTTCTTCGAGTTCCACCTCTGCTTTGAAGCCCAGGTCCTGCCGCGCGGCCGTTGTGTCGGCCAACCGGCGGACCACGCTGTTGACCAGGCGGTCCGGGCCGTGTTCCACTTTCAGGTCCGACCCCATGACCCGCACCAGCGCCTCCGCCATTTCCAGCAGGCTGGTCTCGATTCCGCTTGCGACGTTGTAGACGCCTTGGCTGACACCGCTCGCGGCGGCCAAGACGTTGGCCCGGGCCACGTCCGCGGTGAACACGAAGTCCATGGTCTGCAGGCCATTGCCGAATATCAGCGGCGGTTTGCCGTCCATGATCCTTTCCATCCACCGGACCAGGACCTCGGTGTAGAGCCCATGGACATCCATCCGGGGTCCGTACACGTTGAAATAACGCAACATCACGTAGTCCAGCCCCGTCATGGCGTGGAAGCTCCGGGCCATGCCTTCGTTGAACGACTTGGCGGCGCCATAAAAGGTGTCGTTATTGGCATGGTGGTGGCGTTCAGTGGTGGGAAATTCCTCCGCCATGCCATAGACGGAGGCGCTGGAGGCTGCGATGAGCTTGCCGACCTGGTGCTCTGCGGCGGCTTCGAAGATGTTGAATGTCCCGTCCACCATCACTTCGAGGGCGAGCCGGGGTTCCTCTGCGCACTGCGTGATCCGGATGGCGGCCTGATGGAAGACCAGGTCCTTGCCTTTGGTGAGGTCGTGAACCAGGTCGCGGTTGCCGATGTTTCCGTGGATGAGCTCAATCTGGCCACTTTCCAGCGCCTGGTCGAGGTTGCCAATCCGGCCGCGGACAAGATTGTCCAGCACGTCAATCCGGTTTACCCCGGCGTCCAGGAGGGAATCCACCAGCGTTGAACCGATGGTTCCGGCTCCGCCGGTTACCAGGACATTGGCCCCCCGGAGGTCGCTCACAGGGCACTCCCCAGCTGCGCGCCGGCGCCGGCCAGCTCGTACCCTGCCACGGGCGCGGACTGTCCGTCCATGCTCAGGCTGTGCGTTACGGCTTCCAATACGGACAGGACCCGCAGGCCGGACGCGCCACCCGTACGGGCCTCCCGCTTGTTCCGGATGCAAGAGGCCAACTCCTCCACTACCTGGCCCAGTGCCTCCCGTTCGGGAAGTGCCGGCGACCAGGTGTCGCCCAGCCGGTAGGAGATGGCCGATGCCTTTCTTTCCCCCGCCGATCTGGCCTGCCGGTCCAGGCTGACGCCCCGGTCGTAAACGCTGAGCCGCTGCTGCGGGTTCAGGTCGTCCCACACGAGCGTCCGCAGTGATCCGCCGATCACCATTTGCCGGATCTTGGTTGGACTCAGCCAGTTCACGTTGACGTGGGCAGTGGCGTCGTTGGGGAGTTTGAAATTCAAGTGCCCCACGCAATCGCGTCCCGTACCCAGCGGGTCCGCTCCGAACGCGGAAACTTCGGCAGGGTTCAGGCCGCCGGGAAGAACAAAGTCCAGGATTGCCAGGTCGTGCGGCGCCAGGTCCCAGAACACATCCACATCGGGTTGGACGAGCCCGAGGTTGATCCTGATGGAGTCAACGAACAGGATTTCGCCCAAGGAGCCTTCCTGCACCAGTTCCTGCATCTTGAGAACTGCCGGCGTGTAGCAGTAGGTGTGGTCCGCCATCAGCACCAGGCCGTTCGCCTCGGCCTCAGCCACCATCTCCAGACCATGGGCCCGGCTGTCCGCCAGCGGCTTTTCCACCAGCACGTGCTTGCCGGCGCGCAGCGCCGTCATGACCGTCCCGTAATGGGTGCGGGCGGGCGTCGCGATCGCCACGGCGTCCACGTCGAGGGTATCCAGGAGCTCGTCGAGGGATTCGACGACGGGAATGTCACCCAGGGACGCGGCCAGCTTTGCTGCCCGCTCGATGTCCAGATCACAGATCGCCACCAGATCCCAGTCGGGGCTGGCTTGCAGGTTGCGGGCGAGATTCGGCCCCCAGTATCCGGCTCCTACAACGGCGATCTTCAGTTTCGGCGTCGGCTGCCGATGGGTGGGGACGTGGAACGGATTGGAGAATGTTCTCATGTCACTTCCTTTCCAGTTGGAGGTTGTTAGTAAGCGCCGGAGGGCTTGATGACTGCGCGGAAAGTCCGCCACAGGATGAGCAGGTCCCCGGCGATGGACCAGTTCTCGACGTAATAGAGGTCCAGCCGCACGGCTTCTTCCCAGGCAAGGTCTGAGCGGCCGTTGATCTGCCAGAGGCCGGTGATGCCCGGCTTAATGAGCAGCCGCCGGCGCGTGTGGCGTTCATAGCCGCTGACTTCGCGGCCCAGCGGCGGGCGCGGTCCCACCATGCTCATGTTGCCGAGAACAACATTCCAGAGCTGGGGGAGCTCATCGAGCGAGTACTTGCGCATCCAGCGGCCGCAGCGCGTTACCCGGGGGTCATCACGCAGCTTGAACAGCAGGCCGGCGCCTTCATTGTGTTGGTCCAATGCCGCCAGGCGGGCCTCGGCGTCCACCACCATTGACCGGAACTTGAACATCCCGAACGGGTGGCCGTCTTTGCCCACCCGGTCCTGGCGAAAAAGTACCGGCCCGGGGCTGTCCAGCCGGACGATGATGGCCAGCACCAGAAGCAGGGGCGACAGCGCCAGGAGGGCACCGAGCGCCATCGCCACATCCGCTACCCGCTTAAGTTCATGCTTTGCCCCCGAGTACTGCGGAATGTCCACGTGCATCAGGGGCAGTCCTTCCACCGGCCGCCAATGGATGCGGGGGCCCGCAACGTTTGTCAGCGTGGCCGCCAGGACCATTTCCGCCGCGCATTCCTCCAGCTTCCAGCCGAGCTCCCGGATAAACCTGTTACCCCCTGGCAGGGGTCCCGCCACGATGACGGCGTCCGCATCAGCCAGGCGCGCTGTCCGGGCGATGTCATCCGTGGACGAAAGGATGGGGATTTGATGACCGTCCACGTCCAGCTTCCCCCCGCGCCGTGCCCCGGGAAGGCAGACTCCCAAAATCTCGTACACCGGACCTGATTTCTTGGCCACCTGCTGCACCACGTACCGAACATCCTCCGGTTCGCCGACGACGACGGCCCTTGAGAGGTGCCGGCCGCGGACCTTTTCCTTGGTCAACCGGCGTCGGAACGCCCAACGGTTCCCGGTCAGGGCCATCAGCCCTAGCGGCAGCGAGACCGTCATGAAGGCGGTCCCGCCGTCGACGGAAAAGACAACCGCGGCGATAGCCATCAGTCCGAAGATCCGCAGCGTCGCCGAGGCAACCCGCTTGTACTCGTCAGCCCCGACGCCGAGGACTTTTGAATCCCGCGTCCGGTAGATTTCCAGCGCCACGAGCCAGAGCAGCATCACGGTGGCGGCGGTGAGGAGACCGCCCCTGGTGGTTTCAATCCCCGGAATAAATCCCGCATCGGACAGGAGGTCACCGACCCAGACGGCACCGGCCACCATGAGCGCATCCGCGGCCCGGAGAAGGTTGATGTGCGTGGAGATCCATGCGGCCCCCGCTTTGCGGCCGGGCGTTACCGGGACGGCGCTTGGCGGCAGCAGAAACCGGGTTCCTGCGGCTTCTGCTGCCGCCAACCGCGCTGTTGCATTCCGCTGTGCAGCAACGGAGGCAACGGGCCAGTCAAAACCTGCTCGCCGGGTCCGGGCGACTGGAATTTCCACCATGATGACCCCTTCCCGGGTGTGCGTAGTTTGCTCTGGCCGTGTTGCAAAACTAGCCCCGAACTGGCGGTTATTCGCGGGAAAAGCCAGTGCTATGTGGGTGGGAGAAGGGAACCCTGCGGGAACTGCGGGTACCTGCATTGGGGCAGCGGGGCCTAGACAACAGGCAAGACGTACGGTTCCCGGGAGGCGGCTTCTTTGGCAGCGGCCAGGGCCGTCAGTTGCGCCCGTGATTCCACTCCGAGCTTGCGGTAGATGGCCGTAAGGCGCACCTCCACGGTCCGGATGGAGACGAACAGTGTGGCAGCGATTTCCTTGTTGCGCATACCGCGGGCCACCATCTGCGCCAGGGCGCGTTCATGGTCGGCCAGCATCAGTAGGGCCGGGTTGCGTGGCGCACGCGCCGGCTCCGGCCGTTCGTCAAGAAGGAGGGAATCAACGTGCTGCGTCCAGGCGTCGGCGCCGGCTTCGTCAAACATCACCTTTGCACGCAACAGGCCGTCCTTGGCATCCCGCAGACGGCCCAAGGCGCCCAGCCGCTCCGCGTAGCACAGCAAAGTCCGGGCACGTTCCAGCAGCGAATCGTGGCCATTCCTGCTCTCCAGCGCCTGGTTGAACAATTGAAGCGACTGCTCGCCGTCGGCCAGCATCGCGCGGCTGCGGGCCACAACCATCAGAAGCCAGGGGGACCTCAGCCCGACGGCGCGGCTCTCAAGCCGGTAGAGGGCCTGTGTGGCTTCGCGATGCCGCCCCAGCCGGACCAGGACCTCCACGAGGTCCGCTTCGCAGCGGAGCAGCGTGGGATTGGTGAACCTCATGCCGATCTCCGCGGCGCGGGACAGCTGGGCGCAGGACTCTGCCAGGTTGCCGCGCATCAGTGCGAAATGACCTTGGCAGGCGGCCAACTGGGCCGTGATGGCAGGGTGGCTGTCTGCACCGGAGAAATGGTAGGCATCAGCAACATAGTGCTGTGCCAGTGCCTCATCGCCGAGCGAATGCGCCCGCCAGACCCGAAAGATGTGCCGCATCCCGCGATGGTATTTGGTCTCCGGCTCGGTGAGTTCAAGGTCCTCGATCAGCCGGATGGCCATTCGGACGTTTCCCGCCCGGATCTCGTTGTCCACGGCGAGGTATGCAGCCGTCTCGCGCCAGTTGATGTTGCTGGCCCCAACGGAACTCCGCACCATCGCGAAGGATTCCCGGGCAAGTTCGTGGTGCTCCGCATAAGTCAGGGCGCGGCCCTGCACCAAAAGGCTGGCAACTGTGCCGCCGGCGTCGTGTTTGCGGCCGTGATGCTCCGTGTTCCCCCTGATTGCCTCGATCAGGAGTTTGGCACGGTCGGCCACCGCGAGGCAGTCCGTGGAGGCGGCGTCCCGGAACCCGTCGGCGTGGTGGAGCAGGCTGACAGCGTCGTCCAGCTCCCACCGCTCGGCGTAATGGAGCGAGCTGACGGACAACAGCGTGGCCGCGTAAGCGGGGTCGTGCTGGCCGAACTCCTTTACCAGGCGCAATACCATGCTCGATCGCACAGCGGCACCCTGAATGAACTGGATTCCGAAGGCCAGCCCCGTCAACCGAAGAATCAGGGCCGGGTTGCGCGTCACCCGCCGCGCCCAGTCCAGGTATCGCTTGGCGTAGACGAATTCCCCCCTGTTGAACAGCAGCTCGGCCACAGTCGTGAGCCGCGCCGCCGTCTCGGCTTCCCAGGGATTGATCGTCAGCGCGCGCTCAATATACTCCACGGCGAAGGGCACTTCACCGTCACGGATCAGGTCAACTGCGAACCGGAGGAGGCCAAAAGGAGTTTGGCGCTCCAGCGCGCTGAAGCTCAGATGCCACCTGCGGGCGTACTGGTCGCGCTCCCCGGCCGATTCGGCCAGGGCGCGGTGCGCTGCGGTCCGGACCGACGGCGTCATGGCAGCGAAAACATATCCTCGCAGGAGCTGGTCCTGAATGCGCAGGTGCGGACCGGACCGGCTCACCATGCCGTTCGCCAGGAGCTCATCCATGCCTGTCAACAGCTCGCCGTGCACCTTTTCCAGGGTGGAAATGTCGCTCCGGCAGGACAGTGACATCAGGTCAAGGGCCTGCCGGGCCGCCGGCGTGAGAGCGCCCACCGTCGCGGCGAACTCTGATTCAAAGCTTCCTTTGCAGGGCAGGGGAATGGGAAGTGCATACTTCCCTTCGGCGTGGCGTTCCAGCAGGCACGTGTAGAGCTCGACGGCGGCAAGCGGGTTTCCCTGGGTTGCAGCGGCAACGGCGTGGACCGCCGTCGTCGCAGTCTGCCGCGCAGGAATCGACTCCAGCATCCGGACAGTGTCGTTGTAGTTCAGGGCCTTGAGGTGCAGGGCAGGGAGGCTGCCGAACGGGTTGTCCGGCGCCTCATCCCGGACACTGGCGAAGAGCGCTATGTCCGTTCCGGCCAGGCGGCGGGCGAGGAACCCGATGACAGCCTGGCTGCTGGGGTCCAGCTGGTCGGCATCGTCGATGACCACGATGGTTCGTGAGGAGGAGCGCTGATGGAGCCCATTGAGAAGGATCGTGGCTACGTTAGCGACGTCCATGGTGCCAGCCGAATCCCGCATCAGTTCGTCGGCGAACCGGCCAAGAACCGGATCGTCGATTCCGTTCAGCAGTGCAGTGAGGCCTGAGAGGGGCCAGTCGGACTCGGATGCGCTTGCCCGCAGGAAGACGGTCCGGTGTTCAGAAAGCCGCGGAATCTCGGACAACAGCGCCGACTTACCCGTTCCCCGCCGTCCGACAACCGTGAGTGCTGATTCCTTCGGACCCCGGATCACCGCGAGGATCCGGTCCAACTCCTTGGTTCGGCCAATTAACGACATGAAGTCCCCATTCATTGAAGAAGGAGACCTGCAGCTGCTCTGCACTTCAGTTACGACAAAGCCCGTCCAGCCAGCTGTTTGACTGTGCGGGCGAAACTTCACGGTACCCAGCCGATGAATGAAATTTAGCCCGCGAAGGATTGGGCACACCACAGTACTCGTCGGGATGGCCGGACTAGGTAGACCACCTAGGAGTACTCATCTGGCCAGCGGCCCGGTGCGGAGGCAGGTTTTCCACATAGCGGTACTCCGGCTTACGCTCCGGGTCCAAGGGCGCCTACCCTTGAGTCAAGCGCGAATCGCCTATCCGTTCCAAATGSACTAAGATATTGAAGTCTGTGCTGCGCCCTGCCTTCGTTCCGTTGGCCGGGCTCGCATGGCATCGCAAATGAACCTCCTGTTACGGAAATGCCGTAACCGCTTAGCCCAAAGGAGGTGGGTTCACATATGCGTCCTTACGAATTGATGGTAATCATCGACCCCGAGGTCGAAGAGCGTACCGTWGAGCCGTCGCTTCAGAAGTTCCTSAAYGTCATCACSACCGATGGTGGAACCATCGAAAAGGTTGACATCTGGGGCCGYCGYCGSCTSGCTTACGASATCAAGAAGAAGTCCGAAGGTATCTACGCYGTGGTGAACTTCACCGCCAAGCCGGAAACCGCCAAGGAACTTGACCGCCAGTTGTCTCTTAACGAGACCATCATGCGCACCAAGATCACCCGCCCCGAAGAGCAGAAGGTYGTTGCTGAGTAATTTCAGCTCCGATCTTCATTCTTTACCCCGCAGGATCGAATTCTTCATCCAGGATCGAACAAGGAGGCAGTAGATGGCAGGCGAAACCACCATTACGGTCATCGGTAATCTCACCAATGACCCGGAATTGCGGTTCACACCGTCAGGTTCGGCAGTAGCGAACTTCACCATCGCTTCCACCCCACGCACCTTTGACCGCCAGTCCAATGAGTGGAAGGACGGGGAAACCCTGTTCCTCCGCGCTGCGGTATGGCGCGAAGCAGCCGAGAACGTAGCCGAGTCCCTGACCAAGGGCATGCGCGTCATCGTTTCTGGCCGTTTGAAGAGCCGTTCCTACGAAACAAAAGAAGGCGAAAAGCGCACCGTCATTGAGCTCGAAGTCGATGAAATCGGCCCGAGCCTGCGCTACGCCAATGCCAAGGTCAACCGCACCCAGCGCTCCGGCGGTCAGGGTGGGCAAGGTGGCTTCGGCGGCGGCAACAGCGGCGGCGGCTTCGGCGGAGGCAACTCTGGTGGAAACCAGGGCGGCAACTCCGGCGGCGGCTTCGGCGGCGGCAACCAGCAGGCCGCACAGGAAGATCCTTGGGCAACGCCCGGTGTCTCCAACGCGGGCGGCTGGGGCAACGGCCCSGATTCCGAACCTCCCTTCTAAACCAAACTCCAGGCCCGACGCCGGGACCGCCCGGGTGCCGCAACGCACCAGGTGACTGCCGCCGTCGGACCACCACCATCCCGTGGATCAACATCCACGGGCTCCAAAGAATAGGAGCTCCACGATGGCTAAGGCTGAACTCCGTAAGCCCAAACCAAAGTCCAACCCCTTGAAGGCCGCTGACATCACTGTCATCGACTACAAGGACGTAGCATTGCTGCGCAAGTTCATCTCCGACCGCGGAAAGATCCGCGCCCGTCGCGTCACTGGCGTCACGGTGCAGGAACAGCGCAAGATCGCCCAGGCAATCAAGAACGCCCGCGAAGTTGCTCTGCTGCCCTACTCCGGCGCTGGCCGCGGCTAAGGAAGGGACTGACTAACATGGCAAAGCTCATTCTGACCCACGAAGTAACCGGTCTCGGTGCCGCTGGCGACGTTGTCGAGGTCAAGGACGGTTACGCACGTAACTACCTGCTGCCCCGCAACTTCGCCCTGACCTGGTCGAAGGGTGGCGAGAAGCAGGTTGAGTCCATCAAGACTGCCCGTGCCGCCCGCGAGCACGCTTCCCTGGAAGATGCTCAGAAGCAGGCCGCTGCTCTCTCCGCCAAGCCGGTCAAGCTCGTCGTCAAGGCTGGCGAGACCGGACGACTGTTCGGCACTGTCAAGCAGGCCGACGTCGCCGACGCTGTTGAGGCCGCTGGCCTTGGCAAAATCGACAAGCGCAAGGTTGAACTGCCGGCACACATCAAGTCGGTTGGTTCCTACCAGGCCAACGTCCGCCTCCACGCTGACGTTGCCGCTGTGATCGAACTCGACGTAGTCAGCGGCAAGTAGTCTTTTTGGCTACGCGTTCCTGAACTGCGGGAAACCCCCGTTGCCCTAACCGGCGGCGGGGGTTTTCCTTTTAACCCCAACGCGGGGGGTCGGTTAGTGCCAAATTTTGGCTCCGCAAGAGCATTAAGTGACTTCGCGTTGCATTGCCGGGGGCTTGGGCAGTCAGGGGCTGTGGAGGACCGTGGTCACGTGCCGGTAGCCTGTTCTGATCATTTCTGCCAGCACTGCCTCGTCCACGTCCTCGAGCTTGTTCACGTACAGGCAGCCCGCGCCGGTCTTGTGTTTTCCGAGCCGGGCCAGCAGTTCAGCGGCCTCCGGCCCGTAGGTCAGCCCGTACAGTGAGAGGCTGGCCTTCCGCGGGGAAAAGCCCACGGCTGCCGCGTCGCCTTCCCTGCCGCTCCCGTACTTGTAGTGGTACCTTCCGAAGCCGACGATGGTCGGTCCCCACATTTCGGGCTCTTCGCCGGTAATGTCCTTCATCATTTCCAGCAGCCGCAGGCCGTCCCGGTGCCTGACCGGATGCTCCACTGCGGCCAGGAATTCGTCCACTGACGCGCCGGTTACCTGTGTTTTGTTCTCAGCCATGACCGAAGTTTGGCAGAGCCCGGCGCACTTGTCAGGCGCGCCGCTCCGGTTGCCGGTTTCGACGCGGGTGATAGCCTGCGGCGGTGAGCCCGAACCCTTCCCCCGCGCCCCGCCGTCGTCCGTTCACCCAGATGGACGTCTTCACGGACGAACCGTACCGGGGCAATCCGCTGGCGGTAGTGCTTGAAGCCGCGGACCTCACCACGGAACAGATGCAGCAATTCGCCAACTGGACCAACCTTTCAGAGACCACATTCCTGCTGCCGCCCACGCACGCGGATGCCGACTACCGGGTCCGCATCTTCACTGGCCACGAGGAGTTTCCTTTTGCCGGCCATCCCACGCTTGGATCGGCGCAGGCGTGGCTGGACGCCGGCGGCATCCCGAAGCAGGACGGCGTGGTGGTCCAGGAATGTGCAGCCGGTCTGGTCCGCGTGAAGCGCGACGGCGGACGGTTGGCGTTCGCTGCGCCGCCACTGACGCGCTCCGGAACGGTTGCGGAAGCGGACATGGCCCGGATCGCGGACGGCCTCCGGCTGCCCTGCCACGCGCTGCTGGACGGCTCCTGGCTGGTCAACGGCCCCGAGTGGATCGGCGTGCTTTTGGCGTCCGCCCGGCAGGTACTGGGCATCAGGCCGGACTTCACGGCCCTGGGTGACCTGAAAGTTGGCGTGATTGGCCCTCATGCCGCCGACGCGGAAGCAGACTTCGAAGTTCGCACCTTCATCCCTGGTGACGCAGCAGTCGAGGACCCCGTCACGGGCAGCTTCAACGCCGGCGCCGCGCAATGGCTGATCGGCAGTGGCCGCGCACCGTCGTCATACGTGGCCGCGCAGGGTACGGCGCTGGGCCGGACGGGTCGGATCCATGTGGAGGCTGAGGGCAGCGACATCTGGGTAGGCGGCAGTTCCGCCGCGCGCATCAGTGGAACGGTACTGCTCTAGCCAGGGCGGAATAAACGCGGGACGCCTCCAGTTACCTTGATACATGCAAACACATGTAGCGTCGTTTGTAACGAACCTGAGGAGTCCATGGTGGAAACCCGCCGCATTACCGTACTGTCCGCCGGCCTGGGTGTGCCGTCCTCGAGCCGTCTGCTCGCGGACCAGCTCGCCGCTGCCGCAGGGCACGAGCTGACGGACGCCGGCTACCAGGTGACGGTGGACGTGGTTGAGCTTCGCGACCTCGCTGTGGACATTGCCAACAACTTCGTCACCGGCTACGCGGCTCCCCGCCTCGCCGACGTCATCGCCGGCGTGGAAGCCTCTGACGGCATCATCGCGGTGAGCCCTGTGTTCAGCGCGTCCTACAGCGGCCTGTTCAAATCCTTCATTGACGTCCTGGACCCCAAGTCCCTCGAAGGCAAGGCGGTCCTGCTGGGTGCCACCGGCGGCACCGACCGTCACCAGATGGTGCTGGAGTACGCCATGCGGCCGCTGTTCAGCTACCTTCGGGCCCGAATGACCGCAACCGCAGTATTTGCCGGACCCCAGGACTGGGGAAACACCGACGACGGCGCCTCCCCTCTCTCCGATCGGGTGCAGCGGGCGGCGTCAGAGTTCGCCGCGCTCCTGAAGGGTGCGCAGCCGGGCCGGAAGCCGGCTGTGGCGGAATCCCTGCCATTTGAGCAGCTGCTGGCTGGTATCTCCGGCGGAAGGTAGCATCTTCCCCTCCGCGCCCAAGGCGATGGCGGCCGAATTCACAGCCGGTCCGAGGGAAAGAACTGTGGCCGAGCGGCCCCTCCGACTCTAATCGTCGAGGAGGGCGATGAACTCGCGGGCCTGCTTCAGGGAAATATCAGAGTGCTTGGTGAGCGCCGTGGCCGCGCCCTCAATGTCGCCGCTGCGCGCCAGGGTGCGGATCCGCCCGTAGATTTCATCGTTGAGCATGTTGCTGCTGACCTCCCGGGTGACGTCGCCCTTACTCGCAATGGCGCGGTAACGGTACGGGAACCGCTGGGGCGTATCGTCGTCGGCCTCAAGGTCCGCCGCCTGTGCCTGCGGGCCGCGGTATGGCTGGGGGTGGGCGGCCAGGGCCCCTACGGCGTCCCGGGAGGCCCGCAAGCCATCACCTGTGGACTCGTAGTAGAACTTGATGGCAGCCATCGCCTGCCCCTGTGCAATCAGCGCATACAGCCTCTGGTGCTGCTCCTCGTTAAGCTTGGCGGCGGCCAGGCGGGCTAACTCGGACGCATCCGGTGCCGGGACTGTTCCGGCCTCCCTGGCGGACGCCTGCCTCTTGCCGATCGCGCGGGCTGCCAATGCAACGCCGGCGGCCACGACCGCGAGGATGATAACGGGGATCACGAGCGATTCCATTTCTAAAGCCGATCTATGTACTTCTTGGCGGTGGCCAGGTCGGTGTGGGTTGTTTGGCGCAGGAGCTTGATGGCCTGGATCTTATGGCCGTCACGGGCCATCGTCTGGAGCTGCATGGCAAGCTGCGGATCGAACAGGCCGCCGGGCAGCGAATGCCCGTGCGCTCCGGCACCCTGGCCGGAGTTCGCCCGCAGTGCGGCGCGGGCGTGATCCTCCTGCTGCGACTGCTGCTGCTCGTTCTGGCTTGGGCGGGTATTCCCTTCGAGCCGGGCGCGCACGGCCGTTGCCAACCGCACCTGCTCAGCGTAGTGGGCAGCCGAGCGCCGGGCGAGGTCCTGCTGGTACTTTTCGGCATCGGAGGTTCCGCTGTCGCGCGGCCTCAGGGCCGTTGTGAGCGTCCATAGGACTGCCACCAGGATCCCGGCCGGCAGTAGCACCATCAGTATGTCGCCCATGCTTAGAGCTTATGCCAGATGGCCGTTATCCACAGCACATTCGTTGAGTCGCATACAGCGGATCGGGCCTGCGGTCAAAATTTGGCCGAAGTGTCAGGTTCATCACCAAAGCAGCATGAACCGGCGCCTGAAGGACCGCAAAAGCGTCAGCCTTCCCATGGCGCCGGGCTCCAAGCTGTGGATGAAGGTTTCGCAAAAAAATATTTAGTCCACATGCGCTGACCGGCATTTTCGCAGGTCAGACGTCCAAGGCGCGGCAAAGTTTTTTTGTTTCCACAGGTTCATGCACAGGCTGTGCACAAGCAATGCCACGTAGTACACAGGTTATCCACAGGCCGGAGCGGTGACTGGCTTGGAGGCTGGAGCGGGGGCGGCTACCGTTGCGGGATACCTGTATTTGGGAGTGATGGAACGCGCCGCCAGCAAGGTGGGGCCACTGCCACGGGCTTCCTTTCCGGCGGAGCCGCACCTTCTGTGGATAACCTGTGGATTATGGGGATAACTCCCGTGCGCGCCGCGATCGACGCATTTGGAGCGGGGCGGTCTACGTTGTCAGTGGCCGCTGGTAGACCTGAATGTAGGCCGTCCTGTTGGGGTTCAGCAGGTCGGCTCCCGGCAGGATGAATGACTTACGTGGCGCGCATCGCGGCACACAACGGAGGACGGCAGCTTTGTCAGTAACGCACCTGGACTCGATCGAGGGTACCCGCGGATCGGAAACGAGCCGAAAGCCGCCCCAGGACATTCCGGCAGAACAGTCTGTGCTTGGCGGCATGATGCTCTCCAAGGATGCCATTGCCGACGTAGTGGAAATCCTCCGCGGGCAGGACTTCTACAGGCCCGCGCACGAGACCATTTATGAAGCGATCATTGACCTTTACGGCCGGGGTGAGCCCGCCGACGCCGTGACTGTCTCGGACGAACTGACCAAGCGCGCGGAGATCAACAGGATCGGTGGGCCCGCCTACCTGCACGAGCTCATCCAGACCGTACCTACTGCCGCCAACGCCGGATACTACGCCGAGATTGTGGCCGAGCGCGCCGTCCTGCGCAGGCTGGTGAACGCCGGAACCAAGATCGTCCAACTGGGCTATGGTTCCGACGGCGAGGTGGAGGACCTGGTCAACCAGGCGCAGGCCGAGGTTTACGCCGTAGCGGAGCGGCGCACAGCAGAGGACTACGTTGTCCTTAAGGACGTCATGGAGGCCACGGTTGATGAGATCGAGGCCTCCGGACACCGCGGCGAAGGAATGACTGGTGTCCCCACAGGTTTTTACGAGCTCGACGAGCTCACCCATGGCCTGCACCCGGGCCAGATGATCGTCATCGCCGCCCGCCCCGCCGTCGGCAAGTCCACGTTCGCCCTGGACTTCGCCCGGTCGGCAGCCATCAAGAACAACCTGGCCACGGTGATGTTCTCGCTCGAAATGGGCCGGAACGAGATCGCGATGCGTCTCCTGTCCGCCGAGGCGACCATCGGGCTCCAGGACCTGCGCAAGGGGACCATCAAGGACGAGCAGTGGTCCAAAATCGCCACCACCATGGGCCGGATGAACGATGCCCCGCTCTTCATCGACGACAGCCCCAACATGTCGCTGATGGAGATCAGGGCAAAGTGCCGCCGCCTCAAGCAGCAGCACGACCTCAAGCTCGTGATCCTGGACTACCTGCAGCTCATGAGCTCGGGCAAGAAGGTGGAGTCACGCCAGCAGGAAGTCTCGGAGTTCTCCCGCGCGCTCAAGCTGCTGGCCAAGGAACTCCAGGTCCCGGTCATCGCCCTGTCGCAGCTGAACCGTGGCTCCGAGCAGCGCCAGGATAAGAGGCCCATGGTCTCGGACCTCCGTGAATCGGGCTCCATCGAGCAGGACGCCGACATGGTGATCCTGCTGCACCGTGAAGACGTCTACGACAAGGAGTCCCCGCGGGCCGGCGAGGCGGACATCCTGATCGCCAAGCACCGTAACGGTCCCACCAAGGACATTGTGGTTGCCTTCCAGGGCCACTACTCGCGCTTCGCCAACATGGCTGCCGACGCCGGCGGCAGCGGCTTCTAGGCCGCGTTCGGGGAGAACCCGGTTGACTCAGCCCTGCTGCAGCAGGTGGTTGGGCAGCCGGTTCCCCGGCGCTTTTCCGCGGATCTCAAGCAATTCGCGGGCGTGCGCGTGCAGGCGCTTGTCCTCTTCCGTTACCGGCACCCAGGCGGGGATGGACACCGAGTTACCTTCGGCGTCGCGCGCCACCATCACGGTGAGGCAGTAGGTGGTGAGATTCAGTTCCCCACCCTTCGGGTCTCCCGAGCGGACATGTACGGCGATGTGCATGCCCTTGGTCCCGGTGTAGACCAGCCGGGCTTCGACTTCCACCACGTGACCGATCAGCAGCGGCCGGTAGAAGCGGACACCGCCGGAGAACACCGCCACGGTGTCCTTCCCGCAATACCGCGAGGCGCAGACGTAGGCGGCTTCATCGATCCACTTCATCACGATGCCGCCGTGGACTTTGCCGCCCCAGTTCACATCCGTGGGGGCTGCCATGAACCGCAAGGTCACGCGCTCGGCCGTTCCGGCGTCGGTATATTCTTGCGCGTTCATGGCTTCGACGATCTGTTCACGGATCCCGATCCGCGCCAGCGCGTGATCGCGCTCTTCGATCTCTGCCGGGGTGACAGGCTCGAACGGTTTCACGGGGACGGGCTTGCCGTCGTTACCGACCGCCACGAAGATCACCATGCACTGGCTGCGCATCGTGGCAGGGCCGCCCTTGGGATCGCCGGACGAAACCACCGTGCGGATATGCATGGAGGAACGGCCGGTGTACACGATGGTCGCTTCCACCTCCACCATGTCCCCGCTGTTCACCGGGTCTGCGAAGTGAATGTTGCCGACGTAGGCGGTGACGCAGTAGGACTTTGCCCAGCCCACCGCGGCGGCGTAGGCGGCTTTGTCCACCCATTCGAGGACGGTGCCGGCGTCCACTGAGCCGCTGTGGCCAACGTCGGTGGGTGCTGCCAGGAAGCGCAGGGTGACGGAATTTGCCGCGGTCTCAGTCATGCTGCCCACATTAGAGCGTGCGCCCGGTCCGCCCCACTTGTGACGCATCCATGCCCGCCGGAAACGCTCTCTTAGTCAACTGGCTTAAATACGATGCGCTCTCTCACTTTCCTGAAGAAAGTGAGAGAGCGCATCGGGAAAACCCACATTAGGTGAGAGAGCGTCGGGGTGGGAGGTTTTTAGGCGAGGACTGCCAGTTTGTTGTCCATGCGGCCGAACACTGCGCGGTCCACGGAAATGCGGCCGGCGCCGGTGAGGGCCAGGGCCAGGGCGGCTGCACCCAGGAGCAATACGAGTTCGTACCCGCCCTTGTCGGCGTAAACGCCGGCGGCGGCGTGTACCAGGACGAGCGCACCGATCATGTCCACGGCCAGCAGGGCCGCAACAACGCGGGTCAGTACGCCCAGGATGAGCGCTATGCCGCCGGCCAGTTCGAGGCCTGCGACCAGGGGTGCGGTCAGGTTGGCTGCGGGCACGCCCATCTGGGCAAAGGCGGCCTGGGTGCCCGCGATGGTCCACTCGTTGAACTTCTGCCAGCCGTGGGCGGCAAAGAGGAAGCCAAGGGCGACGCGCAGGATGGTCAGGGCGGAGGTGGTGAGGCGTGACTGGTTCATATTTCGAGTGTCCCGCACGATTGGTTGAAGTGTCAACCAAGCCGGGCCTTTTGTGTTCTTTGTCATGACTCGGGGCGTCACGGAAGCCGGGCACCCACTCAAAGCCCGCCATTAAGCTGGCAGTGTGCCGAACCAATCCTCCGTTGCCGCCGTGGCGCGCCCCGCCAGCTCCGCCCGGGACATACTGCGGCTGGCAGTCCCCGCGTTTGGTGCGCTGATTGCCGAGCCCCTTTTCCTCCTCGCGGATTCGGCCATCGTGGGACATTTGGGTGTTGCCCAACTGGCGGGAGTGGGGCTCGCCTCCGCGGTGCTGCACACCGCCGTCGGCCTGATGATCTTCCTCGCCTACTCCACTACCCCTGCGGTGGCCCGGGCAATGGGCCACGGTCAGTTGAGCAAGGCCCTCGCCGCAGGGCGCGACGGCGTCTGGCTGGCTTTGCTGCTGGGCTTTGCCCTGGCGGTGGCAGGGTTTTGGGCTGCCGAACCACTGGTAACGCTGATGGGGGCGGAAGGCGACGTGCGGACTTTCGCCGTGGACTATCTGCGCTGGTCCATGCCCGGCCTGGTGGCGATGCTGCTGATCTTTGCCGGAACGGGCGTGCTCCGCGGGCTTCAGGACACCCGGACGCCGCTGGTGGTGGCCACGGCAGGCTTTGCCCTGAATATCCTGCTCAATCTGTGGCTGGTCTATGGCCTCGGCTGGTCGGTGGCCGGCTCGGCGATAGGCACCAGCGTGGCGCAGTGGGTCATGGCTGCCGTTTACCTGGTGATGGTCCAGCGGAATGCTGCAAGGCATGGCGTCAGCCTGATGCCCGATTGGCGCGGCATCCGGGCCATGACCCGCGTCGGTTCCTGGCTGATGCTCCGCACGCTCAGCCTGCGCATCGCCATCCTGGCCACTGTCTTTGTGGTCACGGGCCAGGGTGCTGTCAACCTCGCGGCACACCAGTTGGCCATGACTATTTTCTCGTTCCTCGCTTTTGCCCTCGATGCCCTCGCGATCGCAGCACAGGCCCTGATCGGCAAGGAGCTGGGCGCGTCAAACCCGGCAAACGCGCGCCTGCTGACACGCACGATGATTCGCTGGGGTACCGGATTCGGCGTCATTACCGGGGCGCTGCTGGCCGTCGCGGCACCGTGGGCGGGAGCCCTGTTCACCACGGACGCCGGCGTCCAGTCCGCCCTGATGTACGCCTTGTGGATCCTTGCGGCCGGCCAGCCCATCGCCGGCTACGTTTTTGTCCTGGACGGCGTGCTGATCGGAGCCGGCGATGCCAGGTACCTTGCACTGGCGGGGGTGGCGAACCTGGCCGTCTACGCCCCGCTGCTGGTAACCGTCGCTGTCGCCGGCGGATCCGGGCCGGCCGGGCTCGCCTGGTTGTGGGCGGCTTTTGCCGTGGGCTACATGGCCGCCCGCGCCGTCACGCTGGGCCTCCGCGCCCGGTCGGACCGCTGGATGGTGCTGGGTTCGCCTTAGGACCCGCTCCCACTAAACTGGACCGGTGAACCAACCACTGACCCGTGCAGACTCAGCCGCAAACACCGCCCAGCTGGCTGACCTGTGGAAACCGGTATTGCTCCGCGCCCTCGTGGCACTGGCCTTCGGTGCCCTGACCGTTTTCTGGCCTTCACCGTCAGTGCAGGTCATGGGCTGGGCGGGCGGGCTATACCTGCTGGCCACCGGTCTGCTCCTGCTCTGGGGGATCCCGAAGACGGGCTACACGCGGGACCGGATGCCCGGCAAGATCCTCTCCGCTGCAGGGGCTGCCCTGACCGGGGCGGGCGCTGCGCTGGTACTGCTGCACGGAGACAGGGTCTTCGGCGCCGTCGCGGCCCTGGGCCTCGGCGTGGCCGGAGCGGTGGAGCTTTATTGCGGTATCCGGCACCGCGGCCGGCATGTGCTTGCCCGCGACTGGATCGCCTCGGGCATCATCGGACTCGGCACTGCGGCGATTCTTCCCTTTTTCATCAGCCTGGGAGCCCACGCCCTGCTCGGCGTCGCCGGCGGCGGGGCCATCATCTCCGGTGTGTTGTGGGTCCTGTCCGGGCTGACCCTCAGGCACGATGCCCGGGGCGCCGCCCGGAAGCCGTAAACTAGAAGCAGACCGTTCTACCCGGCGTAGAAAATGTGCCGGGCGGGGACATCCCAATACATTCGAAACCAGCAGGCCCACCCGGCCTGGCTGTAGGAGGAAATATCGTGGCAGACCAGCAACCAGGCAAACCGCGCAGGCTGCGGACCTCGGTGAAGGGGCCGCTGATGTTCTCCGCGTTCTGGGCCATCCTCGCCTTTGTTTCAGTGTTGATTTTTGCGTCCGGCGGCAGCGCCAAGACCCCACGCTTCGATCTTGCCTTTACCGGGGCCGGCATCGCTTTCATTGTCACGCTGGTGATAGCGGCCATGCTTTCCATGAGCTACAAGGAAAACGCCGAACACCTGGGCAAGGGCTCCGGAGTCAACCTCAGCTCGGCCAAGAAGCCCTCACATGGATTCGGCGGGAACACCCCGGGCCAGACGGGCGGCTCTTCGGAAACGCCCGATGCCGGCGGCCCGGATACCAGCCGCTCCTAGTTTCCTAAAACCCCGCCCGCCACCGTCCGGCCCGCTGTCGCCTGCCGTGCCCGGTAGGCCGCAACGTGTGCCCGGTTGGCGCAGTTCCCGGTGTCGCAGTACCTCTTGGACCGGTTTCGACTCAGGTCCAGTACAACGGCGTCGCAGTCCTCCGCCGCGCAGACCAGCATGCGGTCCATCTCCTTACTGCGAATGACGTCCACCAGCGCCATGGCGGCCTCCGTCCCCATCCGGTCGGCTAGCGGGGCCTCTCCGGTGGTGGCGTGCAGATGCCAGTCCCATCCGTCGTGCTTTCTCAGCTGGGGGAGCGCGCTGGCCTCGCGCAGCAGCCGGTTGACGCCAGCCACCGCAGTGTCCTCATCCGCGGTCCACAATGCAGTCAGCCGGCCGCGCAGCTCGTGTACGCTCGCCAGTTCCGCGCTGTCGCGGGTGCGGGAGCCGCTGAACCGCTCAGCGTCAAGGAACTCATCCAGGCTGGCCACTGTAGCCAGGCCTTCGCGTCCGTTCGCCGCCGTGTTGATCAGGTTGACCACCGTGCGGAGGGCAATTTCGGTGTCAGGGGCAAAGACCATCTTGACTCCTTACTGAGGCCGGGCGTAGTGTCAGGACCATAACCACACTTTACTCCTGACAGGAGGCGCCGGTGTCCGCCGCCCGCAACCCCGCAGCCGCGCGGGGATTCCTTGGCTCCGGCCTGGGGATCGCACTGTTCTCTTCCGCCGTCTTTGGACTCTCCGGCTCCTTTGCCAAGGCGCTCTTGGAGTCGGGCTGGTCACCCGGCGCGGCGGTGACCGCGCGCCTGACCGGTGCCGCGCTGATACTCGCCATTCCGGCGGCCCTGGCCCTGCGGGGGCGGTGGCACCAGCTACGGGACAACTGGGTCACCATCAGCCTTTTTGGCCTGATCGGGGTGGCCGCCTGCCAACTCTTCTACTTCAACGCCGTGGCACGCCTCTCCGTGGGGGTGGCGCTGCTGCTTGAGTACCTGGCCCCGGTCCTCATTGTGCTGTGGCTCTGGGTAGCCAGCCGCAAACGGCCGCGGGCCTGGACCATTGGCGGAACCGTGCTGTCACTCGGAGGCCTGGTGCTGGTGCTGGACCTCACGGGGGCAGTGAAAATTGACGTCGTCGGGGTCCTTTGGGGGTTGGCAGCTGCGGTTTGCCTGGCCATCTACTTTTTCATCACGGCGAAGGAGAACGATTCGCTGCCGCCGATCGTCCTGGCATCGGCCGGGCTGTTGGTGGGTGCGGCGGTAATGTGGCTGGCCGCATCAACGGGGCTGCTTCCCATGGATTTCAGTACTGCGGACACCCGGCTCGGCCCCTGGATTGCGCCCTGGTGGGCTGCCTTGGCCGGACTGGTCATATTGGCGACTGTCCTGGCCTACGTTTCCGGCATCATGGCTGCCCGCGCGCTCGGCTCCAAGGTGGCGTCCTTCGTCTCGCTGACTGAAGTGCTGTTCGCCGTGATCTGGGCCTGGCTGCTGCTGGGCGAACTGCCGGGTGCCATTCAGCTTCTGGGCGGTGTGTTGATTGTTGCCGGCGTCGTCCTGGTGCGGCTCGATGAGCTGCGCTCCAGCGCTGCGGTTCCCGTGGGAACGGCCGCGCCGCTGGATCACGCGAACGACGTCGAGCCTGTCCCCTGAGCCCGCCGCGGCGCGCTACCTGATTGCCGCACCGCCAGTGGCCACGCCATTTAACGCCCGGGGGCCCGGACAGTGTCCGGGCCCCGGTCAAACAAAGCCGGCCTAGCGTGAAGCCTGGTCCTGCTCGTTGGCGTTCCTGGTGGCCTTCTGACCGGCATCCTTCAGCGCCTGGATAACCTGGTTCAGAGCACTGCTATGCGTGCCGGACCACTCCCTGCGGAAGACCGTCGCGTCCGGGCCCTCCCACCTGGTGCCATCGAGCAGACGGGTGAGGTTGCTCCGCTGCTGCTCGATCTCCGAAGCCCCGGCCTGCAGCTTCGTGCCAAGAGTCCTGAGCTGCTCAACATCTGCGCCCCAAATAGCCATCAGTTTCTCCTCATAAGTCATCGGATCCGATCCAGATCGGCATCCCCCGCGGCCCCCGGCTCATCCGGAAGATCMATTGCCCCCAACCTAACCCGGCCCCGGAAACCCGTCGATG